>NZ_KV792655.1:0-49639 GCF_001808255.1 Neisseria sp. HMSC15G01
GGGGATTTTGGGGAATTTTGCAAAGGTCTCAGGCCGTCTGAAATCGGGTTTTCAGACGGCCTGAGTTAATGCAACAGTTTATTTTTGCCAATAGGTTTTGACGTTGACGAATTCGTACAGCCCGAATTCTGATAGCTCGCGTCCATAACCTGAAGCTTTGACGCCACCAAAAGGTAGGCGCAGATCGCTGCTGGTGTGGCGGTTGATAAAGACAGAGCCTGCTTGAATTTTTTCGGCGTATTGCCATGCATTTGCCGTGTCGGCTGTGTAGATACAGGCGCCGAGGCCGAAAGGTGTGTCGTTGGCAAGTGCGACGGCGTGATCCGGATTGTTGGCGCGTAAAATCATGGCAACTGGGCCGAAGACTTCTTCGTGCCAAACGCGGCAGTTCGGGTTGATTTGATCCAATACCGTGGCAGGGTAAAACCAGCTTTCTCCCTCAGGGATATAACCGCCGCTCAAGCACTGCGCGCCATGTGCAACCGCATCTTGAACCTGCTCGTGTACGGTTTGACGCAGGTCTTCGCGGTGAAGCGGGGCAAGGGTAGTGTTCGGGTCTTTGGGATTGCCGGTTTGCAGTTTGGCGCATTCGGCAAGGAAGAGCGGGATAAATTGTTCGGCAATATCTTGGGTAACAACGATGCGCTTGGCGGCATTGCAGGATTGTCCGGCATCGCGAAAGCGCGAATAGCAGGCATCGATGACTGCACGTTGCAGATCGGCATCAGGCAGGATAATAAACGGATTGCTGCCGCCCAGTTCAAGGACGGTTTTTTTCAGATGTCTGCCCGCATGGGCGGCCAGCAAGCGACCGGTATGGGTCGAACCGGTAAATGCCATGGCATCGGTATCTTCAATGGCTTTAAGCGTGTCTTCATGGTTTAACCATGCGCCGATAAGCGGCAAACCTTTGGGGACGAGGTTGAAGAGTGTTTCGCTGACGCGGGCGACACTGGGCGCAGGTTTGACCGCGCAGGCATTGCCGGCACAGAGGGCAGGGATGGCAAATCGTAAAATCTGCCAAACAGGGTAGTTCCACGGCATGACTGCCAAAACAACGCCCAAAGGCTCGAAGCGGACTTGGCTGAGGCTGGCTTGAGTGGCGATGGTTTTATGGGCAAGCAGTTCGGGGGTAAGGCGGACGTAATAGCGGATAAGCTCGATGGATTTGCTGATTTCGGCACGGCATTCGTGCAGGCAGCGTCCGACTTCTTCGCAGACCATTTCATCAGGGCGTTCTTGGTTTTGGGTAAGGCTGTCGGCAAATTGTTGTAAGAGGGCAGTGCGCTCGATAATGCTTGATTGTGCGAAGGTTTGCTGAAGGGTTTGGAGGCGGTTTAATTCGTCGGTGAACTCGGTATAGCTTTGCGCCGGTCTGCGGTAAATGGTTTCTCCGGTGAAAACGTGGGTGCTGTGAAACATGGTTGACTCCTTTGTTTTTATGTTTTTATGAGGCCGTCTGAAAATGTTTCAGACGGCCTTTTATTGTGATGATTGTACTTCAAGCGACCAGTTGGGGGAAAATGGATTTTAAGCCGGCAACAATAATCTCTACGGAAATGGCGGCAAGCATCATGCCCATGATGCGGTTGAGGATGGTCAGGCCGGTAGTGCCCAAGCGTTTGCTGATGCGTCCGGCCACGACCAGAATGAAATAGCAAATCAGGCTGACCAAAAAGCCGGAGATGATAATTAGGGCAATATCGCTGTAATTTTTGGCGGCAGAGGAGTAAATGATGACGGTAGAAATACCGCCGGGACCGATGGTAATCGGAATGGCAATGGGTACGACGGCAATGGCTTTTTCATTGCGGCGGATTTGTTGCTCATGGTGATGCTCTTCTGAATTGGGGTCGATTTTGGGCTTGGCAGGATTATTGTTGCCGTTCATTAAGGAGATGGCAATCAGCAAAACCAGAATACCGCCGCCGACTTGGAAAGAGCCCACGCTGATACCAAGTACTTTCAACAAGATACCGCCACTCAGTGCAAAGACGATGATTACGATGAAAACGGCCAATGCGGCAGTACGCGCGATTCTGCGCTTTTCTTTGGTGCTGTGGTTTTGTGTCAGATCAAGATAGATTGAGAGCGCGCTGAAAGGATTAATCAGCACGAGAAATGCCACAAGCAGCTTGCCGATTTCTACACCCAGTTCCATATTATTCCTCGCTTTCAGTTAGGTCATCGTTATCCGCATTACGGCGGCGGAGGTTTTTGTGTTCGTTGGCAATACCCATCAGCAGGGCGAGCACCACCATGATGGAAAGTGTAGCCGTACCGCCGTAGCTGACCAAGGGGAGGGGGACACCTACGACGGGCAAAATACCGCTGACCATGCCCATGTTTACAAAGGCGTAGCAGAAAAAAGTCATGGTCAACGCGCCTGCCAAAGTACGACTGTAAAGGGATTGCGCTTGTGCGGCAATCCACAATCCGCGTGCCAGAATGATGAGGTAAACCAGCAGTAAAAGGATATTGCCAATCAGGCCGAATTCTTCGCCGAATACTGCGAGAATAAAGTCAGTCGTTGATTCGCGAATATAGTCTAAATGGGTTTGCGTACCGTTGAGCCAGCCTTTACCCCATACGCCGCCCGAGCCGATGGCAATCATGGATTGGATGATGTGGTAGCCTGCGCCTAACGGGTCTTTGGTTGGGTCGAGCAGAGTGAGGACGCGGGTTTTCTGGTAGTCGTGCATGCCGTAATTCCACAAGAGCGGCAAAGCGGCCACAAAGGCAATAATGGCGGAAAAAATAGCCTTCCAAGGCAATCCGGCAAAGAAGATGACAAAAATACCCGAAGCCATAATCAGTGCTGCCGTACCCAGATCTGGCTGCTTCAATATCAGGGCAACAGGAACAAGAATCAGAACGAGGGCAACAATATAATGTACCCATTTCAGACGGCCTTCATAGCGTTGGAAATACCACGCGACAGTCATGGGAATACCGATTTTCATGATTTCGGAAGGTTGGATACGGGTAAAGCCGAGGCTCAGCCAACGTGTCGAACCGTTGACGGTAACGCCGGCAACTTCGACGCCAATCAGCAGTAATACGCCGACAATGTAAACAGGTAGGGCAACTTTGGCAGCCATTTGCGGCTTGAATACGGCGATAATCCATAAAAGGACAAAGCCCAAAACGGTATGGATGGTTTTGTTTTCCAATTGGCCGAACTCTTGCCCGTCTGCAGAATAGAGCAGGAACAGGCTCATGATGTAGATGGCGAGCATGGCAAAAAACAGCCAAGGGTCAATCGGGGCCGCAATGGTGGATTTGAAATTTTTCCACACTGATGTGTTATTCATGATGAACCTCCGGCTGTGAGGCAGGGCTTGTCGGCGTCAGTCCGTAGGCAGATTGGAAAATGCTGGTAATAGGCTGATGCTTGTCCGTTGTTTCAGTTTTGGCTAAATCTGACTCAAGGCCGTCTGAAAACTGTTGCGGCTTGACGTGAAGCATATAAAAATCAGTCATTTCACGGGCCAATGGCGCGGCATACGCACCCCAGCCGCCGTTTTCCAAAATAACGGCAATGGCAATTTCAGGTTTTTCCAATGGCGCAAACGAGATAAACCATGCGTGGTCGCGGTGTTGTTCGCGCAGGGCTGCGGCATTGTAGCGGCCGCCTTGTTTAATTTGTACGACTTGGGCTGTACCGGTTTTACCGCCCATCGTATAGGCGAGTCCGCCACCGATACGGTGCGCCGTACCACCCGGTTTCAATACCTTTTCCATTGAGCGTTTGACGTATTCGAAGTTATCGGCTTTGAACGGAATTTGACGCTCAGGATTGGGGTTGATACGGGTAATTTTGCGCGCGCCGAAATCCAATACTTCTTTGACCAAATGCGGCTGATAAACGACACCGTTATTGGCCAGAGATGCTGTCGCATGTGCCATTTGCAAAGGCGTGTAGGCGTTGTAGCCTTGGCCGATACTGACGGAAACCATCTCGCCGGCGCGCCATTCTTTGGCAGTCGGGTCGGAAGATTTGGCAAAGCGTTTGGCTTTCCATTCGCGGCTGGGCAAAACGCCTGTGTATTCGCTGGGCAGGTCAATGCCGGTTTTCTGGCCGAAACCGAATTGCGCCAGATACGGAGAGGCTTTATCGATACCCATTTCGTAACCCAAACGGTAGAAGAAGGTATCTGAGGATACTTGAATGGCTTTGCTCAAGTTGGCCGAGCCGTGACCGCTGCGGACGGAGTCGCGGAAGATATGGCGGCTGCCGGGTATGCTCCATGCGCCGGGTGCAGGGACGATAGTGTTTTGAGTAATTTTGCCGCTTTCCAACAAAGCCATGCCCATAAAGGGTTTGAATGTAGAACCCGGCGGATAAAGGCCTTGGGTAACGCGGTTGATCAAAGGCTTTTTCCAATCGTCATTCAGCATTTTCCAAGTGTCGCTGTCGATGCCGTCAATAAAGAGGTTGGGATCAAAGGAAGGTTTGGAAACAAAAGCCAAAACAGTACCGTCTTGCGGATTGATGGCCACCAATGCGCCACGGCGGTCGCCCAAGATGCGGTCGGCTTCCTGTTGCATACGGATATCCATACCTAGGCGCAAGGTTTGCCCCATTTTGGACGGAACATTTTTCAATACGCGGACGATGTTGCCGTAAGCGTCTTTTTCGACTTCCTGATAGCCTGGAATGCCATGAAGCTGGTGTTCGTAATATTTTTCCAAGCCGGATTTGCCGATATGTGTACTGCCGCGGTAGAGGGCGGTCAGGCCTTCTTCTTCCAGCATTTCTTTGTCTTTGTCGCTAATACGGCCGATATAGCCTAAGAAATGGGAAGTCAGTTTGCCGTAAGGATATTCGCGGAAAGTGCGTGAATTGACCTCTACGCCTTTGAATTCGCGCAGATGTACGGACAAACGGGCGGCTTCTTCATCGGTCAGTTTGAGTTTGAGTGGGATATTTTCAAATTTTCTATAGCTTTCGCGGTATTTTTTGAAGCGTTTTAAATCTGTCGGCGTGATATCGACGTATTTTTTCAATGCTTCAATGACATCTTCCATCTTGCCTTCGATGCGGCTGGGAATAACTTCGAGCGAAAAGACAGGATAGTTTTTGGCCAAAGGAACGCCGTTGATATCGACGATTTCGCCGCGTACGGGCGGCGTTGGAATCAGGGTGATGCGGTTGCTCGATGCTTGACCGGAAAACTCGTTGTGCTGAGTCACTTGCAGGTAAAAGAACCGCGCCAGCAAGATGGAAAAGAAGATAACAATCAGGATAAACGCAACGAGCAGGCGCAACAAAGCGTCGGCTTGTGCTGCCTGAGCGGAAGGTTTCTTGATATGTTGACCACCGGAAAGACGGCGTGGAAGAGTCGGTTTCATCTTTTCAGTGGGAGCGGTAAATACGGGTCACAATCAACATTAGCTGGCTGAGTATCGGCCAAAGTAATGTGCCGACAAATGGGGCAACAAAGCCTTGCAAAGTGATGACCTGATGATTAAGGAACAAACGGGCAACAGTTAAGACGGCCTGATTGAGAAGCAGCGCAGCCAAGACAGCAGCCAATTGCATAATGTGGCCGTACAGCATGATCTGGCGGCGGTGGTTTAAAATGAAATAAGTCATCACGACGTAAGACAGGGCGTGCAATCCCAAAGTCGCGGCGGTTGCGGCATCGACAATCAGGCCGATGGCAAAAGCCAGTCCCATGCCTGCGCGTTGCGGTTGGTGCAATGCCCAATACAGCAGCATCAGTGCCGTCATTTCAGGCAGCCAGAAGAACCCGTCAAAGGAAAACGGCATAAAGTCCAGTATCATCATCACGATGAGACTGGCCGCCATAATGTGCAGCGGTACTGCACGGTAAGAATCGTCAAAATCGTTCATGAAATCAGCGTGGGGAAGAAGGGGCGGAAGAAAGTACCAAGACAAAACGGCTGCTGCGTAAAGCGGCTAAAGGCGTCAGTTGCGTATCGTAATAAGGCGTTCCCGATGCGCGGACAACCTTGCTGACGGTTGCAACGGGAATCCCCGCCGGATAAGTACCGTCCAAGCCGGAAGTCAGTAGAATATCGCCGGGTTTCAAGTCTGAGCCGGTTGGAAAATAGCGCAAATCCAAACCGTTGCCATTGCCGTATGCCAAATTGCGTTCGCCGGTGCGACTGACGGCTATGGGGACAATGCTTTGTCCGCCTGAAATCAGCCCAATTTCCGCACTTTGTGTGTGAACTTGTGTCAACAGGCCGATCAAACCGCTTTGATCGATGACCGCATCGCCAACTTTCAAACCATCTTGGCCGCCCTTGCCGATAATCAGTCTTTCGGAAAGCGGATCTTTGCCATTGGAAATGACTTCCGCACCGATAACGTTGTGAATGCCTTTTTGTTGCAAACCGTACAGTTTTTTTAATTCGCGCAATTCATCAGTATTGACTTTATCTCGCTGCAAATCAATTTTCAGACGGCCATTTTCTTCCAGAAGTTGGCGGTTTTGTTCCAAGAGCTCGGATTTGGACTGGGAGAGGTCGGCAAAATATTGATAAAGTTGAACAGGTTGATTTGCCAGCCATTGAACAGGATAGAGCATGGGCATTACTGCAGCACGTACAGGCTGCATCAATGAAAAGCGGTAATCTGCCACCATCAGGCCGGCAGCCAGAGCGATATAAACGACAAAACGAGGCAACAGCTTAGAGCCTTTTGCCTCGTCAAAGCGCAAAGAAGAGCGTTCCATAACCATCTACCTTATGGGTTTTCCGTGAATACGGTATCCCATTTGCCGATATAGTCCAAAGCCTTACCGGCACCATAGGCAACGCAGTTCAGAGGTTGGTCGGCAATACCGACGGGCAGGCCGGTTGCGTCGGCCAAGACAGTATCGATACCGTGCAGAAGCGCACCGCCGCCGGTCAGCATAATACCGCGGTCGGCGATGTCGCCGGCCAATTCAGGCGGAGCCTGTTCCAAAGCTAGACGAACGGCACGGATGATTTGATTTACCGTTTCACTCAATGCTTCACGGATTTCATCTGAAGTAACTGCCAAGGATTTAGGCGTACCTTCGGCCAGATCGCGGCCTTTAATGCGCATGGCTGTTTCGGTTTCAAAGCCCGAGGCAGAGCCGATTTGTTTCTTCAATTCTTCGGCTGTAGCTTCGCCAATCAAGACACCGCGATGGCGGCGCAGGTAATGGATGATACTTTTATCGAATTCATCGCCGGCTGCGCGGACAGAAGCAGAATAGGCCATGCCGCCCAGTGAAAGAATACCGATTTCAGTCGTACCGCCGCCAATATCGACAATCATCGAACCTGCCGCATCTTCAATCGGCAAGCCCGCGCCCAAAGCGGCGGCCATCGGTTCTTCAATCAAATGCACGCTTGCCGCGCCGGCGGCAAACGCCGAATCCAAAATTGCTTTACGTTCCACTTGGGTAGAGCCGCCAGGAACACAGATAACCACGCGAGGCGGAACCAAAGACCGTCCTTCGGTGGCTTTTTTAATCAACATCCCCAGCATACGCTCGGTGATCACAAAGTCTGCAATCACACCGTCCCTCATCGGGCGGACAATTTCGATATTGCGCGGCGCACGACCCTGCATCTTTTTGGCTTCCGTGCCCACTGCCATAATTTTACTTTTATTGCCTGCGCCGGATTGAATCGCAACCATGGACGGCTCATCCAAAACAATCCCTTTGCCGCGTACAAAAATCAGCGTGTTGGCCGTGCCCAAATCGATGGCAATATCATTGGAGAGGAAACGAGATAAAAGACGAAACATTAGGATTCCTGAAATTCCGGCCCAGTCCGGATGCTTTAAGCAGTATTTAAAATAAGAAAAACAGGTACACGGTTTTAGACGGATAAATGCGCCCTTAAAAGGCCGTCTGAATCAAAACACCATGCCAACCTGTTTGGTTTTCGGTTATAATTCTTCGCTTCATAGAAGACGAAATGCAATGATACCCCAAACCCAAGAGGCATTGCTATCAGACAAGGATTTTTTATGGCTTTAAGCTTAAATGATGTGGAAAAAATCGCAAAACTCTCGCGCCTCACTTTAACGGACGAAGAAAAAAACAAAACGCTTGCCGAGTTGAACGATATTTTCGCCATGGTTGAAAACATGCAAAGCGTCAATACCGACGGTATCGAACCCATGGCGCATCCGCACGAAGCCGCTTTACGCCTGCGCGAAGATAAAGTGACTGAAACCGATCATGCTGCCGAATATCAGGCTGTTGCCCCCGAAGTGCGCAACCGCCTGTATATTGTTCCTCAAGTAATTGAAGAATAAGGTTTCATACGGCCTTTGCTTATCGGCAAGCCCCTATTGCAAGGCCGTCTGAAAGGATTTTTTGTTCAGACGGCCCGATTTATTGATTTAAACGGATGTTTTCAATATCTGTTTTGAAAGCAAAAACTGTTTTATAGAAAGTACGGCACAATGACCGCTTACACGCTCAAACAAGCCAGCAGCCTGCTGCAATCCAAACAAATTTCCGCAGTCGAATTGGCGACCGAATATTTGGCCGCTATTGCTGCGAAAAACCCTACCATCAACGGCTACGTTACCATCGATCAAGATAAGACCCTTGCTGAAGCTAAAGCAGCCGATGCGCGTATCGCGGCCGGTAATGCAACAGCTTTGACCGGTGTGCCGGTTGCTTACAAAGATATTTTCTGCCAAACAGGTTGGCGCAGTGCATGCAGCTCCAAAATGTTGGATAACTTCGTTTCTCCTTATACTGCTACTGTGGTGCAAAACCTGTTGGATGCCGGCATGGTTACTCTTGGCCGTACCAATATGGACGAATTTGCCATGGGTTCGACCAATGAGACTTCGTTCTACGGCGCAACCAAAAACCCATGGAATCTTGAACATGTTCCCGGCGGTTCGTCAGGCGGTTCGGCTGCCGTGATTGCGGCGCGTTTGGCACCGGTTGCGTTGGGTTCGGATACCGGCGGTTCTATCCGTCAGCCTGCATCGCATTGCGGTATTACCGGCATCAAGCCGACTTACGGTACGGTTTCACGTTTCGGTATGGTTGCCTATGCTTCCAGCTTCGACCAAGCCGGCCCTATGGCGCAAACAGCCGAAGACTGCGCGATTTTGTTGAACGCTATGGCCAGCTTTGACGAGCGCGATTCCACCAGTTTGGAGCGCGACAAAGAAGACTACACCCGTGATTTGGACAAGCCGCTCAAAGGTTTGAAAATCGGTTTGCCTAAAGAATATTTTGGCGAAGGCGCAGATGCCGATGTTCAGACGGCCTTGCAAAGCGTTATTGATTTGCTCAAAGTACAAGGAGCGGAGACTGTTGAAGTTTCCCTGCCGCAAACATCATTGTCGATTCCTGCTTATTACGTTCTTGCCTCTGCTGAAGCAAGTACCAACTTGTCCCGTTTTGATGGCGTACGTTATGGCCACCGTGCGGTGCAATTTGGCGATTTGGAAGAAATGTACAGCAACACCCGTGCCGAAGGTTTTGGCAGCGAGGTCAAACGCCGTATCATGATCGGTACTTATGTATTGAGCCATGGTTACTACGATGCGTACTATTTGAAAGCGCAAAAACTGCGCCGTCTGGTTGCCAATGATTTTCAGACGGCCTTTGGTCAATGTGATTTCATTTTGGCGCCGACTGCGCCGACTGCCGCGCCAAAACTCGGCAGCGACATTCACGACCCTGTGCAAATGTACTTATCCGATATTTACACCATCGCCGTGAACCTTGCCGGTTTGCCTGCACTGACTCTGCCTGCCGGTTTCAGCGCAAACGGCCTGCCGATTGGTGTGCAATTTATCGGCAACTATTTCTCCGAAGCCAAAATTTTGGGTGCCGCACATCAAGTTCAGCTGAACAGCGATTGGCACACTAAAGCGCCGGAATAATGTTTTAGGGCCTTGATGATTCAAGGCCGTCTGAAAATAAACCATATAAAAGCGCCTGAATGTATTGAGGTGCTGCATATTGTAGATATTTAAAAACATGACAGCCACCGACTTCATTCAAATCATTGGGACAGCCGCGTTTGCCATTTCCGGCTATTTGGTCGGCTACAACAAGCGGTTGGATGTACTCGGTGTCGTCATTACTGCGTTACTGACGGCTGTCGGCGGCGGCATGATACGCGATGGCTTGGTCGGCCGGATTCCGCAAGTGTTTTTGCAAACCGATGCGCTGATAGTTGTATTTGCCACGCTTGCCATCGCATGGTTGATAAGGGTGCAACGTTATCGCAGCACCTATTTGGCTGCTGCTTTTATTATTGCCGATGCCATCGGTTTGGCAGCGTTCAGCATTACCGGCGCACAAATCGGTATGACCTTGCAGCTCAATTTGTTCGGCGTTATTTCTTTGGCTTTTGTGACTGCCGTTGGTGGCGGTATTGCGCGCGATATTTTGGTCAATGATGTGCCGATGATTTTGCGCACCGACCTTTACGGCAGTGTAGCCATTTTGATTGGCGGGCTGATTTATCTGTTCGGGCATTTGGGCTGGATTAATATTTTTACGTTAAACCTGCTCTTTGCCGGCGGATTGTTGTTTCGCCTGACTGCATACCGTTTCCATTGGCAACTGCCCGGTTTCCAACGCCGCAGGAAATAAACTTATCTTATCAGACGGCCTATTATGTTTTTTATTCAGGCCGTCTGAAAAACGAATCACTCATTTAACCGATTAACTTTTTTTCGACAGAAAGACCCTTATGACTTGGGAAACCGTAATCGGACTGGAAATCCACGTCCAACTCAACACCCAATCCAAAATCTTCAGCGGCGCATCCACTGCATTCGGTGCCGAGCCTAATGCCCACGCCAGCGTGGTTGAGTGTGCGTTGCCGGGCGTATTGCCGGTAATGAACCGCGAAGTCGTCGAAAAAGCCATCAAACTCGGTTTGGCTTTGGATGCGAAAATCAATCAGAAAAACGTGTTCGACCGTAAAAACTATTTTTATCCTGATTTGCCAAAAGGCTATCAAATCAGCCAGTTGAATTTGCCGATTGTAGAACACGGCAAACTGGAAATCGTAGTGGGCGATGAGGTTAAAACCATCAATGTTACCCGTGCGCACATGGAAGAAGATGCGGGTAAATCCGTGCACGAGGGTTTAAACGGTGCCACCGGTATTGACTTGAACCGTGCCGGTACGCCTTTATTGGAAGTTGTCTCCGAGCCTGAAATGCGTTCCGCAGCCGAAGCCGTGGCATACGCTAAAGCGTTACACGGTTTGGTAACTTGGCTGGATATTTGCGATGGCAATATGGCGGAAGGCTCGTTCCGCGTTGATGCCAACGTATCTGTCCGTCCGAAAGGTCAGGCAGAGTTCGGTACACGCCGTGAAATCAAAAACCTCAACTCTTTCCGCTTCTTGGAACAAGCCATCAATTATGAAGTGGAAGCGCAAATTGAAATCTTGGAAGACGGCGGTAAAGTACAGCAGGCAACCATGCTGTTTGACCCTGAAAAAGGCGAAACCCGTGTGATGCGTTTGAAAGAAGATGCACATGATTACCGCTATTTCCCAGATCCGGATTTGCTTCCGGTCATTATTTCAGACGGCCAATTGCAAAAAGCCAAAGAGCAAATGCCAGAGTTGCCGCATGAAATGGCGGCGCGTTTTGTTGTCGATTACGGCGTGTCTGACTATGATGCGCGCCTGTTAACTGCCAGCCGCGCTCAAGCCGCCTATTTTGAAGAAGCAGCCAAAGCCTGCGGCCAAGGTAAATTAACGGCGAACTGGATGAACGGCGAGCTTGCTGCTACTTTGAACAAAGAAGGTTTGGAATTAGCTGGAAGCCCGATTACGGCTCCACGCCTTGCCGAGTTGGTTGCTAAAGTTGCAGACGGAACATTAAGTAGCAAATTGGCGAAAAAAGCTTTTGAAGCAATGTGGGCCGAGCCTGAAGCAGGTATTGCCGAAATCATCGAAAAACATGGCTTGCAACAAATTACCGACACTGGAGCAATTGAAGCGATGGTGGATGAAGTGTTGGCAAATAATGCGAAAGCCATTGAGCAATTCCGTTCCGGCAATGAAAAAGCCTTGAATGCGATTGTCGGCCAAGTGATGAAAGCAAGTAAAGGCAAGGCCAATCCTGCTCAAGTTCAAGAGTTGATTAAAGCCAAATTAGCTTGATAGATAGGACAGGCCGTCTGAAAAATAGGTCTTATTTTTCAGACGGCCTTTATTTTTGATTCTAAAATTATTCTAAATACCATGACACATACTATTACCTTATCAGATCAAATAACATTTACGGCAAACGATGATGAAACCGTTCTTGCTGCTGCGACCCGTCAGAATTTAAATCTGCCCCATTCTTGTAAAAGTGGCGCCTGCGGACAATGTAAGGCCGAGTTGATGAGTGGTGAATTTGAAATGGGCGATCATATTGATAAAGCCATCAGCGAAGAAGAAAAAGCGCAGGGCAAAGTGCTATTGTGCTGTACTACTGCGAAGAGCGACCTGAAAATCAATGTGCAGGGGTTTAATCCGAATGCTTTGCCAGTGCGCACTTTGCCTGTACGTATCGAAACGATTGAAATCAAACATGATGTTGCTTTGTTGAGATTGGCTTTGCCTAAAGCCCCATCGTTTGCATTTTATGCAGGGCAGTATATTGACTTGTTGCTTCCGGGTAATATTAGTCGCAGTTATTCAATCGCCAATTCACCTGACCAAGAAGGCGTTTTGGAGTTGCATATTCGGAAACGAGAAAATGGCGTATGTTCGGAAATGATTTTTGGTGCAGAGCCTAAAATCAAAGAAAAAGGCATTGTCCGCATTAAAGGCCCATTGGGTACGTTTACTTTGCAAAAGGACAGCGATAGACCGATTGTTTTGTTGGCAACGGGTACAGGTTACGCACCTATCCACAGCATCTTGCTTGATTTGATTCATCAGAATAGCGAACGTCAGGTTCATTTTTACTGGGGAGCACGTCAGCAGGAGGATTTGTACGCATTGGAAGAAGCAGAAGCATTAATAGGCCGTCTGAAAAATGCGAAATTCTTGCCTGTTCTTTCTAAGCCTGATTCTGAATGGAAAGGGGAGAGTGGATATGTGCAAAACGTTGCAGCACAAAATTATCCTGATTTGAGCCAATATGAAGTTTATGCTTGCGGGTCACCAGCCATGACGGAGAATGCGCAAAGTTTGCTGACTCAAAATTGCGCTTTACCGGAAGATGCCTTCTTCTGTGATGCTTTTTCACCGGCATAGTGATGTGTATACAGGATTTATATGTTTGAATGCAGCTGTTAAGAGTAAAATTTGACGGCAATCTATTTGAAGAGGAGAGTGTGTTTTTACACACTCTTTTTTCTATGTGGAAGTTATTGCATGGATGTTTATGTCTTGAAGAGATAACTATTTTGTTATCAAAAATTGAATTTATAATTTATCATAAAGAAAAAGGCCGTCTGAATATTTTAGACGGCCTTTGTTTTGAAGCAAGTATTAGCTACCAATCAGTTTCAAACGTTGACCAGGGGTCACCGTACGTGTATTGCGGTTCCAACGGCGGATATCATTAATATCAACATTGAAACGGTTGGCGATGGTGTTCAAAGTATCGCCTTTGCGTACAGTGTAGGAAACGTTTTGAATCGGGTTGCTGCGGACTTTTGCCGGAGCAGCTGTAACGCGGAGGATTTGGCCTTTTTTGATATTGTTACCTTTGATGTTGTTGGCAATAATCAAATCGGCTACGCTCAAGTTGTAACGTTTGGAGATGTTAAACAACGTATCGCCATCTTCCACGCGGTGTATACCTGCTGCAAGTGCTGCAGTTTGTGTGTTTTGTTGGCCATTTACACGGGCAAGACGCGCATTGATGCGTTGTTGTTGTTTAGCGGTATTGGCTGCGATACGTTCTGTACGAGCGTTTTCAGCGGTGACAACAGTTTGAACTTGTTTGGTTTCAGGAGTCGCTTCAGCAACAGTCGCTGCAGGTTCCTCTGCAGGTCGGCTTTGTACCAAAGCCATCAGGTCATCATGCTCTTCTTGAACCGGCGCAGCAGCAACAGATTCAACTGCTGGAGAAGGGGCTACATCGTTTGCGGCAACAGTCGGTGCAGTCAAGTCGGCAGGGATAGCCGCTTTGGGTGCTTCTGCAACATTTGTGGTAGCAGGCTCAATAGCAGTATGGACCATGGCTACAACTGGGGCGGTCATTTCTATACTTGCAACTTGAGGCTGCTCTTTGGTTTCTGTTACCGCTACGGAAGTAACGTTTTCAGTTTTGCTGTGTGCAATAAAGTCAACCGGTTTAGTGGACTGAGGAACAACAGGTGCAACAATATTGGTCACGGTAGTTTGAGCGACTTTAACCGGTTCTACTGCGTTGGAAGCAATAATCGGAGACATGGCCGGCATATTGGATTGGTAAGTATCCGGCGTATTGTCTTTGTCAATAAAGTTAATAATGTCTTGGCTTTGGATAGCTGAGTTTTTAGCCACTAAAATGCTGCGGCCTTCAGAAATGGCGCTACCGCTCAGGCCATTGAGGCGTTTGAGTTCGGCTACGCTCATACCGGTATCGTTAGCAATGGCGTTAAGCTTTTTGTTGCCCAAAGAAGTATAAATATCCCAAGACATTAGGGTATCTGGATTGGCATTGCGGTAGTTCTTTTCAAATGCGGAAACCGCAGAAACCGGCAATAACAGGCGACGGTTGTTTTTAGGGATGAATACTGGAGCATTGAAACCTGGGTTGAGTGCCAACAGTTCGCTTTCGCTGATGTTTGCAAAACGAGCAATTGTGCTGTTATCAATAGGTTTGTCGATGCTGACAGATTTGAAATACGGCTGATTGCTGATTTCGCTGATATTCATACCGAAGGTTTGCGGATTGGCAACGATATTGCGGACGGCCAAAAGTTTGGGAACGTAGTTGCGTGTTTCGTTCGGCATACGCAGGTTTTCGTATGTCGGCTCCAAACCTTGCGCACGGGCACGGTTTACGGCGCGACCAACATTACCTTCGCCCCAGTTGTAAGCAGCAAGGGCCAAAGACCAGTCACCGAACATACCGTGCAGGTATTGCAGATAGTTCAGCGCGGCATCAGTAGCGGCGTAAACGTCGTGACGACCGTCATACAAAGGCGTTTTTTCCAAGCCGAAGTGGCGGCCGGTAGCCGGCATAAATTGCCACAGGCCGGATGCGCCGACGTGTGATTTGGCTTTGGTTAAAAATGCGCTTTCAATGAAAGGCAACAAAGCGATTTCAGCAGGCATATTGCGCTTTTTAACTTCATTGGCAATATGGTACATATAAGGTTTGCTGCGGGAGATGGTGCGGTCGAAATATGCACTGTTTGCAGCAAATTTGTTTTCATGGCGGCGAACCAGTTCTGTGTTGACTTCGTTAATGCGGAAGTCTTTACGTAATGATGCCCACAAGCTACCAGAGCCGAAGGTTTGTGTTTTGGCTTGGTCGAGCAGGGAAGAGTTGAGGCGCATCATTGCCATGCCGACTTGGTTGGGCGTAGCGTTTTGCGCGTAGGCTGTGGCGGAAACTGCCGACAGGCTTGAAACGGTCAGAACGATGGTTTTTAGTTTTGCCATAGTAAATAGAGTTATCAAATATATAATAAAATTTTGTCCTTTCGATGGTATCGTTTCAGCATTCAAACGTCAAGTCGGGCAGGGAATTTGCGTGTATGATGTGGTCGTGGTGTTAAAATTCTGTCACACAAGTCGGGATGCATAGGAGAGCATTTAATGGAAACTTTTTTTATGCAAACGCCAATGGGGCAATATCTTGCTCAAAAAGAGGCGGATTTTTTCAGACGGCATTTGCAATATTTGAATAGGCAAGTGGCGGTTCAATTGGACGGTGTATGGCAGAGGCCGTCTGAAAATATGATTGTGGTACCGCGCGATGTGCTGATGGATGCTGAAATGTTGGCATTTGAAACGCATTCCGTGGATGTATTATTGATGCCCCATCTTTTGGAAATTTCATCTGCCGATTTGGTGTTGCAAGAGGCATTTAGGATATTAAAACCCGAGGGCAGGTTGATTTTAACGGGGTTTAACCTTAAATCTTTGTGGGGGTTGAGCTCGTGGTTTGATGGTAAAAGACTGCCTATGAAATCTCAATGCTTGGCTCTGGCTGAGTTGAAACGAAAAACTGCCGCTATTGGTTTTGAAATGGAATATGGGCAGTTTATGGATTATCTGCCTGCTGTGAATTCATCATCTGCTTTGAAGTTTTGGCAGTTTATGGAAAAGGCAGGGGATAGGTGGTGGCCGCAGTGTGCGGCGGTGTATGGTGTGGTTTTAACGAAACATTTGATTGGTGTCCATCCTTTGCCTGAATTGGAATCTGCATTCGATGGCAATACGGTTGCTTTAAGTACGGCACGTTTGGCCGAATAGTTTTCAGACGGCCTATATATAATGATGAATTTGGAGAATAATGATGCCTGAATTACCTGAGGTAGAAACGACTTTACGCGGAATCGCGCCGCATATTGATGGCAAAAAGATAGAAAAAGTCATTATTCGCCAGTTTAAATTGAGATGGCCTATCCATCCGAACTTGGCGCAAATTTTGGCCGGGCGCAAAGTTTTGGCATGCAACCGGCGTGCGAAGTATTTGATTGTTACTTTTGAAACGGGTATTTTACTTATGCATTTGGGTATGTCCGGCAGTTTGCGGATTTTTACCGCCGATGATGAGCGCATCGCCACGCCGGATAAACATGATCATTTAGATTTTGTATTTGATGACGGTACCGTATTGCGTTATCACGATCCGCGTAAATTTGGTGCGGTATTGTGGTATGAGGGTATTGCCGAGCATCATCCGCTGTTGGAAAAGTTGGGACCGGAGCCGCTCTCGGATGATTTTGATGCAAATTACCTGTATCAGAAATTGAAAACCCAAAAGCGTGCAGTCAAATTAGCGCTGATGGATAATGCAGTGGTGGTTGGTGTCGGTAATATTTATGCGAATGAAAGTCTGTTTAAGGCAGGTATTTCGCCATTGCGTCCGGCGAATAAGCTGACCAAGAAAGAATGCGCATTATTGGTGGAAACCGTTAAAGCGGTTCTGCTGAGGGCGATTGAAACGGGCGGCAGTACACTGCGAGACTTCGTTAATAGCGATGGAAAAAGCGGCTACTTTCAGCAGGAATATACGGTCTATGGCCGCCACAATGAGCCTTGTGTCCAATGTGGCGGGTTGATTTTTAAAGAAACTTTGGGGCAGCGTGGAACATTTTATTGTCCAAATTGCCAGAAATAGTTTCAGACGGCCTTAAATGTCAGAGGCCGTCTGAACATAATGAACACAATACAGAAGAAATTTTATGTCTAAACAAAAAGCTCCTTTTTTTAAACGTCTGAGCCGACTTTGCCGTTTGGCAGCTTGGTTATTCAGAACCGGCCGGGATTTGCGTGCCATTGATGGCAACAATGCAGAGGAACGCAATCATGCTGTGGTTGTTTTGGGAAAAGGTGCGTTGGATGCTTTGGATATCGAATTGGAAATCGGCGTACCGCCTCAAGGAAATGTGAGTGGTACTTTGGTGGTGGCCAACCATGTGTCTTGGTTGGATATTTTTGCCATGAGCGCCGTTTATCCGAGCAGTTTTATTGCGAAACAGGAAATCAGCGGTTGGCCGGTTTTGGGGAAAATGGGTAAAAATGCCGGCACGGTGTTTATCAATCGCAATTCCCGCCGTGATGTCGAGCCGATTAATCAGGCGATTTGTGCAGCATTGAAAGCAGGGCAGAATGTCAGCTTCTTCCCTGAGGCGCGTACTTCTTCCGGCTTGGGTATTTTGCCGTTTAAAGCTGCCCTGTTCCAATCGGCTATTGATGCGAAAGCGCCGATTCAGGCGGTAACTTTGCGATATTATGATGACGAAGGACAACGGACGGATCTGCCATCCTATGCGGAGGTAAACCTGCTTCAATCTTTATGGCGCATTGTTTCTATGAAGAAAATCTGTATCCGCTTGGATTTCTCGCCTCAGTACAAACCGACAGATATGCCTGATAAAGACCGCTATGCTTTGAAGGATATTGCGGAAACAGCCATCGGCGAAATTGTGGCTTCGGATTCTCCCGTTCAGCCCTTACCTAAAAAATAATTTCAGTCAGGTACTTGTTTTATTTCAGATGGCCTTCATTTAGAGGAATAGCTGTTCTCGATTTAATTGAGTTGATAGTTTGATGTAATTAATATTATTTGAACTATAAATTATACAAATCGATAGGCCTGCATTAAAATGCAAGCATTGATTCATTTCTCAAACCCGAATTTTTAAGGAGCTTAAAAATGGCTTTGCAAGATCGTACCGGTCAAAAAGTACCTTCCGTAGTATTCCGCACTCGCGTTGGCGACACTTGGAAAGATGTTTCTACTGATGATTTGTTCAAAGGCAAAAAAGTAGTCGTGTTCTCTCTGCCTGGCGCATTTACTCCAACTTGCTCTTCTTCTCACCTGCCACGCTACAACGAATTGTTTGGCGCGTTCAAAGAAAACGGTGTTGACGCAATCTACTGCGTATCTGTAAACGACACTTTCGTAATGAACGCTTGGGCTGCTGAAGAAGAAGCTGACAACATCTACATGATTCCTGATGGTAATGGTGAATTCACTGAAGGCATGGGCATGTTGGTTGGCAAAGAAGACTTGGGCTTCGGCAAACGCTCTTGGCGTTACTCCATGCTGGTTAACGACGGCGTGATTGAAAAAATGTTTATCGAACCTGAAGAGCCAGGCGATCCTTTCAAAGTGTCTGACGCTGACACTATGTTGAAATACATTGCTCCTGACTGGAAAGCTCAAGAGTCTGTTGCCATCTTCACCAAACCTGGCTGCCAATTCTGTGCTAAAGCTAAAAAAGCTCTGCAAGACAAAGGCTTGTCTTACGAAGAAATCGTATTGGGCAAAGATGCAACTGTTACTTCCGTACGCGCTATTACCGGCAAGATGACTGCTCCTCAAGTATTCATCGGCGGTAAATACATCGGTGGCAGCGAAGACTTGGAAGCTTACTTGGCTAAAAACTAATTGCCTGTATGCTTAAGACGGCTTGAAAAGGCCGTCTGAAAGACCCAAATATAGAGTTATTCAGACGACGTTTGCAAATCGGCGTTCTGAATAACTCTATATTTACAAGTAGAATTTGAGATTATTGTTTTAAATCGATATTTAGATATTGGCTATTGATTTTTAAATTTTGATAGTTTATGAAGTTTAGGCCGTCTGAAAACGGATAACCTGATGGCAATATCGGTTTGGATATAGACAGTAAGGATAAAATATGAAAAAAATTCAAGCAGATGTGGTAGTACTGGGTGGCGGTACAGCCGGTATGGGCGCATTTCGCAATGCTCGACTTCATACAGATAATGTTTACCTGATTGAAAACAATGTATTCGGAACAACTTGTGCGCGTGTCGGCTGTATGCCGTCCAAATTGCTGATTGCAGCTGCGGAAGCGCGCCATCATGCTCTGCATACCGATCCGTTTGGCGTGCATTTGGATAAAGACAGCGTAACGGTAAACGGCGAAGAAGTCATGCACCGCGTGAAGTCCGAACGCGACCGTTTTGTTGGTTTTGTAGTCAGTGATGTAGAAGAGTGGCCTGCCGACAAGCGTATTATGGGTACGGCAAAATTTGTTGACGAACACACCGTCCAAATCGATGACCACACTCAAATCACTGCAAAAAGTTTTGTGATTGCTACCGGTTCGCGCCCTGTGATTTTCCCTCAGTGGGAAGTTTTGGGCGATCGCTTGATTGTGAACGATGATGTTTTCTCTTGGGATACCCTGCCTAAGAGTGTGGCCGTATTCGGTCCTGGTGTAATCGGCTTAGAGTTGGGTCAGGCTTTGCACCGTTTGGGCGTAAAAGTTGAAATTTTTGGCGTAGCAGGCGCTATTGGCGGTATTTCCGACCCTGTTGTCGCTGAAGAAGCCAAAACCGTTTTTGGTGAAGAGTTGACCTTGCATTTGGATGCCAAAACCGAAGTCAAATTGGACGCAGAAGGCAATGTTGAAGTTCATTGGGAACAAGATGGCGAAAAAGGTATATTCCATGCCGAATATGCTTTGGCTGCCGCCGGTCGCCGTCCGAACGTGGACAATATCGGTTTGGAAAACCTGAATATCGAAAAAGATGCACGTGGCGTGCCTGTTGCCGATCCGCTGACCATGCAAACCAGCATTCCGCACATCTTTATCGCAGGCGATGCATCCAACCAACTGCCTCTGCTGCATGAAGCTTCTGACCAAGGCAAAATTGCCGGTCACAATGCCGCTATTTTCCCGAATATTGAGGGCGGTTTGCGCCGTAGCGTAATCGGCGTGGTATTTACCAGTCCGCAAATTGCCACTATCGGTTTGAAATACGCGCAAGTTGCGGAGAAATATCAGCCTGATGAGTTTGTCATCGGTGAAGTTTCCTTCCGAAACCAAGGCCGCAGCCGCGTTATGTTGGTAAACAAAGGCCATATGCGTTTGTATGCTGAGAAAGCGACCGGCCGTTTCATTGGTGCGGAAATTGTCGGCCCTGCTGCCGAACATTTGGCACACTTGATGGCTTGGGCGCATCAAATGAAGATGACGATTCCGCAAATGTTGGATATGCCGTTCTACCATCCGGTTATCGAAGAAGGTCTGCGCACTGCATTGCGTGATGCCGATGCAAAACTGAAACAGGCTTGATTATTTGATGGAATAAAGGCCGTCTGAAACTCGTAGTAAGGTTTCAGACGGCCTTTTTTATGCTTTGAAGCTGTTAAATCAATTCTAAATCCGGACCGGCATTTTGCGCACGACGGCTTCGTAATTGAATGTCTAAGCGCAAATCATGAGCGGAGTCGGCATTTTTAATGGCGTCTTGATAACTGATATCGCCGTTTTCATACAAATCATACAAGGCTTGGTCAAAAGTGATCATGCCCATG
Source organism: Neisseria sp. HMSC15G01 (assembly GCF_001808255.1). NCBI lineage: Bacteria > Pseudomonadati > Pseudomonadota > Betaproteobacteria > Neisseriales > Neisseriaceae > Neisseria > Neisseria sp. HMSC15G01. The sequence goes on from NZ_KV792655.1 coordinate 20,918, forward strand.
CCGGTTGATTTTTTCATCATTTCTTTGATGTTGTGGACTTCGCCTTTTTGAATCAAGTCGGCAATAATTGGCGAATTGAGCAAAACTTCGACCGCCGCCACACGACCCCGTCCGCTTTCACGGGGAATCAGTCGTTGTGAAATAAAGGCTTGCAGGTTGAGCGATAAGTCGGTCAGCAACTGGGTACGGCGCTCTTCGGGGAAGAAGTTGATGATGCGGTCGAGCGCTTGGTTGGTACTGTTGGCGTGCAGTGTTGCCATACACAAATGGCCGGTTTCTGCGAAGGAAATGGCGTAGTCCATGGTCTCGCGGTCGCGGATTTCACCAATCAGGATAACATCCGGCGCTTGGCGCAGGGTATTTTTCAATGCAATCGGCCAATTTTCTGTATCTACACCGATTTCACGTTGGGTGATGATGCAGTTTTTGTGTTGGTGGATAAACTCAATCGGGTCTTCGATGGTAATAATGTGGTCGAAGCTGTTTTCGTTTCGATAGTCGATAAGGGAGGCGAGGGAAGTGGACTTGCCCGAACCTGTACCGCCGACAAAAATAATCAGGCCGCGTTTTCTGAGGGCAATGTCTTTCAGAATAGGGGGTAGATTGAGCGTTTCAAATTTCGGGATATTGCTGGTAATGGAACGGAATACCAAAGCAGTTGCACCGCGTTGAACCATTGCATTAACACGGAAGCGGCTGGTATCGGGCAGGCTGATGGCGAAGTTGCATTCGTTGGTGGAAGAAAATTCTTCGATTTGTTTGGAAGACATAATCGAAAAAGCGATTTCCATACATTTTTCAGCACTCAGCGGCTCATCAGTCAGTCGCATGATTTTGCCGTCCACTTTCATGGCCGGTGGGAAATTGGTGGTAATGAAAAGGTCGGAGCCTTTGTATTTGTTCATATGGCGTAGCCAAGCGAACAATTCTTCTTTTGCATCCGGAGTATTTTCGTTAAACATAAGAATTTAGGTATTTAAAATATAGTTATTTTATCTATGGTAATTATAACAGATGCAATCATTATTTGCTGATTGCTAGCTGGAGCATCAATCTGTTTTAAATTGGGTGTCGTTCTGGGAATATAGCAGATTTTTCAGTATCCCTGTGATTTTAAATTCTGCTGTTATAATGTTGCCCGATTAGTGAATGGAAAGGTAACGAGATGTCAGTACAAACAATTGCCGTGGTCGGCGCAATGGAACAGGAAATCGAGCTTTTGCGTGAAAGCATGACCAATGTCAAGCATGTGTCCTTCGGTAAATTCTCGGCGTATGAAGGTGAATTGGCCGGAAAACGTATGGTATTGGTTTTGAGCGGTATCGGTAAAGTCAATGCGGCGGTTTCGACTTCTTGGGTCATTCATCAGTTTGCACCGGATTGCGTCATCAATACCGGCAGTGCAGGCGGTTTGGGCAAGGGCCTGAAGGTCGGTGATGTGGTCATCGGCGAAACTGTGGCGCATCATGATGTTGACGTAACGGCTTTTGGTTATGTTTGGGGACAAGTACCGCAACTTCCTGCCGTGTTTGCATCGGATTCAAACTTGATTCGCCAAGCAGAAAAGGCGGCGCAAGTGTTTGACGGAGCGGCTGTCACGCAAGGCCTGATTGTCAGTGGCGACCGTTTTGTGCACAGCAGCGAAGGTGTCGCGGAAATCCGCAGCCATTTCCCAGAAGTAAAAGCAGTGGAAATGGAAGCTGCGGCGATTGCGCAGACTTGTTACCAGTTGGAAGTGCCGTTTGTAATTATTCGCGCCGTCTCCGATTCGGCAGATGAGAAAGCGGACATCAGCTTTGAAGAGTTTTTGAAAACGGCGGCTGTCAGCTCGGCGAAGATGGTGACCGAGATTGTCAAATCGCTATAAAATCATGCAGAAACGTTGAATTTCCGTTAGAATACGGAACGATTCAACCTTATTCTAAGGCCGTCTGAAAACCGAATCCCTGTTTTTTCAGACGGCCTTTCCGACTTTAATTGCATTTATCTTAATAACAATATGAAAAACATACGGAATTTCTCCATTATTGCCCACATCGACCACGGTAAATCGACGCTTGCCGACCGTTTTATCCAATACTGCGGCGGTTTGGATTTGCGCGAAATGAGTACGCAGGTGCTCGACTCCATGGACATCGAAAAAGAGCGCGGCATTACCATCAAAGCGCAAACCGCCGCGCTCAACTATAAAGCACGCGACGGGCAGGTGTATCAGCTTAACCTAATTGATACGCCGGGACACGTCGACTTTTCTTACGAAGTATCCCGTTCGCTCTCTGCCTGCGAAGGCGCGCTTTTGGTCGTTGACGCGTCACAAGGCGTGGAAGCGCAAACCGTGGCGAACTGCTATACCGCGATTGATTTGGGCGTGGAAGTCGTGCCTGTTTTGAACAAAATCGACCTGCCTGCCGCCGACCCCGAGCGCGTGGAACAGGAAATCGAAGACATCATCGGCATTGATGCCGTTGGCGCGGTACAGTGTTCTGCCAAAAGCGGCATTGGTGTGGAAGATGTTTTGGAAGAAATCGTTGCCAAAATCCCTGCGCCGACCGGTGATGAAAATGCGCCGTTGCAAGCGGTTATTGTTGATTCATGGTTTGACAACTACGTTGGCGTGGTCATGCTGATTCGTGTGAAAAACGGCACCATCAAGCTGAAAGACAAAGTACGCTTTATGAGCACCAAGGCGGAAACTCAGGTCGAGCAGTTGGGCGTATTCACACCGAAATCGGTTCAAAAACAAGAACTCAAAGCCGGCGAAGTGGGTTTTCTGATTACCGGCGTAAAAGAATTGGGACAGGCGAAAGTCGGCGATACGGTGACTTTGGTTGCCAACCCTGCCTCTGAGCCGTTGCCCGGCTTCCAAGAAGTACAAAGCCAAGTATTTGCCGGTCTCTATCCTGTGGAAAGCCACGACTACGAAGCCTTGCGCGACGCTTTGGAAAAATTGCAACTGAACGATGCTTCACTGAAATTCGAACCTGAAGTTTCTCAGGCATTGGGCTTCGGCTTCCGTTGCGGCTTCTTAGGCCTGCTACACTTGGAAATCGTACAGGAACGTTTGGAACGCGAGTTCGACATGGACTTGATTACCACTGCGCCGACGGTGGTTTACGAAGTCGTTTTGAAGAGCGGCGAAAAAATCGAAGTCGAAAACCCATCTAAACTGCCCGACATCGGCAGCATCGAAACCATTCTCGAGCCGATTATTACCGCGACCATTCTTGTGCCGCAGGAGTATGTCGGCAACGTCATGACTTTGTGTAACCAAAAGCGCGGCGTGCAGGTCAATATGCAGTACATGGGCCGTCAAGTCATGTTGACTTACGATTTGCCGATGAACGAAGTCGTAATGGACTTCTTCGACAAGCTTAAATCGACTTCGCGCGGCTATGCTTCGTTGGACTACCATTTCAAAGAGTTCCAGCCGTCTGATTTGATTAAGCTCGACATCATGGTCAATGGCGAAAAAGTCGATGCCCTGAGCCTGATTGTGCACCGTCAAAGCGCGGTTCACCGTGGTCGTGAGTTGGCGTCAAAAATGCGCGAGCTGATTCCGCGCCAGATGTTCGACATCGCCGTACAGGCCGCCATCGGCAGCCAGATTATCGCCCGCGAAAACGTCAAGGCCCTACGTAAAAACGTTTTGGCGAAATGTTACGGCGGCGATATTACGCGTAAGAAAAAACTTCTCGAAAAACAAAAAGCAGGTAAGCGCCGCATGAAACAAGTGGGCAACGTGGAAATCCCGCAAAGCGCATTCTTGGCGATTCTGCAAGTGAGTGATAAATAATGAGTATAAATCTGACTTTAGGCGCAATCGTTGTACTGTTGGCCGGCTTGGTCCTCAACTTCAAAAGCAGCAAAGAGCGTCAGGAAAACGGCGAATGGAGCTCCGGCCTGCAATGGAGTTACCTCTTGTGCATGGTCGGCGTATTCGGCATTTTGTCTGAATTTATGAGCTTTACCGCCGTATTGCTGGTGTTTGTCGTGTTCACCGGCATGGTTTGGGCAATCCATAAAGGCCGTCTGAAAAAAAGCGAAACCGGCGAAGACAATGCGCATTTTACCGACTACATGGGTGGATTTTTCCCCATTATCTTGGTTATCTTTGTGTTGCGCAGCTTTATTGCCGAGCCGTTCCAAATTCCGTCCAGCTCCATGCGTCCTGGCTTGGTCAAAGGCGATTTTATCTTGGTGAACAAATTCTCTTACGGTATCCGCCTGCCGATTTTGAATAAGGTCATTATCCCTGTCGGCAATATTGCCCGAGGTGATGTCGTGGTGTTCAATTATCCGCTTCAGCCTGAGATGAATTACATCAAACGTATCGTCGGTATTCCGGGCGACGTTGTGGAATACCGTGATAAGGTTTTGACTGTTAACGGTGAAATTATTTCTGAAAAACCAAACGGCAACTATCAATACGCAGATGATACCGATCCGTCTATGATTCATACGCTTGAGCGTTTTCAGACGGCCTTGAACGGCAAAAATTTTGACGTGGTCAAGGAGGCCGGTCAGCCTTCCGTATCTATTGCCGTATTGAACAAATACACCTCCGAAGTGATGCCTGAAAGCAATTACTCGCTTGAAAAAAGTGGTTTGGAAAATTGCGAATACGCAGAAGACGGCAATGGCTTTATCTGTAAAGTCCCAGAAGGCCGTTATTTCGCGATGGGTGACAACCGCGACAACAGCGCCGATTCTCGTTACTGGGGATTTGTCGATGACAAGTTGATTGTCGGTAAAGCCTTCTTTGTTTGGATGAATTTGGGCGAACTCAGCCGTATCGGTACCAGTATCCAATAAGCAATAAACAGACTAAAAGGCCGTCTGAAATTTTTCAGACGGCCTTTTTTGTATCTATTTTTTGTCTTTTAACGAACCTAAATAAATTGCCAATAAAGTCAAAGTGGCGCCACCCCATTGGACGATATTAATCGGTTTATCCAACCAGAAATAATCGATCAACATGGCGGCGACTGGTTCGGAGAGCAGTAGTAGGCCGGTCAGTGACAAGGATAAAAGCGGGATGGCGTAAGCAATCAATGCCCAAGCAAAGCATTGCATAACGATGCCGTAGATGGAGACTAGAATCGCATCGTTTAAAGTTTTGGGGTAAAGATGGGTGGCATCGAATAGCAGCGATGGGATGACCAGCGCCATTGCGCCACCGAAGCTTAAAATCATCATCAGCGGAAACAAACCTACTTTTTCCTGCTCATGGGTTTTGCGTACGAAGACCATAGACAGGGCCAGCATGGCGCCGGATACTACGCCGCTGACAAATCCCCATGCGGCGTTGTCGTTATGACCGAACTCTGGGCTGCCGATTAAGGCTACGCCTATGGTGGCCAATATCAAACTTAAAATTTGCAGGGTGCTTAAACGTTCTGAATAAAAGAAGAAGCCGATGGCGGCTAAAAAGAAAATCTGCAGGCTGTTGAGCAAGGTGGAAATGCCGGGGCCTACGGCGTGAATGCTTTCGTGCCAAAGGGCGAGGTCGAATGCGAGGAAAACACCGGATAAGAGCGCGTAGCCAATCGTTTTTCTTTTCGTGGGCATTTTTTGTCTGAAAAAACGCCCGAGCAAGAAGAATATAGGGGCGGCAATCAGCAAACGCCAGAATGCGATGGCGTAAGAGCCGACATCGACAAATTTGACGATCAAGCTGCCTAAGCCGAAGACGACGCAGCCGACGACCAATAGGGGCGCTGCATAATTTCCCGAACGTGTCTCCATCGGCTTCTCCATCAATCAAATGAAGAAGATTATTCCATAAAAGATGGATGAGACGCTAATGATAAATAGTGGTAAGCCAAGATAAAGGTTTATGATGAAAGGCCGTCTGAAAACTATTTCAGACGGCCTTTTGATGATTTTTTGGCTTGATTTAGTATGGTTGTAGTATAAAATCGTTTTACGCCGTGTTTTCAGACGGCCTGATCAGTTTTGGTTTTGAGAAAAGGATATTGGAAATGGCAAACCCTATTCGTGCGTTTTTGGATTATGTGCCGTCGGTTGATAAGTCTTGCTTTATAGATGAGACTTCGGTTGTGATTGGCGAAGTGTCGCTGGCGGAAGATGTATCCGTTTGGCCTTATGCCGTATTGCGCGGCGATGTGAACAGCATTTCTATCGGCAAGCGCAGCAATGTGCAGGACGGCAGCGTTTTGCACGTGTCGCATAAGAATGCGGCAAAGCCTGACGGTTCGCCTTTGATTATCGGCGATGATGTGACGATTGGGCATAAGGTCATGCTGCATGGCTGCCGAATTGGGAATCGTGTGTTGGTGGGCATGGGATCGATTATTTTGGACGATACGGTTGTCGAAGATGATGTGATGATAGGCGCAGGCAGTTTGGTGCCGCCGCGCAAGCGATTGGAAAGTGGTTTTTTATACGTCGGCTCGCCTGTGAGACAAGTGCGTCCGCTGACGGATGAGGAAAAGGCATTTTTGACGTATTCGGCTGCACATTATGTCCGCCTGTCCGGTCAGCATAAAATTTCAAAATAAGGAAAACCAATCCAATGAACGCAATTTATCTGGCTTCGGGCAGTCCGCGCCGTCGTGAGATTTTGGAGAATTTGGGTTTCACGGTACACCGCCTTTCTGCAGATATTGATGAAACCCCTAAAGAAGGCGAAGCTGCGGTAGAGTATGTGCGCCGTATGGCATGCGAGAAAAATCAGGCGGCGGTGGCGCAATGGTTTACTGCTCATGATCAAGAGCCTGAGTTTGCTGTATTGACGGCGGATACGACAGTGGCGGATGGTGCGGCTATTTTGGGTAAACCGGAATCCGAGGCGGATGCGGTCGATATGCTGGAACGCTTGTCCGGACGGACGCATCAAGTGCTGACGGCTGTATGCGTTTACTGGCAAGGCGTACGCCATGATGTGGTGCAGACGAGCGAAGTGCGCTTTAAAACGTTGACGGCTGAGGAAGTCGCAGCCTATGTTGCCAGCGGTGAGCCGATGGACAAAGCCGGTGCGTATGGGATTCAGGGCTTGGGCGGCGTATTTGTCGAGCATTTGCAGGGCAGTTTTACCGGCGTGATGGGTTTGCCGGTTTATGAGACCGCGCAACTACTGAAATCTTTGGGTTTGGAAGCGCCGCCGTTTGCTTAAAATTAGGCAAATGCTGTCTGAAAGCGTGCCGACAAAAACGCTTGTTTCAGTTACAATACTGCCTTAAACAGCTTGCTTGAAGAAAGATATGAAAGAACATAAGGCCCGGAAACGCTTCGGGCAGAATTTTTTGCAGGATACGCGGATTATTAGCGATATTGTCAACGCAGTCAGACCGCAGCCTGATGATATCGTGATTGAAATCGGCCCGGGCTTGGCTGCCATTACCGAGCCTTTGGCGAAAAAACTCAACCGCCTGCATGTTTGCGAAATCGACCGCGACATCGTACGCCGTCTGAAAACCTTGCCGTTTGCAGATAAATTGGTGATACACGAAGGCGACGTATTGCAGTTTGATTTCAACAGCATTAAAGGCAAGAAAAAAATTGTCGGCAACCTGCCGTACAATATTTCCACGCCACTTTTGTTCCGATTGAGCGAAGTGGCGGACGATGTGATCGATATGCACTTTATGCTGCAAAAAGAAGTGGTCGAACGCATGGTGGCGCAGCCGAAAACCAACGACTATGGTCGTCTGGGCGTCATGCTGCAATATTTTTTCGATATGGAAATGTTGATTGAAGTACCACCCGAGTCCTTTGATCCTGCGCCGAAAGTGGATTCGGCCGTGGTACGTATGATTCCGGTGAAACACCGTATCGGTAAAGCAGAAGATTTTGAACACTTCGCCAAACTGGTAAAACTGGCTTTCCATCAACGACGCAAAACCATACGCAATAATTTGAAGGAACTTGCCGGCGATGATGATTTGCAGGCAGTCGGCATCAATCCGCAGGACAGGGCAGAACACATTGCCGCTGAGAAATATGTGGAATTGAGCAATTATCTGGTTCAAAAGGCCGTCTGAAACAGTGATGGCAATTTTTAAGCAACCTCCTATTCAATGGGGGTTTCTGGGTGATTCATATTTGTGGCGCGAGTTGGCGCAGTATTTTTCCGGTAAGGATATGCCGCCTGAGCGGCACCGTTTTGAAGCGGCAATTATCGGCGCAGTTTGGTTATTGACCGGGCATCGTCTCGATAGGGAAGAGCAATTTAAAGTCAATCGGTACAATCAAGGCGGAATCTCTGGCGGCGTAGTCAGTTGCCGCTTTTGGTTGGAAACTGTCATTCCTTTGCTTTGGCAGCGACAAGAGCAACTCAAGCCCCGAAAATTTTGGCAGTTTGGAAATAAATAATGATTAGATTCAAAAATGTACACAAACATTTTAAAGATTTGCACGTTATCAACGGCGTGAATCTGGAAGTCAAGCAAGGCGAAGTGGTCGTTGTATGCGGCCCTTCGGGCAGTGGCAAATCGACGTTGATTCGTACGGTAAACCAACTTGAGCGCATTGAAAGCGGCGAGATTTGGGTGGACGGCATCAATGTTGCCGATCCGAAAACTGATTTGAACAAAGTGCGCGAAGAAGTGGGCTTTGTGTTCCAAGGGTTCAATCTGTATCCGCATTTGACTGTCTTGGAAAATATTATTCTTTCGCCGATGAAAGTGAAAAACCAAAGCCGTGAAGAGGCGGAAAAGAAAGCGATGGAGCTTTTGGAACGCGTCGGCTTGGCGCATAAAAAAGACGCGCTGCCCGGTCAGCTTTCCGGCGGTCAGCAGCAGCGTGTGGCGATTGCACGCGGTTTGGCGATGGAGCCGCGCGTGATGTTGTTTGACGAGCCGACTTCCGCGCTTGACCCTGAAATGGTCGGCGAAGTATTAAAAGTGATGAAAGACTTGGCGGAAAGCGGCATGACCATGATGTGTGTGACCCATGAGATGGGTTTTGCGCGCGAAGTCGCCGACCGTGTGATTTTTGTCGATAAAGGCCAGATTCTGGAAGATGAAACGCCGGAAGAATTTTTTACCAATCCGAAACACGAGCGTGCCAAACAATTCCTGCAACAGGTGATGACACATTAAACTCAGGCCGTCTGAAATTTCAGACGGCATGATCGGTTTGAATGATTTTGAAAGTTGAACATTATGTATTTTGTTGACCGTACTGCTGTCGTGCTGAAGCCGACCGCCCGTTTTTTGGAATGGTTGAAATCCTCCGATGAGAATATGCCCGATTTGACCATTGAGCAACTGCGCACCAACTGTTCCGTATTCCTGGTGCCGCAATTTGACGAGCCGGAATCCGTCATTTCCTATTTTGACGAACGCTACCAGCAGATTTTTGAAGCCGAATTGGCAGGCTGGGACATCGATAAAAGCAAATGGCCGCAAGACATGAGCCTGAAGGCTTTTTGGGAATTTTTCGATACCGAAATCCACGATATGGTTTTGGATATGGAAGAGGCGGAATTGAACATTACGCCTGTTTTCGACAATATGATGTAAAGCCGTGCGAAGTTTTCAGACGGCCTTAAAGCCCTCGCGTTCTTTGAAAATTCTGATTGTCTTCTTACACCTTTCGGCTTTGGCCTTATGCCTTGCAGAGTTTTACGGCTGGATGATGTGGCTGGGTTTGGCGGCGTTGGCCGGCAGTTTTGCCTATGCTTGGCACAGCGTTAATTTTCAGACTCGAAATGCGGTCAGAAAAATCATCATCGACCGCCAATACTGTGCGACGGTTTACTTGAATGACAAGGAAGAGGGAAGAAGCGCGGTTTTGCAAGACAGCAGTATGTTGACGGTTTACGCTTTGTTTTTGCAATGGAATGTTGACGGAAAAATGGTCAAACACTGCATCTTGCCCGATATGGCCGACCGTGATGCCTACCGCCGTCTGAAAGTATGGGCGCGCTGGTGTCGGGAAAAAGAAGACAAAGCAGAACTTGCGGCAGATATGGATTAAACGGCTGTTTCAGACGGCCTCTTGAAGCGATCAATACAATGAAAACATTACAAGACTGGCTTTCTCATTTGGAGACTGCCCATAGTTCCGGCCTGATCGATATGGGTTTGGAGCGCGTGGGAGAAGTGAAAAAACGCATGAATTTGGTGCCGCAGTGTCCTGTCGTCGTGGTGGCGGGTACCAATGGCAAAGGCTCCGTATGCGCCTATTTGTCGCATATTTATAAAGAAGCCGGTTTCAAAGTCGGTACGCTGACCAGTCCGCACCTTCTGCGTTACAACGAACGAATCGCCATCAACACTCAGCCGGTTTCAGACGACCTGATTGTTTCCTCATTTGAGCGCATCGAAGCGGCACGCGGTGAGATTTCGCTGACGTATTTTGAGTTTAATGCTTTGGCCACCGTCGATATTTTCATGCGTGAAAATGTGGACGTCATGATTTTGGAAGTCGGTTTGGGCGGACGATTGGATGCCGTGAATGTATTTGACGGCGACTGCTCGGTCGTTACCAGCGTGGATTTGGACCATCAGGCATTTTTGGGAGATACCGTCGAGCAGGTCGGTTTTGAAAAAGCCGGGGTGTTCCGTAGCGGCAAGCCAGCCGTATGCGGTCAGAATCCTGCGCCTGAATCATTGGTTAAACACGCAGAAGAAATTGGCGCAAAACTGTTGATGGTTCAGCGAGATTTTGATTTTGCGTCAATGGAAAGCGTACAGTGGAACTACCGCTTCCATCCGCAATCTTCAGACGGCCAAAACCGCAACCGCAATTCCTTGCCGTTTCCTGCTTTGCGCGGCGCGTATCAGTTGTCCAATGCCGCGTGTGCACTGACTGTTTTAGAGTGTCTGAACAATCAGCTGCCCGTTGACATCGGCGCGATTAAACGCGGTTTGCTGTTGGTTGAGAATCCTGGACGTTTCCAAGTTTTACCCGGCCGTCCGCTGGTGGTCTTGGATGTCGGCCACAATCCGCACGCAGCCCGTGCTTTGCGCCGCAGTCTGATTAACCTTGCCTTTGCCCAAAAACGGACCGCCGTATTCAGTATGTTGTCCGACAAAGATATTGACGGCGTGCTGGAAATCGTTAAAGACCAGTTTGACGAGTGGAATATCGCGCCTTTAGATGTGCCGCGCGGCATGACGGTAGAGGCTTTGCAGGCCAAATTGGCTGAACACGGCATCGATAATGTAAATGTTTTTGAAACTGTCGCTGCTGCCTATCGCACTGCTTTGGCTAAAGCAACCGAAAATGATAGAATCGTTGTTTTCGGCTCATTCCATACTGTTGCCGATGTAATGGCTGTTTTGAAAGAACACTAACGAGGAAATTATCATGTCCGACAATAAACAAAAAGAAACTCCAAACGGATACGATTTAGACGGTTACGAACAACTCAAACGTCGCAACCGCCGTCGCTTGGTCTTGGCCTCCGGCTTGGTGGTGGCATCGGGTATGCTGTTCGGTCTGGCACTGACTTCCGGCGACGATAAAAATTCACCGTTTAAAGAAGCGCCTGTCGGTCAGAGCCAAGTCAAAAAGGCTGACGAGCCGAGCAAGGCTGTTGTTTTGGAGCCGAATAAAGAGGATGTTGCTGCTGCCGAGGAGGCTGCCCGCCACGCGGATGCCGAAGCGCCAAATAAACCGCAAAATGCAGGCGACGAAGAAGACAATGCGCCGGTTGAAGTATTGAAGCCAAGCCGTGAGTCTGCTCCCGAAGATGTCGGCGAGCCGTTGGTTTTGATTAATGATACTTTGGATGACGGCAATATTAAAGGTTTGGAAGAGTCTGAGCGTATTCAACGAGCTGAGGCCGCCAAACGCGAAGCTGCGGAGCGCCGAGCCGAAGAACGCCGCCAACGCCAGGCAGAACAACGTGCTGCGGCACGCAAGGCACAAGCCCAACAGGAAGCGGATGAAAAAGAAAACGCATTGGCTGCTAAAAAACGTGCACTTCAAGCGCGTGCTGAAAAAGCAGAGCGTGAAGCGGCTGCCGAACGCAATAAATTGGCACAATTGGAAAAAGCAGAGAAAGCCATTGCTGAGCGTAAATCTGCCAAAAACAGCAAAGACAGCGTAAAAGACAAGGCCGAGCCTGCTAAGAAAGCAGAAGCCAAAGTTGAAAAACCAAAAAATGAAAAGGCTAAACCGGAAACGGCCAAAGCAGAAAAAGCCGATAAGGTAAAAACTGCCGAGAAGCCGTCTGAAAAAGCCAAGCCTAAAGCTGAAAAAGAAACAGCAGAAGCCAAGCCTGCGAAAAAAGCTGCCATTCAGGCTGGTTATGCTGAAAAAGAACGTGCGCAAAGCCTGCAACGTAAAATGAAAGCCGCAGGTATCGACTCGACCATTACTGAAGTGATGACCGATAAAGGTAAGGTGTATCGCGTGAAATCAGCCAGTTATAAAAATGCACGCGATGCAGAGCGCGATTTGAACAAATTGCGTGTACATGGCATTGCAGGTCAGGTGACCAGTGAGTAATTTGCCTGTTGCCGATTTGTTGGCGACCACCGTCATCGTCATCTGCATCATTATCTCGTTGACACGGGGTATTATTGCTGAAGCAGGGGCGATGGTGGCGTGGGTGGTATCGTTTATTGCAGCCAGAACGCTTGCCGTTCCGTTTGCCGATGTGGTCTTTAAATCGGTTGAGTCGCATTCTTTGGCGGTTGCCATGGGTTTTGCCGCTGTGTTTTTTCTGGCATGGCTGTTGCAGAAACTGGCACGATCGCTGTTGAGCAGTTTGATGTCTGCCGTTGGTTTGGGAAGCATCAACCGTTTGCTTGGCGGCGTATTCGGTGCAGTGAAAGGTGTGATTTTGGTGACACTGGCAGTGATGGTTTTTTCACACACTGATTTGCCGAAAACGGAAGAGTGGCAAAGTTCGCACACAATTCCGTATTTTGAATCACTTGCTGATGCTGCGATGCCTTATCTGCCAGGGAAAGATACCGCAATGCCGCATCTTTCGGGTAAAGCAGCTGAAGTTGAAGAATTGGATGATTGAATTTGACGGATTCAGACGGCCTATGGGTCGTCTGAATCCGTTTTTATTTGCGTAAATTTGACATCATATTGTCAACAATTCGAGCAAACTCATCTAAATTATTTTATAATGACAGCTTACCCATTTAATCTTCAAACTCGGAGAAGCACGATATGTGTGGTGTATTAGGTTTGGTCAGTCATGAGCCGGTCAATCAGATGTTGTATGATGGTTTGCAGATGTTGCAACACCGTGGTCAGGACGCAGCAGGTATTGTTACTGCCGAAGGCAATATATTTCATATGCACAAGGGCAAAGGCATGGTGCGCGAAGTGTTCCGTACCCGCAATATGCGCGACTTGGTCGGTAATGCAGGCATTGCACATGTCCGCTATCCGACTGCAGGCAATGCGGGCAGCAGCGCAGAGGCTCAGCCGTTTTATGTCAGCTCCCCATTCGGCATTGTTTTGGCACACAATGGTAATCTGACTAATACCGAAGAGCTCTATGAAAACGTATGCAACAAACACCTGCGCCACGTTAATACCAGCTCCGATTCTGAAGTCCTACTCAATGTATTCGCACACGAATTACGCCGCGAAGTCTCTAAAAATACAGCCCCTTATCAACTTACCATCGACAATATTTTCAACGCCGTTTCCGAAGTACACCGCTTGGTGCGCGGCGCATACGGCGTAGTAGCCATGATTGCAGGATACGGCATGCTGGCTTTCCGGGATCCTTTCGGTATCCGTCCGTTGGTTTTGGGTTCGCAAATTGACGAATCCGGCAAAAAATCTTATGCTGTTGCCTCCGAATCCGTTGCTTTCAATGCGCTTGCCTATGATTTGGAACGCGATATCCAGCCGGGCGAAGCTGTATTTATTGGTTTTGACGGCACGATTATTTCCCGTCAATGCAGCGATAAAGCCAAATTAAGCCCTTGTCTTTTTGAATATGTTTATTTTGCCCGACCGGACTCCGTCATCGATGGCGTTTCCGTTTATCAGTCCCGTATGGATATGGGTGTATCTTTGGCAGAAAAAATCAAACGCGAGCTGCCTGTCGATGATATCGATGTCGTGATGCCGATTCCCGATACCAGCCGACCCAGCGCGATGGAGCTTGCCGTTCATCTCGAAAAACCTTACCGCGAAGGTCTGATTAAAAACCGCTACATTGGCCGCACCTTTATTATGCCTGGCCAAGCAACACGCAAAAAATCAGTACGCCAAAAACTCAGCCCGATGGAAACCGAGTTTAACGGCAAAAGCGTTTTATTGGTGGATGATTCCATTGTACGCGGTACGACCAGCCGTGAAATCGTCGAAATGGTACGCGCGGCAGGTGCACGCAAAGTCTACATTGCTTCTGCCGCTCCTGAAGTACGCTATCCGAATGTGTACGGTATCGATATGCCGACCCGTGAAGAACTGATTGCAAACGGCCGCAGCGCAGCAGAAATCGCAACCGAGATTGGCGCAGACGGCATCGTCTTCCAAAACTTAGAAGATTTGGAAGCAGTAGTCAAAGCACTCAATCCAAAAATCGAATCCTTTGATTCTTCATGCTTTAACGGTGTTTATCAAACCGGCGATATCGATGAAGCATATCTGAACCGTCTCTCTACCGAAAAATCAGGTTGTGGCGGCTTGAAAGTTCATCCAAGCAAAATGGAACACAGCATCAGTATCAGCGATAGCGATGATGATGAATAAAGTAAATTGACTTACAATAAAGGCCGTCTGAAAATTAATGTTCAGACGGCCTTTAATTATGTTATAGACACATCATGAGTACCGAAACCAAAAATTACATCACACCTACCGGTTGGCAGGCACTGAAAGACGAACTTTATCATCTGGTCAACAAAGAGCGCCCGGAAATCGTCCAAATCGTTAACTGGGCAGCAAGCAATGGCGACCGCAGCGAAAATGGCGATTATCTTTACGGCAAACGCCGTATGCGCGAAATCGACCGCCGTATCCGCTTCCTAACTAAACGCTTGGAAGCTGCTGTCGTTGTCGACCCTGAAGCGCGTGAAGCCACGGACCAGATTTTTTTCAGCGCCACCGTTGGCTTATTGCGCGGAGATGGTCGTGAACAAACCGTCAAAATTGTCGGCGTAGATGAAATTGATACCGCTAAAAACAAAATCTCATGGATTTCCCCTTTGGCACGCAGCCTGATTAAAGCACGCGAAGGGAATGAAGTTGTCTTGGATACACCGGAAGGACGCGAGATTATAGAGATTCTCTCAGTGGAATATATTAAGATTGACTGATTACGCGTGAATAAAGCAAGTGAAGCTATAAAAGGCCGTCTGAAAAATATACTTTCAGACGGCCTTTCATTGATTGTATCTACGTTTTTAAGATTTTCCGGCTTTATCTCCGATTTTGCTTTCTTTGCCTTGAATCAGGTTTTGAATATTGCTTTTATGGCGGTACAACACCAATGCTGCAATGAATACGGTTGCCCATGCCCAAGAGGCGTGTGGCATCATGAAGAAGGCGAAGATTGGGGCACAGACGGTGGCGACCAGTGCGGCGAGGGAGGATACTTTGAAACCGAATGCCATGACCAGCCAAATCAAGGTGCAGAGCAGGGCGGTTGCGGGGGAGAGGGCGAGTAAGACACCTAATGCGGTGGCCACGCCTTTGCCGCCTTTAAAATTGAAAAATATTGGCCACATATGACCGACCAATGCGGCGATGGCGACCAGGGCTATCGTTGCATCAGACAAATTTAAAGCATCTTGCAGACAGCGTGCCAAGATGACGGCAACCAAGCCTTTTACTGCATCGCCGAGCAGGGTCAGTGCGGCCGCTTTTTTCTTACCGCTGCGCAAGACGTTGGTGGCGCCGGGGTTGCCGGAGCCGTAAGTGCGCGGATCGTCCATGCCGTAATATTTTGATACGATGACGGCAAAAGACAGGGAGCCGATAAGATAGGCGGCAATAATGGCGAGTACATTGAACATTTTGGGTGCTTTACTTAAAATGGGAATGGTTATTCTATCAAAAAAACGGACAGGCAAATGGATAAAATCTTTTTGTACGGCATGAAGGCCGATACTTTAATCGGCGTATATGATTGGGAACGCGAGCGTAAACAGACTTTGATTTTGGATTTGGAAATCAGTGTCCCCGAGCGTACCGGCACGAGCGACGATATCGGAGACACCATCCATTATGGTGAAGTATGCGAAGTTGTACGCCGCAGCCTTGCCGAACAGGATTTTTTACTGCTGGAAACTTTGGCGGAACATATCGCCCAATTGATTTTAAATGATTTTGGTGCGGCCAAAGTGCGCGTCCGTATTGTGAAACCGGGTATCTTGCTCGATGTGGCGCAGGTCGGTATTGAGATTGAACGTACTCGGGAATAGGGCTTATCTATGCCGTCTGAAAAAGGATTTCAGACGGCCTTTAATATTTAATAATTTGGAAATGAGGTAAAAAATGGATTTGAAAGAAACTAAATTAAGCAGCGAGCCAATCTACGAAGGTTCTTTTGTTACCATCAGCCGCGATCGGGTTCGCCTACCCAACGGCAATGAAAGCCAACGAGTTGTGATCCGCCATCCGGGTGCTGCGTGTGTGTTGGCGGAAACGGAAGACGGCAAAGTTGTTTTGGTGCGCCAATGGCGTTATGCCGCCGATCAGGCGACGTTGGAATTGCCGGCGGGTAAATTGGATGTGGCGGACGAAGATCCTGCCGAATGCGCTTTGCGTGAGTTGGCAGAAGAAACGCCATATGTCGCCGACAGTGTCAAACTGTTGTACTCCTTTTATACTGCAGTTGGTTTTTGTGATGAGAAAATGTATCTCTACCAAGCGCAAGGCGTGCGTTTGGGTAGCGAATTGAGCAATGATGAAGATGAAATTACTGAAACCGTCCTGATGAGCAAGGACGAGGTGCGCAATGCATTGGTAAACGATGAAATCAAAGATGGTAAGACTTTGATTGGTTTGCAGTATTGGTTGACTCAGAATTGATATGTTAAGTAGAAAATCCTTGATGGATTTCTGAATACTTGAGCCTGATATTTAGATAATAAAGGTTTCATACAAACAAGGCCGTCTGAAAAAGCTTTCAGACGGCCTTGTTTTATTGTGTAGCCGGATTTTAGCCTAATAAAGCCGGTGCAAACCGTGTGATCGTATCGCGTAAAACGATGAGTTTGCCGTGGAAGAAGTGGGTCGAACCGGCAATGGTTACAACCGGCAGGCCTTGTGGTTCTGCCCATGTCAGGGCTTTGTTGATTTCGACGACTTCGTCTTCCGCGCCATGGATCATCAATGTTTTGGCGACATCAGGAACATCGGATGGTTCCGGGCGGTCGGTGTAGTGATGGACGGCGGCGCCCATCAGCAACAGCAAATCAGGCGTGCGTGCTTGTGCGGCAAAGGTGGAAACGTAGCCGCCGAATGAGAAACCTGCCAGGACGAATTGCGGCGCGTCAGGATGTTGCACGCGGGCGTAGTCGATAACGGCAATGCAGTCTTGCGTTTCGCCGCGGCCGTAGTCGTGTTCGCCTTCACTATTGCCTACGCCGCGCAAATTGGGCAGGTAGCAATGGAAGCCGAGTTGGCTGAGGGCTTTGGCAGCGGTTTGGATGACTTTGTTGGTGTTGGTGCCGCCTTGCAGGGGATTGGGGTGGTTGATGACGGCAACGCCGCGGGCGGAGTCTTGTGCGCTTGGCAGGTAGATGGTTTCCAGCAAACCGGCCGGGCCGGGAATTTGAATGATATCGGGTTTGAGCATGGGTGTGTCCTTGTTTGTTTTTTCAGACGGTCTGAAGCGGTTTACAGATAAAAATTCTTGCCGTTGTTTTGATTATTGGCTTTCAAATCAGCAAGCATCCGTTTGAAGTCCAAGCCGTATTTTTCGCTTAATTTTTCGGCGCGTTTTTTTAAGTTGTCGAGATTTTGTTCTTTAGGGCTGCTTTGGAATGCCATGACCGCTACGTTGCCGTGGCTTTCTGCAGGCAGCTCGAGTACGCGGCCGTCAAAGACGTTGAGCAGGCGTTCGACAAAGCGTTGGTAACGCTGATCGCCGCTCCACCAGTTGGTCACAAATACACCGTCGGGGGAGAGGGCGTTGCGGCAGTCTTGGAAGAAGGGTTCTTCCACCAAAGCATCGATAATCTGTTCGCCGTCAAAACCATCTACCAAAATTACATCGGTATTGTGGCGGAACACTTTAATATATTCCGCGCCATCCGCCTCGATAATTTCAAAATGTTCGCCTTCGTGCGGCAATTCAAACAGGCTGCGCGCTACGGCGATGACTTGCGGATTGATGTCAATGGCGGTTTGCTTGGTATCGGGCAGGTAGCTGTCTATCCAACGGGCAAACGAGCCGCCGCCCAAGCCAATTTGGGTGATGTGTTTGGGCGGGGTTTCTGCAAACAGCAGCCAACCCATCATGGCGCGGCTGTACGACAACACAAGCTCGGACGGATGATCGACATTCATGGAGCTTTGAATGGTGTCGCTGCCCAAGTGCAGGGAACGGATATTGCCTTCTTCAGAAATACCGACTTCGGGCAGATGGGATTTGGCTGGGCGCAGGCGGCGGTAAGGATGGCGGGGTGGCATGTGTGCAGACGAAAGATGTGAAAGGCGTTATTTTAACAGAAACCATGATGTTTTGCGCTGGGGCGGTTTTCAGACGGCCTTTGAGCGTGTTGGATGGCAAGATAAGGCATGTATTTAATTTTCTTTAAAATCATTGGTTTTTATAATTTCGTGAGTAACTTTGTTTTAAAATGCTTGCCAAGATGGGAACTTATCGGCATAATGCCGACTTCCTTGCCGGTATAGCTCAGTTGGTAGAGCACCTGACTTGTAATCAGGGGGTCCCGAGTTCGACTCTTGGTGCCGGCACCAGTTAAAGACTGATGGTGCTGCAAGGCATTTCAGTAAGCCGGTATAGCTCAGTTGGTAGAGCACCTGACTTGTAATCAGGGGGTCCCGAGTTCGACTCTTGGTGCCGGCACCAATTAAAAGCCCGATTGTGAAAGCAGTCGGGCTTTTTGCTTATGCTTTGATATTTTAAAAGCAGACCTTATAATACCGCGTTTCCATTACAACAAAGGGCTGCCCGTCGGGCGGAACACACAAAACACCATGATTACCGTAAACACTTTGCAAAAAATGAAAGCAGAGGGCGAAAAAATCGCCATGCTGACCGCTTATGAATCCAGCTTTGCCGCGCTGATGGACAATGCCGGCGTGGATGTGTTGCTGGTCGGCGATTCTTTGGGTATGGCGGTGCAAGGTCGTCAGTCCACTTTGCCGGTGAGCTTGCAGGATATGTGCTACCACACTGAATGCGTGGCTCGCGGTACTAAAAATGCCATGATTGTCAGCGACTTGCCGTTTGGCGCATATCAGCAGAGCAAAGAGCAGGCATTTGCGGCGGCGGCAGAGTTGATGGCGGCCGGTGCGCATATGGTCAAGCTCGAAGGCGGTGTCTGGATGGCGGAGACCACTGAATTTCTGCAAATGCGCGGTATCCCTGTTTGCGCCCACATCGGCCTGACCCCGCAATCCGTGTTTGCATTCGGCGGCTATAAAGTTCAAGGCCGCGGCGACAAAGCAGAAGCGTTGCTCAACGACGCCAAAGCGCATGATGCGGCAGGAGCGGCAATCGTATTGATGGAATGCGTGCCTGCGGAATTGGCGAAAAAAGTGACCGAGACAGTTTCTTGCCCAACCATCGGTATTGGCGCAGGCGTGGATTGCGACGGTCAGGTTTTGGTGATGCACGATATGCTCGGCATTTTCCCCGGCAAAACCGCTAAATTCGTGAAAAACTTTATGCAGGGCAAAGACAGCGTTCAAGCTGCGGTCAAAGCCTATGTGGACGAAGTCAAAGCAAAAACGTTCCCATCTGTCGAACATACGTTTGCCGGATAAAATAAAAACCAGGCCGTCTGAAACTTATTTCAGACGGCCTTTTTGATGAATAAAAGCGTATAATCGGCGCGTGATTTCCGTTGATGAAACGGCGGAAAAGATAAAGGATTTTTCAAACCATGCAAATCATTCATACGATTAAAGAATTGCGCGAGTGGCGCAAAACTGCCGGAAAAGTGGCATTTGTACCGACCATGGGCAATCTGCACGAAGGCCATCTTGCGCTGGTGCGCGAAGCAAAAAAACGTGCCGATAACGTTGTGGTCAGTATTTTTGTCAACCGCCTGCAATTCGGACAAGGCGAAGATTTCGACAAATATCCGCGCACTTTGCAGCAAGATGCCGACAAATTGGCAGGCGAGGGCGTTGCCGTTGTGTTTGCGCCTGATGAAAAAGAGCTGTATCCGAATGTGGAACAGCGTTTCAATGTCGAGCCTCCGCACCTGCAAAATGAATTGTGCGGCAAATTCCGCCCGGGACATTTCCGCGGCGTTGCGACCGTTGTGACTAAGTTGTTCAACATTGTTCAACCCGATACCGCCTGTTTCGGCAAAAAAGACTATCAGCAGCTGGCGATTATCAAAGGCTTTGTCGAAGACTTGAATTTCAATATCGAAATCGTCCCGGTCGACACCGGCCGCGCTTCAGACGGCCTGGCACTTTCCAGCCGCAACCAATATTTGAGCGAAGCAGATCGTGCAGAAGCGCCGCGCCTCTATCAAGAGTTGCAAAACATTGCCGCTGCCCTGAAAAACGGCAATCTAGATTACGCCCAGCTTGAAGCCGAATGTATCCGCCGTTTGACCGATGCCGGCTGGGTGGTTGATTACGTTGAAATCCGCCACGCACACAGCTTGGCAGTGGCTCATGTTGGCGATAAAGAATTGGTGGTGCTTGCCGCCGCCCGTTTGGGTACCACGCGCCTGATTGATAATTTGGAAGTGGATTTGGCTTAAAACCAAGCTACTGTTAAAGGCCGTCTGAAACCTGTTTTTCAGACGGCCTTTTGTTACAATAACGCTTTTGCGTTTCTAAGGCTTTTCCATGTCCAAACCCACCGTTTCCCCGATGATGCAGCAGTATCTCGCCATCAAATCGCAACACGCCGACAAGCTGGTGTTTTACCGTATGGGCGACTTTTACGAGTTGTTTTTGGATGACGCAGTGGAGGCGGCAAAGCTGTTGGACATTACCCTGACCACGCGCGGGCAGATGGACGGCGTGCCGATTAAGATGGCGGGTGTGCCGTTTCATGCGGCGGAGCAGTATCTTGCGCGACTGGTTAAGATGGGAAAAAGCGTGGCGGTATGCGAGCAGGTGGGCGAAGTCGGCGCAAGTAAAGGACCGGTGGAGCGCAAAGTCGTGCGCATCGTAACGCCCGGCACGCTGACCGACGCGGCGTTTTTGGAAGACAAGGAAACCAACCGCATTGTGGCGGTGAACACGGATAAAAAACACGTTGCTATTGCGTGGGCTTCTTTGCAAAGCGGCGAATTCAAAACCAAGCTGACGACGGCGGACAAACTCGCCGACGAGCTGGCGCGTTTGCAGGCGGCGGAAATCCTGTTGCCTGAAGGTAAAAGTCTGCCTGACGGTTTTCAGGCAACCTCCGCCAACATCACGCGCCTGAACTCATGGCAGTTTGCCGCCGACGCGGGCGCGAAATTATTGACCGAATACTTCGGCTGCCAAGACCTGTACGGCTTCGGTTTGGACGGCAAGGAACACGAAGCCGCCGTCGGCGCGGCGGGCGCGCTGCTGAACTACATCCGCCTGACGCAAAACCTGATGCCGCAACACTTAGACGGCATTTCGCTCGAAACCGACAGCCAATATATCGGCATGGACGCCGCCACGCGCCGCAATCTTGAAATCACGCAAACCCTCTCCGGAAAAAAATCGCCGACCCTGTTTTCCATACTCGACGGCTGCGCCACCCACATGGGCAGCCGCCTCTTGGCACTCTGGCTGCACCATCCCTTGCGCAGTCGCGCCCACATCCGCGCCCGCCAAGAAGCCGTTGCCGCGCTGGGTTCGCAATACGAAAACCTGCAAGGCCGTCTGAAAAACATTGCGGACATCGAACGCATCGCCGCCCGCATCGCCGTCGGCAACGCCCGCCCACGCGACCTCGCCGCCCTGCGCGACAGCCTATTTGCCCTGTCCGAAATCGAATTGTCCGCCGAGGGCAGCAGTCTCTTAGAAACCCTCAAAGCCGTTTTCCCCGAAACCCTGCCCGTCGCCGAAACCCTCAAAGCCGCCGTGATGCCAGAACCCGCCGTCTGGCTCAAAGACGGCGACGTCATCAACCAAGGCTATTGCGCAGAACTGGACGAACTGCGCCACATCCAAAACCACGGCGACGAATTCCTGCTCGAGCTCGAAGCGCGCGAACGCGAACGCACCGGCCTTTCTACCCTCAAAGTCGAGTTCAACCGCGTCCACGGCTTCTACATCGAGCTATCCAAAGTTCAAGCCGAACAAGCGCCTGCCGACTACCAACGCCGCCAGACCCTGAAAAACGCCGAACGCTTCATCACCCCCGAACTGAAAACCTTCGAAGACAAAGTCCTGACCGCGCAAGAGCAGGCATTGGCACTGGAAAAACGCCTGTTTGAAGCCCTGCTGAAAGAAGTTCAGACGGCCTTGCCGCAGCTTCAAAAAGCAGCCAAAGCCGCGGCTGCCCTCGACGTACTTTCTACGTTTGCCACCATTGCGGCAGAACGCGGCTTCGTCTGTCCCGAGTTCGCCGACTATCCGGTCATCCATATTGAAAACGGCCGCCATCCTGTCGTCGAGCAACAAGTGCGCCACTTCACCGCCAACCACACACGCCTCGACCACAAACACCGCCTCATGCTCCTGACCGGCCCCAACATGGGCGGCAAATCCACCTATATGCGCCAAGTCGCCCATATTGTCCTTATGGCGCACACCGGCAGCTTCGTCCCCGCCGATGCCGCCCAAATCGGCCCCATCGACCAAATTTTCACCCGCATCGGCGCATCCGACGACCTCGCCTCCAACCGCTCCACCTTCATGGTCGAAATGAGCGAAACCGCCTACATCCTCCACCACGCCACCGAACAATCCCTCGTCCTCATGGACGAAGTCGGACGCGGCACCTCCACCTTCGACGGCCTCGCCCTCGCGCACGCCATCGCCGAACACCTGCTGCAAAAAAACAAATCCTTCAGCCTCTTCGCCACCCACTATTTCGAGCTGACCAAACTACCCGAAGCCCACGCAACAGCAGTCAACATGCACCTCTCCGCACTCGAACAAGGACAAGACATCGTCTTCCTCCACCACATCGAGCCCGGCCCCGCCAGCAAAAGCTACGGTATTGCCGTTGCCAAACTCGCAGGCCTGCCCAACCGCGCTTTGAAATCGGCTCAAAAGCATTTAAACGATTTGGAAAACCAAGCCGCCGCCAACCGTCCGCAGTTGGACATTTTCAGCGCAATGCCGTCTGAAAATAGGGCAGATGAGGAAGGGAAAACACAAGAAATTGAACCTGTTGATAATTTGCAGGCCAATGAATTGGCTGAAGCTTTGGCGCAAATTCAGCCCGACAACCTCACGCCGCGCGAAGCCTTGGATGCCTTGTATCGCTTGAAAGAAATTTGCAACAAGGTGTCGTAAATAACTCAAAGGCCGTCTGAAACAGGAGAAACATATAATGAGTTTTGCTGACATTACCGTGGTTGGTATTACCGGTGCAGATTCTTATACCGAGGGCACGATGTATGCAATTATCCGCAGCTGTGCCGAATTGCCTGGAAGCCGTGGATTGCTGATCAGCCCGAGCTGTCCGCAAGGTTTGCCGGAAAATATCCGACATCAGCCTTGCCGGCCATTCGGTTATCTCGAATATAATCTGTTTGTTTTGTACCAACTGATGTATTACATCGATACTGATTATTGTTTGATCGTTCAAAATGACGGCTGGGTGTTGAACGGTCAAAACTGGCAGGATGCCTATCGGGAATATGACTATATCGGCGCACCTTTGCCGATTTTGTTGGAAACCGAAGCCGACGGGCAGTTTTTCCTGAAGGGAACCGACCAATATTTGGCCAAACAACATCTGATTCAGACTTCTCCAAATTTGGACGAGCCGCAGAATGGCGGTTTCAGCCTGCGCAGCAGACGGCTTTTAGCTATGCCACGACAACTGGGCTTAAATGTAGAAATCCGACCGCCTTTGCCGCCGAAAGACGAAAAAATTGCCGATATGGAATGGCTGATACGGCTGCACCACGAAGATATGTTTTTGACGGCGCAACACCGTTATAGATTGCAGGACTTGGGTCTGAAATTCGCGCCTCCGGATATTGCTACGCAATTCTCTTCAGAAGTACCGTTTATCAATCAAATGAGGAATGTCCCTTTAGAGCGCGTCTTTGGGGCGCATTGGATGGGCAATGTGGTCTTGACCGGCTGCAACCGTGTCCGGTTTGCCCAATTGAATGAGGATAAATTGGAAACATACTCCCGTTTTTTTAGAAATTTGGGTTATGAATGGGAATAAATTAAGGCCGTCTGAAAGTTCAGACGGCCTTTTTTAATGGTTGTTAATGATGATGGTGGGCATGGCGTGCGGCTGCGCGTTTGGTACCAACAGGCACAATCAGCGTTGCGTAAGTATTGTCTTTCTGACATACGCTTTTATCGCCGTAATCGGTCTCGTTCACGACTTTGATTTTCCACAAACCGTCAATCAGCGTAATCACATTGACCACGCCGTTTTTATCGGTTTTGCCGGAGAAGCCTTGAGGTTCGCGGTGGTCATGGGTCGATTCCAAGTCCATTTCCGCCAAAGTGTCCGAGCTGGCGGTAACGGTGGCTTTAACCAAAGGCTCGCCTTTGTACAGGACTTTGACCGGCAAAATGCCGCCAGCTTTGACTTCGTTCGGATTTTGCAGCGGAACCAGTTCCAGCTCTTGGCCGATAGGGCGGGTCAATACCGTTTCATCAACTGCGCCGTTGCCCACTTGGACAAAGCTTTTGCCGAACATTTGTGCCTGTTCGCAATAGGTGGCACCGGCCAGTTGTTTTAAGGTTTGCTGTTTCCAGCCATCTTGGTTTTTCGACCAGAAAGTAGGTTTGTAGGTTGCGCTGACCCAGTAGGAACCTTCAGGCAAAGCAGCTCTGGAAACGTATTGATAGTTTTCGCCTTTATTTACCAAATCAACGGTTTTCTTTGAGCTGCCGGTCAATTGTAGCGGTTTGAAAATATGTATGCGGTCGTCGGCGATTTTTTCGACATTTGGGAAGTCATGGCTGTAACCCAAATCCGCATGCAGGATTTGGCCGGCAGGCTGATG
Source organism: Neisseria sp. HMSC15G01 (assembly GCF_001808255.1). Taxonomy (NCBI): domain Bacteria; kingdom Pseudomonadati; phylum Pseudomonadota; class Betaproteobacteria; order Neisseriales; family Neisseriaceae; genus Neisseria; species Neisseria sp. HMSC15G01. The sequence goes on from NZ_KV792655.1 coordinate 46,105, forward strand.
TGTCGGTGCGGCCACCCAAACATCGTGCGCCTGCGCCACTGCACCCAATCCCAGCAATCCCAAAAGCATCCATTGTTTCATAGTTTCTACACTCCATTTTGTTGTTGAATGAAAGGCCTTGTATTTTGGCGAGTAGAAACATTACTCTTATTTGCATTTTTTGTAAATAATAAGAACTATATTTTTTAATTATAAATAATTATTTATATTAGGTTTTAGACGACCTGACGTATTAGGTAATGCAGTTTGCAACGTATGTTTATCCTGTGTAAATAGTTGCTTTAATCTTTATCTAATTAATTTATATACAATTTATTATGATGTTTATCTGAGTGGGCATTTTTTCCCGACTTCAGCCCGGATTGTATATAACCAAAACTGATAAACGCGAAAGCAAACATTATTTCCCGTTTGCCTCCGATCCCGATAAAGTGCTCCCATATTTTCAACAGGAGCCGACCATGAATATCCGTACGCTTTCTTTTGCCGCATTGACCGCCGCGCTGGCTTTGAGCGCGTGCTCGCCAAAAGCCGAACAATCCGCCGACAATGCTTCTCAAGCTGCCGGGGGTAAAGGGGGCGAAGTCAAATTGCTGAATGTCTCCTACGATGTCGCCCGCGATTTTTATAAAGAATACAATCCTTTATTTGTCAAAGAGTTTGCCGCAAAAAACGGCGGACAATCGGTTGAAGTCCAACAGTCGCACGGCGGCTCTAGCAAGCAGGCTTTGGCCGTGGCCAACGGTTTGGCTGCCGATGTGGTGACCATGAACCAGACTTCCGATATTGAGCTTTTGGTGAAAAAAGGTTTGGTCAAAGCCGATTGGAACACGCGCCTGCCGGATAATGCCGTGCCTTATACCAGCAACGTCGTTTTCTTGGTACGCAAAGGCAATCCGAAACACATCCAAGACTGGGGCGATTTGGCCAAAGACGGCGTGCAAATCGTTTTGGCCAACCCGAAAACCACCGGCAACGGCCGCTACGCCTTTTTGGGTGCGTACGGTTATGGTTTGAAAGTGAATAACGGCGATGAAGGCAAAACCAAAGATTTTGTGGCCGCATTGCTGAAAAACACGCCTGTGTTTGAAAACGGCGGCCGTGCGGCAACGACGACCTTCAGCCAACGCAATATCGGCGATGTCTTGGTTACCTTTGAAAATGAGGCTAACTACGTCAGCAAAAAGCTGACCCAAGACCAATTTGAAATTGTCTACCCAAGCTACACCATTCTTTCCGAAGCGCCGGTTGCTGTCGTGGACAGCGTAGTCGATAAAAAAGGCACACGCGCCGCTGCCGAAGCCTATCTGCAAAACCTCTGGAGCGAACCGGCCCAAGAGTTGGCCGCCAATCTTTACCTGCGTCCGCGCAATGCCGAAGTATTGGCGAAACACAAAGCCGATTTCCCTGAGATTGAGACGTTTAATCCGAATGAGAAATTTGGCCCGTGGGAAGAAATCATGAAAAAATTCTTTGCCGACGGCGGATTGTTTGACCAGCTTTCCAGTAAAAAATAAGGCTTGAATATAGAGGCCGTCTGAAACTTCAGACGGCCTTTTGTTACAATAAGCCTTTTTCTTATCCATCTTTTCCCATGTCTCAACGCAAAATCATCCATATCGATATGGACGCATTCTACGCTTCGGTAGAACTGCGCGAGCAGCCGCACCTGAAAGGGCTGCCCATCGTTGTGGCGTGGGACGGCACGCGGTCGGTTATTTGTGCCGCTTCTTATGAGGCGCGCAAATTCGGCTTGCACTCGGCCATGTCGGTGGCAACGGCGAAAAGGCTGTGTCCGCAGGCGGTGTTTGTGCCGCCGCATTTCGATTTGTACCGCCAGGTATCGGCTCAGATTCATGCCGTGTTTCAGCGTTATACCGATTTGATCGAGCCTTTGTCTTTGGATGAAGCCTATTTGGATGTTACCCGAAATTTTGAAAATATCCCGTACGCCAGCGATGTGGCCAAACGCATTCGTGCCGAAATTTTTGAAGAAACCGGTTTGACGGCCTCCGCAGGCATCGCGCCCAATAAGTTTTTGGCCAAAATCGCTTCCGACTGGCGCAAGCCAAACGGGCAGTTTGTGCTGCCGCCGCAAAAAATCATGGCGTTTTTGGAGAGCCTGTCGTTGGGTAAGATTCCCGGTGTCGGCAAAGTCACGCTGAAAAAGATGAATGCCCTCGGTATGCAGACCGCCGGCGATTTGCGCCGTTTTGAGCGCGGCGAACTTTTAAACCATTTCGGCCGCTACGGCTACCGTCTTTACGATTTAGCACGCGGTATCGACGAGCGGCCGGTCAAAGCCGAACGCGAACGCCTGCAAATCTCAACCGAAATCACTTTGCCCGAAGATTTATCTTTGGCGCAGGCTTCAAGCCATTTGCCGCACCTTGCCGAAGACCTCTGGAGGCAAATCGAATGCAAAAACGTCGAAGCCAAAGGCGTTACCCTCAAGCTCAAAACCTACGATTTCCGCATTATCACGCGTTCGCTGACGTATTCTTCCGTCCTTCCCGACAGCGCCTCGCTGCTTCAGGCGGCACATACTTTGCTGCAGCGCATACCGCCGCAACGCGAAGACGCCTTCCGCCTGATCGGTATCGGCGTGAGCCATTTGCTGCCGAAAAACCAGCAGCAGACGCTTTGGTTATAAAGAAATAGAAAAGCATTCTTTCCGTTTGAAGATAGGGCGCAGGACAATATCGTTCCATAACCATATCGACAGCCGTTTTAACAGGCCGTCTGAAAATTATTAGGAACAACCAGCCATGTCTTTATTCCGTCCTCAATTCTGGAAAATCCCCGAAATCAGCGATGACGAACGCCGCCGCCTGCCTGAGTTGGCGGCCACTTTGGAGCGCCGTTTGCAAGACATTGCCGCGCGCTATCCGCAAGCCGTGTTCGCATCCAGCCTTGCGGTTGAAGATATGGTCATTACCGATGCCGTGTGCCGTCTGAAACTGCCCATCCGCATCATTACGCTCAATACGGGCAAACTCAATCCCGAGACCGCCGCGCTGATTGCCGAAACCAATGCGCGTTATCAAACCGAATTGGAAGTATTTTATCCCAACCGACAAACCGCTGCGGAATTTGAAGCGGAGTTTGGTACAACCGCCATGTACGACAGCGTCGAGTTGCGCCGCCGTTGCTGCCATATCCGTAAAATCGAACCACTCAACCGCGCTTTACACAACGCCCCCGCATGGCTGACCGGACAACGCCGCAGCCAGTCCGAAACGCGCAGCGAATTGAATTTTGAAGAGCTGGATACGGGCCGCAACATCGCCAAATTCAATCCTATTTTCGATTGGGAAGAGCAGGATGTTTGGGCATATGCACACGAGCACCGAGTTCCGCTTAATGCGCTGTATCATCAAGGCTATCCCAGCATTGGGTGCGAACCCTGCACGCGTCCGGTCAAGTTGGGTGAGAATATCCGCGCCGGGCGATGGTGGTGGGAAAGCAAAGACAGTAAGGAATGCGGTTTGCACAAATAATCAAAGGCCGTCTGAAAATGTTTCAGACGGCCTTT
>NZ_KV792655.1:49659-97824 GCF_001808255.1 Neisseria sp. HMSC15G01
AAGGCCGTCTGAAAATGTTTCAGACGGCCTTTTTGACGGCTTAACAAAATGATTTATCAAGAATTTGTTTTTCGTTCAACGAAAGTGGAAAGCAGGGCGGTATCGATGTCCCATTTCCAAATGCCGCGATCCGAGCCGTCCATGCCGCGCAGGAAGAGGTAGCGGATGGCGATTTTGGGCAACGGCTTGCCGCGCAGGGCATAGTAGCGTGCGGTGGCAACGGCGTAGATCAGGGCTTGCAGATAGTAGTGATGATGTGCCACGGCTTCGTTCATCGCCTGTTGCGTGTAGGCGCTTGCATCGTTGCCCAAATGGTTGGATTTGTAGTCGATTAAAACGACATTGCCGTCTGAATCTTGGCAAACCATATCAATAAAGCCGTTCAAATAGCCTTGTAAATCATGGAAGTCAAGCAGTTGCGCGGCTTGAACGCATTCGGGCGGCAGGTTTGCTTCGCTTGAGGCAAACCAACGGCGCAAGTCGTCCAGTTTGAAATCGTCCATGTACAGGGTAAACCCCATTTCGGGCAGGCGTCGGGTCGGCGGAATCTGCGACAGGCTCTCGTTGATTAAAGGCGTAAGGCGGCAGGTATCGAGCATGGTGATTACCGTCGGCAGCCATTTGTCTTCAAAGCTGTGGCGTTGCAAAACTTCGGCAATCATTTCGGATTGGCTCTCGGCAGAGGCGGCGAAGTCGAGTTTTTCCAGCATTTCATGCAAACATACGCCGGCATTGGTGCCGTGGGGGAAATGGTGGATATCGAGGCCGTCTGAAAGTGGGGGCGGCAGGTTTTCAGACGGCATGGCACGGTCTGCGCTTTCTGCCGGATCGATGGCAGGTTGCAAAGGCTCGTGTTGTTCGTCGGTTGACTTGGTATGCCGGCTCAAACCGGTAAAGCTGGTGTGGCGGATAAAGTCAAAATCGCGGCGTTTGATGCTATGTGCGCTAAAAGCTTGGTCTTGCTGGCGGCTGTATTGGTAGACGGTTTCCGGCGGGGCTTCTTCCGTGAATGCAAACTCCGTATTTTCAGGCGTGTTTGTGATAAAGCGTTGCCAGTTGGTTTTGAGCATTTCCACAACGTCTGTCGCGCTTTTATAGCTTTGGCTGACGCTTTCGCGGCCGGCATCCGGCAAACCTTCGAGCAGATAGGCAAAAGGATTGTTTGGCGTACAGTTTTTGTTGGCGGCGGCGTAGATATTGAGCTGTTCTTCGGCGCGGGTAAGGGCGACATAAAGTAGGCGTAAATCTTCGGCCGTCTTTTCGTCGGCAAGGTGGCTTAGTTCTGCTTCTGAGGTTTGCGATTTGGCCAGCAGCTCGGTTTCGTGGTTGTCAGTATGCAGGATTTTCCAGTTTTCTTTGGAATTGTCTTTGGTATCCCATGCGAAGGGGCAGTAAACCAAAGGATATTGCAAACCTTTCGACGCGTGCATGGTAACGATTTTGACCAGTTTTTCGTCGCTTTCAAGACGGATGGTTTGCGCGTCTGATGGGAAATGGCCGCTGCGCGCACGGCTGATTTGTTCGTTCAGCCATTTATGCAGGGCGGCAGGGTTGCGGCTTTGGCTGTCTTCTTCGGCCAAAAGCTCCAGAATTTGATAGTAGTTGGTCAGGCTACGCTCGTTGCCGCCTTTGAGCAGGCGTGTTTCGATGTCATGTAGGGCGGCAAACTGCTGCACGGCGGCAAAAATGCCGCCTTTCCGCCATTTTTCCATGGCTTGGGCAGACGACTCCAGCCATTTCAGCAGCTGGTGTTCGTTGTGGTTGAGTTCGTAAATCTCTTTGGCGGTATAGCCGAACAAAACGCCGGTCAAGACAAAGCGCAGCCAGTCGGTTTGCCTTGGGTTGAGCCAAAAGCCGATCAGCGCGGACAGCGAGTCTGCCTCGGCGGAATCGAAAACGGACTGGCGCGACAGCAACACGCTTTGGATACGGCGCTGTTTCAGTTTACCGGCAATCATCGCTGCTTCGTCGTTGAAGCGCACCAAGACGGCAATATCGCCGGATTCCAGCGCGCGGCCTTTGAAATTCAGACGGCCTTCGGCTGCTTCATTGAGCGCAAAGGCAATTTCATCGGCGCAATATTCGGCGGCACGGCCATGCAAAATCTCTTTGTTGGTCTGATCGTCCGTATTGAGCCAGCGTACTTGGATGGCGGGGCAGTGTGGCGATAGCCGGCTTTCGGCGCGGCTGGCGGAGACATCGCTGTAATCGATGTTTTCCAATACAAAGGGGTGTTTTTTTTGTTTGAACAAGGCGCTGATGCCGTTGATCAGCTTGGCATGGCTGCGGTAGTTGACAGCGAGGGTGTAATGCCTGTCCGCATCTTGCGCGGCTTGCAGATAGGCGTAAATGTCCGCACCGCGAAAGCTGTAAATCGCCTGTTTGGGGTCGCCAACGAGAAACAGCGGGCAGCCTTGCTCAATAAAGATTTGGCGGAAAATTTCGTATTGCAGCGGGTCGGTATCTTGGAATTCGTCAATCAGCGCGATTTCCCAGTTTGCCGCCGCCGCTTTTGCCAACGCATTGCCATGTTCATTGGTGGTCAATGCTTGATGGACGTCCAGCAGCAAATCGTCAAACACGCGCTCGCGGCGTGATTTTTTTTGTTCGGCAATGGATTGGTTGATGTAGGAAAGTAGGTCGAGTTGCAGGCAGATGAAGACTGCTTCTTCTGCGCTTTCCATTGCCTGCAAATCACGACCGAGATTGGCCAAGGCTTGCAGCTGAATAATTTCCGGCGCATCGGCATCGGCTTTATATTCTTTTTTCAGTTTGCTGTTGAGTGTATCGACACTGAAATGGTTTAGTTTTCCTAGTGTTTGTTTGCTTAGGCGGGGCAGACGGTTGGATTCGGAGTTTGTTTTTAAATCGGTAAAAACATTTTCAAAGGTATTTCTTCTGTAGATCTGGCCGTTAAGTTTGGGCAAGATTACCCAAAACGCTTTTTCCAAGTCTTCCAACTGGCTGCAAACTTTTTGCCATGTTTCTTGAAGGTTAGCTTGGGCTTCTTTCAAATCGCCTTCGGGCCGTCTGAATTTCAGATAGGGGCGGCCGGTATAGCTTTTGATTTCGGCAAGCATTTCTTCAGGCGTGCATTTCCGATCAAAAACCAATTGTGCCAATGTGGCATCGGTTGCCACTTTTTGCCGCCAAAAGTCTTGCGCAGGAATCAGCAGCCTCTCGCGCGAGTCGTCCGACAGCTCGACATCCAAAGGTGCGCCGCACAAAAACGCGTAATCGCGCAAGACGCGCTGACAGAAGCCGTGGATGGTGTAAATCGATGCGTTGTCAAACTGGCTCAGCGCGGCTTTGAGGCGGAGAGTCAGGCGATGGCAGCTTTCCTGTCCGTCTTGCTCGCCTAAAGCCAAAGGAATCAAGCGATTGAGAAAGTCATCGGGGGATTTTTTCTCTTTTTCGTAATATTTGTTCAGGCCGTCTGAAATATGTTCCGGCTCGCCGCCCAAGGTTTGGATTTCGTTCAAAACCTGCAACACTTCGTCCAAACGCGCGCGCAAACGGGTTTTCAGTTCTGCCGTCGCCGCTTTGGTAAAGGTAACGACCAGAATTTTCTCGATGTCTTTTTTTTCTAAAACAATCAGTCGGGTAAAAAGCGCGGCAATGCCGTAGGTTTTACCCGTACCGGCAGAAGCTTCGATGAGGTTGGTACCGTCGATGGAAAGTGTGAGCGCGTCAAAAGGAAGGGCGGAAGACATGGTTGGAACGGAATAATATTAGCGAGGCATTATCATAACAGAGATAGTGTGTTGTTTTGCATTGATGATAAAAATGCCGTCTGAAAACTTTCTGTTTTCAGACGGCATGTCTTAATGGCTATTAAATGACTTCAATAGTGCATTTTAGTAGCGCAAACGGCGTCTGGCGTAGCTTGGTTGGCGAGGATGGTAGGTATAACGGTTCGCCGCAGGAGCTTTACTGTCGTCATAGTAGTACGCAACATTATTACCGTTGATGGTCGTATTGTTGACGCTCAAACCGGTTGGAGAGCCGGTAGTGATAACAACATTGTCGCTTTGGATGGTGTTTGCCGTATTGGTTACGGTGGCGTCGTTTTTACCTTTGGCGTTGATGCCGCCGTTTGGTTTGCCTGAAGCGTAGCTGCCGTTGACATTGACGGTCAGATTTTTTTCGTTAACGCTGCTGATCGCGCCGGAAGTATTGACTTTGTTGCCTTCTACTTCAACGGAGTTATTGGATACCAGGTTGGTACCGTGCAGGTTGACGTCGCCGTTGTTGGCATTGATTTTAATATCGTTGCCGGCCACTACATTTGCGCCTGCGGCGGTAGAAGACGCGTTATCGGTTTTGTTGACGCCGACAGAGCCGTTGACGTGAGGAACGGCAACACCGGTTTCAACATTGATTGTCGCGCCAGCGCCGATACCGACATTAACGGCTGTACCTTGGTTGGAGGCAGTATTGGCTGACTCGGTGAAGGTTACGCCGTTGCCTGCGGTAATGTTGACGTTGTTGTTGGCAGTAATGTTGGATGCGATTTCAGCAGAGTCTTTGGCGTTGATGACAACATTGGTCGCATTCATATCGCCTTTGACGGCGGTAGATTCTTTTTTGTTTTCATCAGCGTAGTTGACGTTCAGGTTGGCATTCACATCAACGTTTGAACCGTCTTTGGTGTATGCGCCGACAGTCAAAGAAGCGCCTCCTTGTTTACTGCTGCTGTTGCTGGTGTTGTGGGCGGCAGTGTTGTGGTATGAACCTGCATCAATGTTGATCGCACCGGTAACATCATATTTTGTACCTTCATCAGACACTTTGTCATTTGCCAAAACGATGGCATTGCCTGCGTTGATGGTGGTTACGGTTGCAGTGGATTCATTGTGGGTCGAAGAGTTGCCTTGACCTTGTGCAGTGATTTCACCGCCGATGCCTTTGTTGGTGCTGATGCCAACAGAAACGACCAAACCGCCGCCGTTTTGTTTCACATCGGATTTTGCACCGCTGTGTGCCGCTGCATGGGTAACGTTTTTGGCAGATTCAACCACATTGCCGGTCGCGTTAATCACGGTACCTTCTTGATTAATATTGCCGTTTGCAGTGATGGTAGCGTTGCCGCCGGTGTTGATGTTGGATACATGGGATGTATTCGTTACGGTAGTTGCATCTGTTTTGGTGCTGGTAATGCCGACAGATACGCCGACGCCTGCAACGTTATTTTTTTCGTATGCAGTAGCAGATACGCCCAAATCGGTTACGCGGCCGGATTCGGTCACAGTGCTGCTGCCTTTGGATGCAACAACATTGACGTCATTGGCTGCGGAAATGTTGACAGATTCTTCGCCGTTGACTTGGCTGCCGCTGACGGTAACGTTTGAGTTGGAAGACAACTGGGTGTTTTTACCGGTCAAAATGCTGCCGTTCAGGCCGACAGAATGGGTGTCGGTGTGGGTATCGGTAAATTTGATACCGGCTTTGGCAGTCACGCTGCCGTTTTCTTTATTGGTTTCGATACCAGAGTAGCCTTTGATGGAATACTCGTTGACCTGCTTGTTTTCTACTGCTTTGGCTGCATCAATGGTCAAATCGCCTGCGGAAGACAGTTGCAGTTTTTGTGCCGCAAACAATGCAGAACCGATCACATTGATGTCTTTGTTGGAAACAACGGTCAGGTCGGCATTGGAAACCAGGGTAGAACCGGTTACTTTTTCAATGCTGCTGTTGCTGCTGGTTTTAGAGGTAGTGATATTGAAAATCGTACCTTTACGCGCGCTTTGTGCGGAAGTATCGGTGCTGGTGGCGTTTTTAATATCAACATTGCCTGCTTTGGAGCTGACGAATGTACCGGCTTGGCCTTCAACGGTACTGCCGTAAACGTTGACGCCGTTTTTTGCACCCAAGACTACGTTTGAGTTGGCAGTAATGCTGCTGCCGTGCAGGTTTTCTGTACGGTTGTTTTGAACTTGGCTTTCACCGCCGAACAGGCCGCCCCAGTATTTTTTCTGGTCATCGAGGCTGTTGGTATTAGTGGTGGTTTGAGTGCCCAAGTTGATCTTGTTGACATCGGTAACGACATTGCCGTTTGCCGCGATGCTTGCGCCGTAAGTGCTCAAATCGCCTTCGGAAATCAAACCGATATCACCGGCTGCGGAGATTTTGGTTTGATGGGCGGTAGAGTTTTTGGAAGATTTTGTAGCGATACCGGTTTTCAGGGCGGCAGTTTCATTTTTGAAGCTGACATAAGTCGAGCTGCTGTCGGTTTCGCTGTTGCTGCTCAATACGATTCCTTGTTGGGCGGCAATGCGAGCATCAGCAGCCGAGTTTAGTTCGGTCGCATCCAATTGAACTTTGCCTGTGGTGGCAATATTGACAGAGCCGGCATTGATTTTGGTTTGATGCAGGCTTTCGTCAGCAGAAGAGCTCAGGTTGTTGTTGTACCAAAGGCCTTTGCTTTGAGTATGGTCGGATTCTATGCGGTTGGTGGTTTTTACCGCGTTAGAATTGAAGTTGCCTGTGGCAGATGCGGTCAGCGCGCCGGCATTGATGTTGGCTGCGCTCAGGTTGAGGCTGCCGCTATTGTTCAAAGTCAATGACTCGGATGCATTGATATTGCTGGCGGTAAAGGTTTCCGTTTTGTTGCGGTCTGAACGGAAGTGCTGAACATTTTTCGCCTCTTTGCCGCTGGAAGACTTGTTAGCAGAATGGCTGTTAACCGTGCCTTTGATGTCGGTATCGCGGGCAAACAATTCCATTTGTGCGCCGGTCAGATTGGCAGACTGGATGCTCAGGTTGCCTTTGCTGTCGATATTCAGGTAGCGGGTGCCGGTAATCGCCGCATTTTGAATGTTTTGTTTGGCGCGTTTGTCGGTCGCGTGGATGCGGATGGTACCGGCACGCATACTGCCGAAGATATGACCGTCAAGCACCGGCGCATTTGAAGCAGCGTCCAATGCTTCGATTTGCGCGGTTTTGTAGTCGAAGTTGCTTTTGCCTGAAGAAACGTTGATGGCGTCGGCGGCATTAACATTGGCTGATTTACCGACAACAACTTGCGGCGCGAGCAGGTCAACTACGCGGTTGCCGCTCAAATTGCCGTTTACTTGCAGTTGTTTGCCATTGTCGCTGATATTAAAAGATTTCAACGTGCCGTCTGAAACGGTTGGCGTACCGACAACCAAGGATGTGCGGTTGGCATTCAGGATGCTGCCGCCGTTGTGGGTAATGCCGTTAGGGTTTGCCAAAACATAGTCTGCGGCAATACCGAAGATCTCTTGCTGACCCAAGATCAGAGAAGGGTTTTTGCTGACCACTTCGTTCAAGATCACAGATGCGGCCTGACCTTGGAAGTTTTTGTTGGCAGACAGGTTTCCGGCCAGTTGGGATTTACCGGCAGACAGGGCGTTATTCAAAACGGCACCGTGTTGGGAAACGTTGTACTTGTTATATTGGTTGTGAGAAAGACCTTGGGCCGTCGGTGCGGCAATGTTGACGATGTCAACATTGTGTTGCTGCTGTACCGAAGTTTGGCCGATGGCTTCGATATTGGCCGCTACCGCTGCATTTCCCAGGAATGCAAAGCACACGGCGACAGTTACTTTGCCAGAAGCTGAGAGCTTAGGCTGATATAAAGTGTCGATTTTCATGGATTTTAATCCTTATTTATCGTGATGGAGATTGAATCAGAAATCCCATATCGGGTATGAGATTTCTGTTGAGGAAATTTTGAATGTATTAACATTGTTATAAAATTTTTTACAATAATACCACCAGTACGGCCTTGTGTGCACTATTTCAAATGCAAATATAAACCGCCCATCTTATTGATATTAATGAAAAATTAATAATGTTAAGATGGGCGGTTTATATATTGGATAAAAGGATATATATTTACATAACTTTAAAATGGAATGCGCAAAGAAACGGTCACATGATCCTGTATTTCACTGTTTGATTGGTTGGGCATGCGCGCAAAACCTTTGCCATAGTCGGCAGAAAGTTGCCATTTATCCGCCTTGCCCAAATTCAAACCTGCAACCACACCCATGGCGCGTTGCGAACCTTCGTTATTGTTTTTGGCAACGCCGATGTCTGCACCCAGATAAGGCTCGATATAGATGCCGTGAGGCGTATTGCGGCGGAAATAAACGGTATTGCTTAACAGGACTGCGCTGTTTGCGCTCAAAGAAGTTGAACGGAAACCGCGTACATTTTGATGACCGACGACGTCCATTTCTTTGGTGGCAAACAAATCATGAGGGCTATATTGGGCATCGATTTGGTGATGGTTGCGCACGATCCATTTACCCAATGGGCGGTTTTGAATCAAATTGCTTTGCAAGGATACAGAGGTATAGCGCTTGTCGAACGGCGTATGTTCGGTATTTTTCGCAAACCCTTGTTCCACGCCGATATTGTTGAGCCAAATACCGTTTGGCAGGATGGTTGTATGCGACAGGCCGACTTGTGCCGAATAGATTTCCGGGCTTTGCAGTTCCAGTTTGCTGTCGGCAAATTTTGCAGTCTGTTTCACATAATCGATGCCGGCATAGGCGGAGGTAATGTGTTTTTGACTGCGTGAAAATACGCGGTCCGCTTTGATTCCTGCCGCTTTGGATTTGGAGCGGTAGGCATAGCGCGTTACGCTGGGCGTTAAGATGCTTTGCGATTGCGACGCGGCGGCGTAAGTGCTGAATGTCCATGCGCCATAAGGTACTTGGTAGAACATACTGCCGCCGCGACTGTAATGGCTGTCGTGATTGTTTAGATTGGTATAGCCGTTTAGATAAAGGGAGTCGCTCAATCCCAACGGGCTGCCGATATTCAGGCTGCCGCGAAGTGTCGTGGTATTGGGTTTGCTGCCTTTATTGTCGATGGTGACGCTGCCGCCCCAATGTTTTTGGGCATCGTTGTTGAGTTGGATGGAGGCGGTGCCGTCATCATGCGGATAAACATCGATGCTGACGTTGTTGCCGGCAACATGGTTTGCCTGTTCAATACCTTGGTCGAGGTATTGGATGTTTAGAGGTTTGCCTTGATGATCGGGGAAGAGGGTATCGACGTTGACTGTACGGGAGCCGCCGGTAATCTCACGGATTTTGCCTTCGATGACTGCCAATTTCAGGACGCGTTCAGACGTGGTTTCAAATTTGATTTGCGTATGCGGATAGCCTTGAGCGATATACTCGGCAACGATGTCCCGGTTCAGTTGGTTGATGTTGTTTTGATTGATGCATTTGGGTAACTTGGCTTCAATCTTTTGGGAATCGATAAGGGTAATGCCGGAAAGCTCGATACCGGTGTAATCCAAGCATTCGGTATTGTTTTCAGACGGCACCTCTTGTGCAACCGTGTCGTTATCTTGTTTTTTCTGTAAATCCCATGCCGACTGCTCGCGTTTTTGGATTTCGACCGAATGAATCTGATCGAGGTTGTCGCGGAAGTCTTTGTCGAATTGGTTGGGTACGTTTTTATCGATTTGATCAAGCGGATTCGGCGTATTGGCCGCATAGGCGTTCAGCGCGGAGAGAATCAATACGGGCAGGGGAAGAAGGCGGGATTTATACATGGTGTCGTAATTTTATAGGGATAATAATTGGGTTTATTTTATCGAAAATAGCTGCTTGGGGCGTATCAGTTTTTATCGTTGTCTGTAATCAGGGTTTATTAAGCAACGATGGGATAAATTTCTATGATAATACCATAAAATATTAAGGGAATTTAAATAACAAAAACCTGCCTTTGAAAAGGCAGGTTTTTTTCAGACGGCCTTTGAGCCGTTAAAGATTTTGCAAACGTTCGACAGAAGGTGCGTAGTAGTAAGCACCTGATACGGCTTTAGACAAATGTTTCAGCAGTAAGTCGGTTTTGCCGTCAGATTCGCCGAACATATTGAGCAGTTGAACTTCAATATTGTGCAGCGTGTTGCAATAGGAAGTGAACATCAAACCATGTTCGCCGCTGAGTTTGCCGAAGGGTAGGCTGCGGCGGACAATTTTCAGGCCAACGCCGTTTTCTTTAACATTGACGCGGCCGAGATGGGAATCTGGCAGGCGCACGTCTTTGCTGAATTCGTCATTGGTTTCTTTGCTGCGGCCAACGCTGGCTTCTTGTTCGGCAGTGGGAACGGCATCCCATTTTTTCAAATCGTGCAGGTATTTTTGCAGCAAAACATAGCTGCCGCCGGCATCAGGCTTGCCTTCGGGAATAATGGCGACATTGCGCACATTGTCATCGCCCTGCGGATTTTCCGTACCGTCGACAAAACCGTCCAAGCCGCGGTCTTCATACAGGCGCAGGCCGTGTTCTTCAGTGGCTACGCGGATGCTGTCGCCGAATGCGCTGAAAACAGATTGGGCCAAGGCGTAGGCGGCTTTTTGCTCGGTGGCTTGAATGTGGATATAGAGGTCGTGTTGGGTGGAGGGTGCGAGGCCGTTGCCCAATTCTGGGAAAGGTTTGATTTCGCTGCCTTCGTCAGTATGGCCGAACGATTGCCATGCGCGGCTGCCAAAGGCAATGGTCAAACCCAAAATATCATTCGGAAAACGGGTTTTCAGTTTAGCCAGAGCCTCCAAAGAAAGACGGCAGGCAGATTTGATGTCTTCATTGCGGCCGTCTGAAATGTCTGCTTCGATAAAAATACCGGCTTGTGCGTGATCAGGAATAATGGCTGATTGGGGATGGCTCATGATGATTCCTTTCAAAATATTATGGGTTTTTACGCGGGGGATTATACACTGAAAGTTTCAGACGGCCTAAAATCTGCCTTTTGATTTTTTAGGGCGGAAAGGCATGTTTGGCAAGATGTTTTTTGTGAGCGTCATTCTGTTGCAAGTGTTTACATTCGGGCTCGGGCGTTCGCTGCAATGGTTGTTTGCGCCTTGGATTGGCAAAGTCGGCAGACGTTGGCTGATGGGTATTTCCTATTTCATTACAAACGGCTTGTTGGTCGGTTTGCTGCTGGAGTTGGGACATATAATATTCCGCGCGATGGCGTTTTGGATGGTGATCTTGCTGTTTGTGATGTATGCCGCGCTGGCGACATTTATCCTGTATCTTTTGCTGCGCCGTTTTATGGCACGCCAACTGCTGTCACGAAGCCTGCGGCTGTTTGCGCCTTTGTTTGTGGCCGGTTTGCTCGGTTTTGGGATGTATAACGCCTATACGCCTGTTGTTCGCCATCAGACTGTATTCATCAATAAGAAAATGGATAAGCCGCTGCGTATCGGCGTGGCCAGCGATTTGCACTTGGGGATTTTGTTTGGCGCGCGTCAATTGGACAAGCTAACGGACATCATGAAGCGGGAAAAAGTCGACATGGTGTTGCTGCCGGGGGATTTGATGGACGATACCGTTGATGCCTACCTTAAAGAAAACATGAAACCGCATTTGCAGAAGCTGACTGCGCCGATGGGCGTTTATGCCACTTTGGGCAATCATGACTGGTTCCGCGATCAGAAGCGTATCAAACATGAATTGGAAGCGGCAGGTTTGACGGTTTTGGCCAATCAGGTTCTGGAAGTGAATGGTGTGTTGCTGGTAGGGCGGAGCGATGATTTGGATCGCAAGCGTCCCAGTGCGGAGCAGCTTTTGGAAGGTCAAAATACCCAATTACCGGTTTTATTGATGGATCACCGTCCTACTTCAATCGAAACCCATGCCCGGCTGCCGATTGATGTGCAGGTCTCCGGCCATGTCCACAACGGCCAAGTTGCACCTGCCAACCTTATCGTCCGTACGCTTTATCGTCTTGCTTACGGTTATGAGGCGATCGGCAACGGCCATTTTTTCACCACTTCGGGCTACGGCTTCTGGGGCATTCCCCTTCGTTTGGGTTCGCAATCAGAAGTGTGGGTTATCGACATCAAGTCAAAGCATTGAAATAGAAATATAAACTTCAGGCCGTCTGAATTTTAGACGGCCTTTTTTATGAAAATTGGGAAAAAATATTAAAATTGGATTATAATCAATGTAAAAAATCAGCCACCGGTATGAGTGGCATCATAACTAGGGAACTCACTATGGGCATTATCAGTCTTGCACTTATTTTCGTATCAATCGCCGCCGTCTTATTGTATTTCAAACAACAGTTGAAAGACCGCAAAAAAGACTGTCGCGAATCCTTTGTCTCTTTGCGCATTGCGCTTGACTGCCGACATCAGGCCGTCCGTCATGTATTGGATGCATACAGCAAACACCTGCAAGAGCAGGGCATTGCATCGGATCGAAACGTTCAGCAGATGTGTGCCGAAGTCGAAACCGCATTGGCGCAAACTGCCAAAACATTTTCCGAATCCAAGATCAAACATCTGTGCGAAGCCGAAACAGCATTGAATCATGCGCTGAAAAAATTGCAAACTGCCGTCAAAGGCCTTTTGAAACAGTATCCTGATGAGAAATTGGCCGGTTTGATGGAAATGCTGGATGCAGCAGAGGCGGAAGTTGCATCGGCACGCCGCACTTACAACCGCAGAGCCGGAAGCTACAACCATCATTTAAACAAGCTGCCCAACCGCCTTGTCGCCAAGCCATTAGGTTTTGACAGGCAGGCAAGATTGGTTCATTTTACGGAAAACCAAACGCAACGCATGAGCAGCAATATGTTGGCTTAAAAAAATAAGCAGTTTGCTGAATAAGCGATAAACAAAAGGCCGTCTGAAATATTAATTTCAGACGGCCTTTTATGTGCTGTTAATGAAAAACACTTAGGCCTTGGCCAATTTATTGAGCAAAGCGGATCAGGCTGTCGGCAAGCTTATCGGCTGCAGTTTCATAACCTTGTGCAGAGAAGTGGACGCCGTCTTTGGCTGCCAAGCCTTGAGCCATCCAGTTTTTCATGCTGCATGCCCCGCCCATCGCATCCTGCCAAGACCAGAACATGATTTTTTCGTCATGGGCAACGCGTTGCTGCATTTGTTGTACTTCGCTGAGTAAGACTGGACGGTTGCCGCAGCTGCCGTAGGCAGTTTTCAAAGATTCCGGAGCGCCGAGGATCAGGATACCTGCGTTAGGCAGGGTGTTTTTGATTTGACGGATGTAATTGCGCCATGTCCGCTCGGTAAAGGAAATATCGAGGTTGCCGGAAAAGGCTTCATTGGTACCGTAGGCAAGGATGATTAAATCGGCTTTGGTTTGTGCCAAATCTTCCCACATACCGGGCCGCCATTTTGACCATTGGGATAACTGCGCGCCGTTGATGCCCATGGCGGAAACGGTTACGCCGCGTCCGGGGCGTTCGATATTAATGAAACCGATTTGCCAAGGCATGCTGCTGCTGAGGGTCATCGGCAGGGAAGCATTGGTACGCAGCAGTTGCCAACCGTTTTGTGTGGCAGGGATTTCGCGGCCGTTGACGGTCAGGGTTTGCTCTGACCAAACCGGTTTGCCGAAAATGGAGATTTGTTGCATATCCATGCTGCCGTCGGCTGCGCTTAAGGTAATGCTGCCGCCATCGGCGCGTGCTTCAATACCGCCGAAAGAAAAATCGCTGTGTGATTTGCGGCTGCTGATGGTGTTCCAACCGCTGCCGCTGTAACGGACGGTTGCCATGCGCTGGCCTTTGACGGTGTTGGGGTAAACCCAACCGATGCCGCCGTTGCCCCATTGTTGTTGCAAACGGCGACGCAGGCGGTCGGTGAAATAGTCGCCGGCGGTGTGGGAGTCGCCAACTTGGATGATGCGAAACTTGCCGTCTGAAGTATTGTTGAGCTGTTGCAGTTTATTCAGCCAGGCAGGGCGGTTGGAGCCGTAGTTGCTTAACAGGCCGTCATTGGTTGCGCAGGCGGTAATAGGGAGTGCGAGAAGTGTGAGGAGTAAGGTTTTATTAAATTTCATGGTTGTGTATCGTGTGTAAAATTAATTTTTTCCATAATTTTTTCGGCCAATAGTTTTTGGCCTTCTGCGGAAAAGTGAATGCCGTCCTTGCTGCGGTAACGGATGATTTTTCCATCTACTTTGACAGAGTCGGCATATTCTTCTGCGCCATTGCTCAACAGTTTGTCAGTCGGCAGCCAAATGGCTTGAGGCGACACCGTACCCGACAGGATTTTGTCGAGGTAGCGCATCTGTTCGTTGAGCTTGGCTTTTTTCATGTAAGGAATGCCCAGCCAAATGACTTGGACATCATGTGTGGAGGCTGCATCAAGAATACGGCGGACGCGGTTGAGGTATTCTGCCTCCCATTCGGGGGAGGCGAATTTCAGGTATTTTTTACCCATCGGGAAATCCCAAGGGTCGTTGGGGCCTAAGAATACAACCAAAACGCGGATATCGGGTTCTTTTTGCAAAGTTTGTTCGATGGTTTTCGGCCAGTCGAAGAAATTGGGGTAGGACAAACCGGTACTTTGTTTGCTGAGGTTGACCGATTGTACGCCATATTCTTGCTTGAGGTGTTTTTGTACGAAAGGTGCAACGCCCTGCATCAGTGAGTCGCCGGCAAAGAAAACTTTGTTGCCTTTTTTCAACACGACCTGTGTTGCCGACTGATCAGCCTGATTGCTTGGCTCGCTGGCTGCGGTATCTGTATTGTTAGCCGCATCGGAAGCAGCAGAGTCTTTTTGATTGTCGGATACTTCAATGTTTTCCGTATTTTCAGACGACCTTGTTGTTTCAATGCCAGAGTCTTCCGAAGCCAAAGTGTCTTCTGCTTCCAGCGAAGCTTTCAGGCCGTCTGAAAATTCGTAGGCTTTTTGTTGCCAATCCGCACCGATACGCCACCAAGCGTATTCGGATAAAGGCTCAAGCGGACTGTTTTCATGATAGGTTTGCTGCCAATAGGCATTGATGGAGTTTTGGGCAAACCACGTCAGCGCAACCGCACTGAGCAGAATCGAAACAAACAGGGAGATAAAGCGTTTCATGTTCTGCTCCTTAGAAGTTGGCGTAAATAAAGCCGGGAATACCGGACGGGGCGAAGACGATAATCAGGGCGAGGATCAGCGTGATGGGGATAAACCACAGCCATGCAGGCAGTTTGTCCAAGCCTTTTACCGATGCTTCAAATAAGCGAAGCAAATACGGGTACAGCAAAAGCATCATCGCAAATGCACCCAGCAACATGAGGTCGGTCGGCAGAGGCGCGTTCCAACCTTTGTCATTGGCAAATAATGCGCTGAACAGCATTTCCGTATCGGCAAGCGTTGCGCTGTTGAACACGACAAAAGCGAAACAAACGAAATGGAAAGTAAACAGCCAGGCAAGCGGTTTGCCGATTTTCAGACGGCCTAAGGCATTGCGGCCGACGATTTTATCGCCGCAGTTAAGGAATACTAAAGCCGCACCGTGCAGCGCGCCCCAAATTAAAAAGCTCCAGCCATAGCCATGCCAAATGCCGGAAAGCAACATAGCAATCATCAGATTGAGCTGGGTGCGGCCGAAGCCTTTTTTGCTGCCGCCCAAAGGGATATAGATATAGTCGCGAATCCAAGTGGACAGGCTGATATGCCATCTGTCCCAGAAGTCGCGGATGTTGATGGCGCGAAGCGGCGCGGCAAAGTTTTTCGGCAGTTGGAAGCCGAGCAGCATGGCCAAGCCGATGACCAAATCTGAGTAGCCGGAAAAGTCGAAAAAGAGTTGGAAGGTGTAGCCATAAATCGCAGACAGAACGCCCCAGCCGTCGAACTGAGCCGGATTTTCAAAAACAGGCGATACCCAACCTTCCGCTAATACGCCGGCAAGCCACCACTTTTTGGCAATGCCCAACATAATCAGGCCAACCGCCAAAGCCGGATAAATCAGCTGGCGTGCCTGTTTGGTGCGGATTTGCACCAATGCGCCTGCTTGTTCGCCATCTATGCTTTTAAAAGCGGCTGCACGGATAATCGGGCCGGATGTGATGGTGGGGAAGAAGCTCAGATGCAGTAGGAGCTCGTGCCATTCAAAACGCTCTCCCTTAGGCTCACGGTAGCAATACACCAAGTAAGCCAGCGATTGGAAAGTGTAATAAGACAAGCCCAGAGGCAAAAGGATGTCGATGACGGCGCTTTGTCCTGTATATTGCTGAATAATCGGGCGGAAAAAGTCGAAGTATTTGAAGAAACACAAAACAGTCAATGCCGCCAAAATACCGCAACCCAGCCAAAATTTGCGGATATGCTCGTTTTCAGAAAACATCAGCACGCTGACCAGGTAAACCACAGACGAGTAAACCAAAATCAGCGCGGCAAAGATGGGGTCGATACGGTAAAGCCAGCCCAGTCCGGCAACCAAAAGTAAAACGTTTTGAACTTGCGGCAAACGTGCAAATGCCCAGTACAGCGGCAAAAATACGATAAAGAATACCGCAAACTCAATAGACAACAACGGCATGACAATTCCTTGATGTGTTTAAACTTTCAAACTTTTCGATTGATTGTTATTTTTTGGCGTTAAGTTTGGCGCGGACGACTTCGACTACCGCAGGTAAAATCGAAATCACGATGATTGCCGCCATGACTAAGCCCAGATTGTTTTTGACGACGGGGATATTGGCGAAGAAGTAGCCTGCATAGGAAAACGACAATACCCACAACACTGCGCCGATAATGTTGTAACGGATAAACGTCGCGTAGTGCATATCGCCCATACCGGCGACAAATGGAGCAAACGTCCGCACAATCGGCACAAAGCGCGCAATGATGATGGTTTTACCGCCGTGTTTTTCATAGAACGCATGGGTTTTTTCCAAATACGAACGGCGGAAAATTTTGGAATCAGGATTGGCAAACAGTTTTTGTCCAAAATACTTGCCAATCATAAAGTTGGCCGCATCGCCTAAAATAGCGGCCGCCAAGAGCAGCAATACCATGACGTGGATGTTCATGCCGCCGATGGCCGCAATACCGCCGGCGGCAAAAAGCAGCGAGTCGCCGGGTAAAAATGGCGTTACGACCAAACCAGTTTCGCAGAAAATCACAACAAACAAAATCGCGTAAATCCACGGGCCGTATTGGGCGGAAAGGTGGACAAGGTGTTGGTCGATATGGAGGATGAAATCAATAAGGGTAGAAATCACTAGGGTTCCCCAAATAAAAAGGCCGTCTGAAAAAGAACAGACAAATGTTTCGGCGAGAAGTTCGACATTGTAAAACCAAAGCGGAATAAAACCAATGCCGTAAGCGCGTCAAGATATGTTTAGAAGTGCAGATATGTTGCAGGTATAGGTTTCAGACGGCCTTTATCCTTGATGGTGGACGGCAAAACAACGTAAAATAAAGCCGATTTCAACCTAACCGGTGCGCCTTTGTGAACCAGCTCATCTTCGATTTTGCCAGCCATGATTATCCCGGCTTCGACAAATTTCTGGGAACAGAAAATGCCGAGCTGGTGTATGTGTTGCAGCACAAACATGGGCAATTTATCTATGTTTGGGGCGAAGAGGGCGCAGGAAAAAGCCATCTCTTGCAGGCATGGGTCGCACAGGCGCTCGATGCCGGACGAAATGCCATCTATATTGATGCCGCCGCCACGCCGCTGACAGAAGCCGCGCTGGATGCGGAATATCTTGCCATTGACCAAATCGAAAAGCTTAATAATGAAGAACAGGCTTTACTGTTTGCCATCTTCAACCGCTTCCGCAACAGCGGCAAAGGCTTTTTGCTTTTGAGTTCCGAATATACGCCGCAACAACTCGTTATCCGCGAAGACCTGCGCACACGCATGGCGTATTGCTTGGTTTACGAAGTCAAACCGTTGACCGACCGGGAAAAAATCGATGCGCTTGTCAGCATGGCGGCCGCCCGTCAGGTAACCATCGATCCAGAAATTTTCGAATACCTGCTGAACCATTGGCGGCGCGATATGGACAGCCTGATGCAAATGCTCGATACCCTCGACAACTACGCCGTTATGATGGGCAAGCGCATTACTTTGCCGCTTTTGCGCCAGCTTTTAAAACAACAGGAAACCCAATGAAAAACCTTGCCATTTTCGACCTCGACAATACTTTAATCAATACCGATTCGGATCACTCCTGGCCGCAATACCTGATTAAAAAAGGCATAGTGGATGCGGCTGAAACCGAGGCGCAAAATGAAAAGTTCTACCAAGACTATCAAAACGGTTGTCTTGATATTGATGCTTTCCTCAAATTCCATCTCGCGCCTTTAGCCCGTTTCAGCAAGGAGGAATTGGCTGAGTTTCATCGCGAGTTTATGGCCGAATATATTGTTCCGCATATTTCTCCGATGCAGCGTATGTTGGTACAAAGCCATCAAATGGCGGGTGACGAAATGTTGGTTATTTCTTCGACCAACGAGTTCATCATTACTCCAATCTGCCATCTTTTCGGTATTCACAACATTATCGGCACACAGCTTGAAACCGGTGAAGACGGCCGATATACCGGCAACTATGTCGGTACGCCGAGCCTGAAAGAAGGCAAAATTACCCGATTGAACCAATGGCTTGCCGAGCGCGGCGAGACCTTTGAAAGCTACGGTAAGGTTTATTTTTACAGCGACTCCAAAAACGACTTGCCGTTGCTGCGTATCGTGGACGAACCTGTCGCCGTCAATCCGGATGCCGAGTTGGAAAAAGAAGCCAAAGAAAAAGGTTGGCCGATTTTGAATTTCAAATAACGACGAATCCAGGCCGTCTGAAATATTTAACCTAACCACAACCCTAATAAGGACTAAAACATGAAAACGACTAAACTCCTCGCCTCAGCCCTGTTGTTTGCCGCTGTATTCGGTACCGCACAAGCAGCCGATACCGAAACTCTGGAAGCCATGAAAGCACAAAACGGCAGCGTTAAAACCGTTTTGATGGATGTCTTCACAACTCCTGCCGGTAATGTCGACCGCGTGAATATCATTCAATCCAGCGGCAATCCTGAAATGGACGAACGTGCAGTGAAAAGCGTTTCCAAATATCCTTATCCGAAACGCAAAACCGCATCTAAATACCAACATACCGTTACTTTTGAGACCAATGTTGAAGTAATCAACAACTGATTCGGACGCAAGGCCGTCTGAAAAACAAAAGGCGTTTTGATTGGGAAATTCCCTGTCAAAACGCCGTTTTATTCTTTAAACAAGTATAACCAAAATTGCCGTAAAACCACACGCTCCGGTGTTATACTGAAGCAAATAAACCGCTTCATCACACATCATGTCTCCCCGTCCAGTTACCATTACTTCCTACAATATGCACAAAGGCATGTCTGCGCTCAACCGCAAAGTGCAGGTCAACCGCATGGCTGACGCGCTGGGTGCATTGGGTTCGGACGTTTTGTTTTTACAAGAAGTCCAAGGACAACATCTCAACAGAAGCCGCCGTACCGACTTTCCCGATGCGCCGCATTACGACATCATCGGCGACAGCCTCGATTATCATCGCAGCTACGGCAAAAATGCCGTCTATCCCAAACGACACCACGGCAACGCCATTCTCAGCCGCCTGCCGCTGAAAACGGAAAACAACCTCAACATCAGCGTCAATAAACTCGAACAGCGCGGCCTGTTGCATTGCGAGGTCGTGCCCGAAGGTTGGGAAGATCCGCTGGTGTGTTTGTGCGTCCACCTCAATCTGCGCGAGCCGGACCGCCTTAAACAATACCGCGCCATCAGCGATTACGTTGGCCGATATATTCGTCCGGAAAGCCCGTTGATTATCGCTGGCGATTTCAATGACTGGCGGCAGAAATCAGCGCATGAATTGGGCAGGGCATTAGATTTGAACGAAGTATTCGTCGATAATACAGGCAAACGCCCCAAAACCTTCCCTTCGCGCCTGCCCATCCTCAGTCTTGACCGCATTTACACGCGCAACCTTGATGTCATCGATTCTGAAATCCACAACAGTAAAGACTGGCAGCATTTGTCAGATCATCTGCCCTTGAGTGTAACGGTTAGACCTCATCGTAAAATGAATATGAAATCAGATAGAAAAATGTGAGGCTGAAATTTTTTAAAGCACTATTGGGAATGTATCGAAAGAAAAAGTTTTTTCGCTCAGATATTTGATATAAAAACAGGCCGTCTGAAAAGTTTCAGACGGCCTGTTTAAGTTTATAAAAAAGCGCAAACTTTTTTATATTAAAAGTTTGCGCTTCAAATCTGGTGGAGGCGGGGTCAATCGTACTTTGAGATTAACTCATTGATTTAAATATAATCATGTTCTTGTTTACGGTAAAAGTTACCCCAAAAGTTACCCCAAAACTTTAAGGTAGGGGCATTTTTTTGGCACTATTTACCCCTTGTCAGATTGCCAGTTTAAGCTGTTTGGGTGGCAGGGGCAAAAATATTTTGCGGCATTTCTGCCAAGCTGTAAACATGGTTGAATTGTAACACTGGAAATTATCCGCGCTTGTGGGGTGTTCTCTGCTTTCTTCTTCCAGTCGTCCGATATTGTCTCTCGGGCGGCTTTTGTTTGTATCGGCTCTGTCAGTCATGCGCCCAAACAAAAAAAGCGTATATATACAAAAAAACGCAAAAATCGTTTGTTACCTTGTTACCAATGGCTGAAAGCCTTGCCAGTCATGGCTTACATGGTAACAAAACACATATTTTAACCTTGTTACCATTTGTTACCGCTCCTATTTTTTAAGCGTAACCATTTGAATATAAAAGGGTAACAAGTGGTAACAAATCGGTAACAAGTAAATTTATGTTCATTTGTTACCGTTTTTTCTGTGTTTTTATATTTATATTCATATAGTTATAAGTGTTAAATTTTGTGGTAACAAAGGTAACAAGTGATTTTGCCTCGCGCATATGGTTTTATCTTTTCGCGTGTCTTGGTCTTCTTTCCTTTTTATGGGCTCCAAAAATTCAAGGGCTGCTTTTCTCGCGCGCGCGCGTATTGGTGTCGAAATTATTTATCCCTCGTCTGTCTTTGTTGGTCATAGCGTAAATAGGCTAAAATCGCGCTGTAAGCGCGTTTCTTTGTTTTGGTAGGGTAGGTATAGGGAAAGGGTCAAACAGTCCTAATTTTTGAGATTTAGGGGCTTCCTGTTAATTTTATGCTTTCTTGGTTGGTCTGCCTGAATGTTTAGACGTAAAAAAGCCCGCCTGTGTTGATCCCGGCGGGCTTGGTTAGGATTTTGGAATTAACCCCATGTAAATGATTAGTCGTCCAGTTCTATATTTGTAGCTAAAACATGAAACCAGCCGTTACCTTTCCGCTGGTGTTGGTAGCCTCTGTTTTTGTGGTTATATTTCAACAATCCATTATCTGCTAATACGCGGCAAACTTTCGCTTCATCGAAACTTTGGGCGATTTCATCGGCAAAGACACGGCGGATTACCCACAATTCCAATTTTTCCCCCTCCTGTTTCCTATATCCTGCATGGTCTTTATTGGTGCTTTTATCGCTCCATTCCATAAACCGCGTGCCTAATGCGTGCTGGGCGATAAAATCCTCTGCCTGCTCAATGATTCGGCGGTCTTCGTGTTTTCCTGCTCCGTTGGCTTCCAGCCATTCATCAAAGCATTTTTTCACGCCTGCCATGCCTACACCTACGGGCAAGCCGGTAACAGGGGCGGCAAGTTCCAAAGCGGAGGCGGCGATAGCAAAGCGTTTTGCTACTCTTCGCGCCTGCCCTGATAATTCGGGAATGGTTGCCATAAATGCGGCCATGCGCTCCGTTGCCTGCTGTTTGGCTTGTTCTAGGTTGTCTAAAAGCTGTCGGATAAATAGTCTTCCTGCCGTTCCGTGATATTTTTCTGCTGATTGGGCGATATGCTCACTCAACAATGCGCCATCTTCAAATCCGTGCAATGTGTCATAAATGCCGTATTGCGCGGCGGCTCTGATACTAGGCAGGCGGGCGGCTTGTCCTGCGTTCCAATCGCCCTTATGGTGCTTCAAGATGGAATCGGGGGTCTTTTCGCCGGTGGAAAACATCATCACTTTCCAGCGGCTTAAAGCGCGGTTTCCGCCTTGTTTTGCGCCTTGCACTTTGTTGATACCGTTCATAACGCTATAAACAGTATCGCCGATAACGTGCGGGCTTGCCTGTCCTATTTCGTCCAACACCAGCAAGCCATCATTGCGGGCGGCGGCTGTGTTGGAAAAGCCTATTTTCGTACCGCTCCAAGACAACAGGCTTCCTGATGGTTTGCCCCATACGCTCAAGGCTACTTTTGCGGCTGTGGTTTTGCCGTCTGAAGAATCGCCCATCAAGTGGAAGCCCCCCGATTCTTCGTTTAATAGGGAAAGCAACGGGGCGGCAAATGAAGCTCCCAAAGCAAGGCACAAACGGCTATTTCCTACTGCATATCGGGCTATGTTTTGTTGCCAGTCGGTAAGCTCTCCGTTTGGCTGATATGCCTTTGCTTGGCTGGTGTCGCCGTTGTAGATAATGGCGGGGTCTTTGTCGGTCGCTGTGATGGTTTCCCCACTGGGCATAATGTAGCTGTCTTCGTGCCAGCCTGCGCGGTCGGTAATGGTAAAGGCCGCCGGGCTTCCCTCTTTCTGCAAATAGTCTGCTAGTCTTTCCCTTTTTGCCCGCCCGCTCATGATGACTAGGCCGAAATTCTGCAAACGCTGCCAGCCTTGGACTGTGCCGATTTCTGCTTGTGGTATGGCGGCGGTCTTTTGTTGGCGTGTGATTTTGTCTTTAAACTTGATAATCCGATAATACGCGCCGTCATTGTCTTGCCCTGTGCCAATGATGTCGATAGGGTCGGAAAGCAATAGCGGCTCTGCTTCGATAATATCGCCGTCTTTATCGGTTCTAACGTTTACCCACCATACGCCCCGATTGTCGATTTCAAAGTGAGGGCGCGGGCGGAATGGCTCGATATTCTCAAGGTTGTAGTCGTTGGGGCTTTCCTGCTTCGCTGTTTCGGTATTTTTCATGCTGTCTGTCCTCCGAAATGATTGTCTGATTGCTTTTTCTCGTTCAGTTCGTCCAGTGCGTCATAGCCCGGCGTTTTGCTTTGCCATATGCTCGCCTTGATTCCCTGCTTAATGGCTCGCATTGCCAAGTCATAAGCAGCTCTGTAACCAACGGGGCGGGGCGTGTCGTTATCGGCAATAATCGCAATTTCTTTTATACCGTTCAAAAACTGAAAATTTGCCATGCTGTTTGCGCTCAAGGCCGCGTATAAGCCCCAATCGTAAGCCTTGTACAATTCACGGGCGGCAAGGGCGGTTTCTATTCCCTCTGCAATGACAAGACGGCCATTTTCAGGAATCGGGAACAAGTGGACGGCTTGCCCTGAAATGCTGCCTTGCTTACGGTTTCGCATTTTCTTGGCCGGTAATGCTTCGCCTGTTACAGGGTCTTTGATTGCCAGTTTCTGATAGCGCGGGGCGTGTAGTCCGTCCTCCCCGCATGGCTTGTCATAGCTAGGCTGTAAATAGGTTAGGTGTAAGCCTTGTAGCTCTTCGTCCATATCGCGGATAGCGCAAACCATACAGGGGAAACGGCCAAGCAAAAGCGGCTTATCTTCGACTGTTGTCCAATAGTCTTTTTCAGGTAGGAAACGGACGTTTTCGGGTAAATGCGCCATCTCCAAACCGCGTGATCTCAAATACTGGATAACAGGGGAATCGGGGCGGATAGGTTCTGTGCTTCTCCACAATGCGGCCAGTTTCTCGATTTGGTCTTTTTCGGGGCGTGGCTGCGCTTGTGGGCGTTTGGGCGGTATCGGCAAAGGGTTTGCATTGTCCATGTCTAAAATGCCAGCAACCTGCTTTAAGGCCGTCTGAAAATCACACCCGAAAAAGTGCATTACCAAGCCGAAACCATCACCCGCGCCGTTGTTGTAATGGTTGCAAATGAATGTGCCGTTTCCGTCCTTGTCGTCATATCTGAAACGGTCTTTCCCTCCACACGCGGGGCAGGGCTGGTGTTTGTTTTTCAGGTATCGCTGGTCTATGCCTAATGCCGCGTGTATTTCCGGCCAGCGGTATTGCGCGGCTGCTCTGATTTCTTTGCATGTCGGTTTCATTTTCCTACCTCCTCGAATCTGTCCATAGATTCGCGGGCTATGGCTGATACGGTATGAATCGCCTCTTTTTGGCTTGCTCCGTCATTCACAATCAGCAAGATAGTGCTTACAACGTCCGCCGCTGCGATTGCCTTTTCTTTGCTGTTTAGTTGGTTTGCCAGTTTCTCCGTGATGGTTTTCATTGCTCTGCCTCCTCTGATACTGGCTCTAAAACAATTCCTGCTGTTGGGTCGGTTTCCCATATTGCGGGCGTTTCTTGCTCTAGTTGCTCCGTGTCAGCGTGGGCGGGCTGGTTACAGGCTCGGACTACCAAAGCCAAAAGCAACACCCAAAACACCAGCAAGGCGCGGTTAAGATACCGGCGGAAACGGTCGGATTTATTGGTCTGTTTCATGGTTTTATCCTTTGCTCTGCCTCCAGTGTTTCAAAACATGAACCTAATAAAATCAATTAGTTATGAAAACACTAGGGCGAAGTTTGCCCTATGCCGTCTGAAATAGGCGGCATAAAGGCGGGTAAATTTCAGGGAATAGGTGGGCTTAATCTGCTTTGGTTACGCTGTAAACAGCCCATTCTTTCAGGTCGTCTGAAAGCTCCAGCAGGGCGGAAACCTGATTTACAGATTCCGTAAAGCTGTAACCAAACACCAGCGCCAGCAGGTCAAAACCGCTGCCGCCTTTGGGGGTGCATTGGTTACAGATGTAGCCGCCGCCGTCTGAATCGTCAGGGCGCGGGATGGGGTCGGTTTTGAATATATCCCTCAAGCTCGGATGACAAATCGAAAGATTCCAAGTTTTCCGCATGGGGGACTAGGGTTTGAATGACTGTGGCAAGGCGTGCCGTGCTTCTGATCGCACTTATGGGGGTGTTGTGGACGGGATGGGCGGCCATGTTGTCGCAAATGGTGTCGATAATTGCGCCCGTATTGGCGATAAATTCGCCGCCGTAGTACAGCGCGTCCATAATGCGGTTTGCCAGCTCTAAGGGGATGGTTACCGTTTGGGCTTGATTTTGAATGGTTTGGATTTGGGTAGAAGTGCAAGATTGCATTTGAAATGCTCCTAGTTAAATTGAGATTTGAGAAATGCCCGAAATAAGGGGGCGGTGCTCTCTCCTGTAACTAGTCAGGCGTGGACGTTGCCGTTACCACACACCGCCATAAACTTTGATATGCCGTCCAAAGCCTGTGAATAGGCTTCAAACGCCATAAGAGAAAATGGCGATAAAAAATCAGCGTTTACCCTGCTGATTTGGGCTAGTTAATTTAAGAGAGAAACTTAATTCTGCTTCTCAAAGCTCAATCTGTCAAATGGTTTTTTACGGGGTTAGATGGCGTTATGCTTACTCTTTCCCGACACCAGCAAAGAAAACCGCCCGCGTTTCACGGTCGCCCCGAATTGGTTTTGCACTTCTTCCATCACGGTTATGATTTCATGCCCCGCTCTGCGAAGTTCCATAATGCGTGAGTTATAGCCAAGTATGCCCATCTGTGCCAGCTCCCATGATGTAACGCTCCCTTTTCTCAATCGGGCTAAAATGCGCTCTCTTTGGCTTGGCGTTTTGGGCTTGTTATTGATACAATCAAGTTTCATAATCTACTCTTCTTTCTACCGTCTGAATGTCCGTTCAGGCGGTCTTATTTTTTAAAAATCAGGTCTTGAGTTACAATCGCGCGCGCGGGCGCGTACTGTTACGAAAACTCCTGTTCTCCTTTCATTAGCTTGCCTGTTCTGTAAGCCATTTCTTCACTTCTCCTGCTACATAAAAGCGGCTGCGCGTGCCTGTGATTTGGCGTGATTGCGGGAATTGTCCTGCTGCCTCCAGTCGTCTGATTTGGCTGCTACTCAAGCGAGTGATTCCGCGCCGTCCTTTTGCTTGGCTTGTCTCAAGTTCTGCAATAGTTAATTGCGCGGTATCAGGTAAGCAGTCGATATTGATAATGTGCATTTATTGCCTCCGGTTGGTTAATCACGCCTGCGTGTTGCTGGCGTTTCGATAGGCATAAATATAGCCGCCTCAATGGGCGGCTTTCGAGAGAGAAAAAAATGAGAAAAAACTCTCTTTTAATTTCAAAATTTACTTAGGTTATTTTTGTTTCTTTTTCATATGTAATTGATACATATCTATAAAATCATCTTCAAATTCTATTACCTCATTTATTTCTTTGCATTTAATATCATATCTATGCATGAAAGGGTTTGCCACTGCTTCCAATAATAGGATAGCTTTTGGTAATACGCTGTCTTTGATTGTGGACTTATCGGGAAACCATTCTTCCCCTGTTTTTGGGTTGATAACGGTTTCTGTACCATCGCCAAAGAGTAAGAATAACAGTTCTTCATGCGTGAAGTGTTGGCCGGTGTATACCTCCCAAATCAGCAAATCTAGGCATGGCAATACTCTGAAACGGTTTAGGCTTTCTATTTCTGAATCACTAAATGTTCTTGTCATGTCGTATTTTTTGCTTATATGGATATGGCCGCCGTAAAGTTGAAATGCTCTGTATTGCCTTAAGAAATACTCAAACATTTCTTTCAGCTCATCATCGGTATGTTCTTGGAAATTAATCAGCACCGGCGTGAAACAATTATATGCCCCTGCTTTTTTTTCATATCTGAATTGGCCTAGTTTGGGTAATTGAATCCCTACGGTAGAAATTTCATCAATAGGCATTTTTTCCCCGTCAGAATCGACAATATCAGCCCCGTGTTTTGCCAGCAATCCATTAAAGCAAGAGAAAAAGGAAGAATCGGGGAATGTTTTCTCATCGGGGAATGTTTTCTCTAAGTCTTCAAATGGTATTTTGTACATATCATCAGAAATTAGATTCTTGCCTAATGGAATCCCTCTAGAATCTCTTGGAATATCAGTATTACCCAAAAACAATGATTGCCAAGAGTTTATACAATCATTGCAGATGTCATAACCTAAATCTGGATTACGGTCATATTTTAAATTCTCATTGTAGTGGTAAATTTTATGTTCAAAAGCGATTGCCCAATCTTCCCGCCCCCATTGGTAGGTCTCTTCATACTTGGAAATATCAAACCATTTAGGACAATAATCATGAGTATTCATTTTTAGCTTTGTTTCCGGTATCAGGCAATCGCCTCAATTCCCTTGTTCTTGACGATAGTAAGCAGCTTCAAAGCCGCGCCGCTCGGCTTTTTAATACCCCGCTCCCATTCGGAAACTTGGTTTTTACCAATGTTCAGATACATGGCAAAAGCGGCTTGTGATAATGCTTCGCGCTCTCTGATTGCCTTGATGTCTTCGCCGCTCAATGGTTTGATTTCGGTCAGGCATGATTTGTCAAAATCGCGCATGGTTTTTTTGTCGATAATGCCAATGTCGTGCAATCCCTGCATGGTTTCATGTATTGCTGCAAAAATCTCGCTTTTGTATTTCATGGCTGTATCTCCGTGAAAGTGCCGTTTGATTTGGCTTGTTCTATGTCGGTTTCCGTCATTGCCAAGATGATGGCGGCGGCTTTCTTTAATTCTGCAAGTTCTTTGTCCGTGATGTTTTCGCGGTCGTTCTTGGCAAAGGCAGTCATGAAAAACGCCCGTTCCCCACGTCTGAAAAATATCAGACTACGATAACCGCCGCTTCTGCCTTGTCCTTGCCTTGCTATGCGTTGCTTGATAACGCCGCCGCCTAAATCTGCGTCTATCACTCCTTTATCTGCCCGCTCTACCGCTTCTATCAGCTCGGAATCGCTGATTTTGTGCTTCTTGGCAAATTTCGTTATCCACTGGTTTCTAAATATCCGCATGGTTTTCTTTCGTAATGCTTAAGATGATAGTTTATTCTGCCGTTTCCTGCAATATGCCTGAATGTGCTTTCAATTCATCAAGATAATCAGCCCATTTTTGAACCATATCGGCGCGCTGTTCTAAATATTCCGCATGGTTATAGGCTGCCCTTGTCGTGTTGGGGTCTTTGTGGGCTAGTTGTCGCTCTACCCAATCGGCGTTATAGCCCATCTCATTCAATATCGTGCTGGCTGTATGCCTAAAGCCGTGCTGTGTGGTTTCTTCCAAGAATCCCAGACGGTCTAATGCTTTTCGTATTGCTCCCTCGCTCAAGGGCTGTTTTTTGCTGGTGTTACAAAATACATATTCATAATGCCCGGTTACTGGTTTCAAGCCGTCCAGTATTGCTAAGGCTTGGCGGCTCAAGGGGACAATATGGTCTATCTTGTTCTTCATGTTTACGCCGTCTTTATAGTATTGCTGCTCCTCCCAATCAATTTCACACCAGCGCAATAAACGTAATTCGGAAGGGCGGGCAAATACATAAGGGGAAAGCTGTAATAGGGCGCGTGTTTGCGGAAAGCCAGCGTAACCGTCAAAAGCTCGTAACATCTCGCCTATCCTTTGCGGGTCTTTAATGAAGCGGTAATGTTTCTGTTCCACCTTTGCCAGCTCTCCCCGCAATTCGGCGGCGGGATTGAATAGGCTCAAGCGAAGTTTCACGGCATATTTGAAAACTTGGTTTACTACGTCATAAATTTTTTGTGCCGTGTCATATTTCCCCGCCGATTCCAGCCTCTGTAACAGTCCTAAAACCTCAAGCGGCATGATTTCGTCTATTTTGCGTGTTGCAAGGTCAGGGAAAATATGAAGCTCAAGGCTGCGGATAACTCTTTGTGCATGGTCGGGCTTCCATTTATTCGGCTTTGCTACTTGGTCGCTGTGCCATTTGCGCGCGATAGCCTCAAATGTTTTTTTAGCTGTTCTGTCTGCCTCTGTGCTTTGTCTTGCTGGTGTAGCTTAGGGTCTATCCCTTTTGCTATCAGCATGCGTAATTCTTCGCGCTTTTCTCTTGCTTCTTTTAAGCTGATTTCAGGATAGACACCCAGTCGCATTTTATCGCGTTTGTTGTCGCTTGGCCGGTAGTAACGAAAACGCCAGTATTTGCCGTTTCCCTTTGCTTGAAGATATAACCCTCCGCCGTCTGATAATTGATTCGGCGGTTGTAGTTTTTTGCATTGGCTATCTGTAAGCGGTAGCGTCTGTTTAGGCATTTTTAATCCAGTTTGGGGTAACTTTTAAAAACTCATTAAGCCATTGTTAATAATTGGTTTTATGGGTTTTTGGGGTAACTTGTTTAAAAAAATAGGGCTAATTTGCCCACTTTTCGGGCTTGTTTTTTGGGTAATTCCTGAAAAGTTACCCTAAAAGTTACCCTATAAATGATGAAAACTCAAGCATACGCCAGCATATTTGAGGCAATAAAAAAGCCTTGAAACCGTTATGGCTCAAGGCTTTATGCGTATTACAGGATACTGCTGAAAATTGGGTATGGTGGAGGCGGGGGGAATCGAACCCCCGTCCGAAAGTCCTCTACAGAGCGTTCTACATACTTAGTTGTGTCTATTTAGAATCTCGTCCCCATCATGCCGACCAACAGGCCTTCAGGGAACCAGTTACCTTAAATCTCGTTTCCTGCCAAGTAACCCGACAGAAAACCAGTCAATGTAGAATGACGTTGCGGTAGCTTGCGCTACACAGCCCATTGACCAACTGCTGCAACGGCAGGCCTTAAGCGGCCAGTGCGTAAGTTTCGTCGTTTGCGACTATTTTGATTCAGTGTTTAACGGGAAATCTGAGACCCCGGTATGCCCGCATCTGCTTTGCAACCCCCGTCGAAACCAAGATCGCCCCCAGATAGGGAAAGTCGATTATACGCATGTCGGCGGGCTTTGCCAAGTTGCTGTTTGATTAAAAAGGCCGTCTGAACAGCGGTTTGCTTTTTCAGACGGCCTCTTTGTTTAGGTTTATTGACGGTAGTTTTGCAGGAAGCGTTCGAGTTTGCCCATGGCCTCTTCAATTTGATGAACGGGCGGCAAGGTAACGATACGGAAGTGGTCGGGGCGTATCCAGTTGAAGCCTGTGCCTTGGACGAACAGGACTTTTTCACGTACGAGTAAGTCGTAGATGAATTTCATGTCGTCGTGGATGCTGTACATTTCGGTATCGATTTTAGGGAACATATACAATGCGCCCATGGGTTTGACGCAGGATATGCCGGGAATCTGGTTGACCAGTTCCCATGCTTTGTTGCGTTGCTCGAGCAGGCGGCCGCCTGGGAGGAGGAATTCGTTGATGCTTTGGTATCCGCCCAAGGCCGTCTGAATGGCGTGTTGCATGGGTGTGGTGGCACAAAGGCGCATAGACGAGAGCATGTCCAAGCCTTCGATATAGCCTTTTGCATGATGTTTCGGACCGTTGAGTATCATCCAGCCTTGACGGAAACCGGCAACGCGGTAGGCTTTCGAGAGGCCGTTGAATGTCACGGTCAGGAGGTCGGGGGCGAGCGCGGCGATATGGTGGTGTACTGCGTCGTCGTAGAGGATTTTGTCGTAAATTTCGTCGGCAAAAATAATCAGGCCGTGTTTGCGCGCTAATTCGGCGATTTCGAGCAGGATTTCTTTGCTGTACACCGCGCCTGTCGGGTTGTTGGGGTTGATGACGACGATGGCTTTGGTTTTAGGCGTAATTTTGGCTTCTATGTCGGCCAGGTTGGGAAACCAGTTGTTTTCTTCGTCGCATAGATAATGGCGGACGGTGCCGCCTGCCAGTGTCGCGGCGGCGGTCCACAAAGGATAGTCCGGTGCGGGAATCAGGATTTCGTCGCCGTCGTTGAGCAGCGCCTGCATGGACATGGTAATCAATTCGGAGACGCCGTTGCCGATGTAAACGTCGTTGACTGTAACGTCGAGCAGTCCTTTGGTTTGGTAGTAGTGGACGATGGCTTTGCGTGCGGAGTAAAGGCCTTTGGAGTCGCAGTAGCCTTGCGAAGTCGGCAGGTTGCGGATGACGTCAACCAAGATTTCGTCAGGCGCTTCAAAGCCGAACGGAGCCGGATTGCCGATATTGAGCTTGAGGATTTTGTTGCCTTCTTCTTCCAGTTGCAGGGCTTTTTTGTGAACCGGGCCGCGGATGTCGTAGCAAACGTGGTCCAGTTTGGATGATTTGGGAAATTTCTCCATGATGTGTGTTCCGTAAAATTGTTAACAATGGGATAAATGTACTCTTTTTGCGGGTAAATTAAAAGGGTTTCAGACGGCCAAGGCTTACTTATTGCGCGCTTCGGCACGGCGAACCGTCACGCTTTTACCGCCTATGCCCCAGTTGTCCATATCGATTTCGTCGATGACGACGACGGTTGTCTCAGGGTTTTTGTTGAGAACGCGTGAGAGTAATTCGGTGACGCCGCGGATCAATTCGGCTTTTTGCTCCGCGCTCGGGGCTTCGTTGCCGCCGGTTACTTTGATGTTGACGTAGGGCATGGCTTCCTCCTTTGAAAATAACGTTTATATGTTATCTTATTTTTATCAGGCCGTCTGAAATTTAATTGCAGGATTTTTCATTGCTCATGCCTGCTTTTACAAAGAATTAAGTTTTTTGGAATAGATTGTTTTTACAATGCGGTTTTATTTTGGATGGATATTGTCATGAACCGTTTTTTTCAGACTTTGATTGTGGCCGCGCCGATGGTAATTGCCGCGCCTTATGTGGCGGCGGAAACGCATCCGGCACAAAAGCAGATGCAGCAGAACATTGATGCCGTGTTGAAAATTGCACGCAATACGTCTTTGACAGAGGCGCAACGCGTGAAACAGGTTGAGCAGTATGCCAACCGTTATTTGGATTATGAGCGTATTTCGGCTTTGGCGGTCGGTGCGCCATGGCGTGAATTTTCTGCCAAGCAGAAAACCGATTTTATCCGTGCATTCAAAGATATGGTCATTGCGATGTACTCGCATTCCGCGTTAATTGGCGCGGCGGATGCAAATGTGCGCCTGTTGCCGAAGATGACGGCAAACGGCAATAAGTTTGACGTTTTCTCGGAAATTCAAACCAAAAAAGGTACGAAGTATGAGGTGGCTTACCAACTTTACCAAAGCGGCGGTGTGTATAAGATTTACAACATCCGCGTGGACGGTACCAGCTTGGTAACGGTATACCGCAATCAATTTGGCGAGCTGATTAAGAGCAAAGGCATTGACGGTACGATTGCCACTGTCGAAGCCAAGGGCTTGAAGAAACAATAAGGCAGATTGATAAAAGGCCGTCTGAAACTTGTTTCAGACGGCCTTTTTGTATTACGGGCTGATTAGGCGCGTTTGCGGAATTCGCCGGTACGGGTATCGATTTCGATTTTGTCGCCGTTTTCGATGTAAGACATCACTTGGATTTCAGTGCCGCCGACCAGACGTGCGGTTTTCATCACTTTGCCGGAAGTATCGCCTTTAACGGCAGGCTCGGTGTATTCAACTTCGCGAACGATGATGGTAGGCAATTCTACGGAGATTGGGTTGCCTTCGTAGAAAGTGACTTCGCATTGGTCTTCCATGCCGTCAACGATGAATTTCAACGCGTCGCCGATGTTGTCGGCTTCGATTTCGTATTGGTTGAATTCTTCGTCCATGAAGACGTACATTGGGTCGGCAAAGTAGCTGTAAGTACAGTTTTTGCGGGACAGGATCACGACGTCGAATTTGTCGTCGGCTTTGTAAATGGTTTCAGTAGCGGCACCGGTCAGCAGGTTTTTCAGTTTCATGCTGACTTTGGCGGAAGAGCGGCCGCCTTTGATGTATTCGGTTTTTTGAACGACCATAGGATCGTTGCCGACCATGAATACGTTGCCGGCGCGCAGTTCTTGTGCTGTTTTCATTGTGGTTTTCCAATCAAATCGGTTGTAATAAAACGCGCTATTTTAGCGTATTTTTTTGTGCTTTGAAATAAAGGCGGCAAGTTTTTCGACGGCACTTTTTTGGGCAAAAAGTCCGTCCCGCCATTTTGCCGCGCTTTGCCGCCATTCGTTTTGGTGTGCCGTCAGGGTTTGCCATGCTTGCAGGCGCTGGCTGTCGCTGAGTGCTTCGCCGTTGTTGAGTTCGTTGGAAAGGCGGCGGTGTGCCGTGGCGACAACATCCGGGTAAACTTGATGCGCTTTGTCCCAAAAAGCGTGCAGCTTGTCGAGATGGATATTTTCTTCTTGCGGATAGATGTGCCAAAAGAAAGGTTTTCCGGCGAGCTGGGCGCGAACAAAGCTGTCTTCGCCGCGTATGACGGCGCCGTCGGCAAGGTTGAGCAGTTTGTCGAAATCTTGTTGGGCAACGAAAGGGATTTTGATCAGGGTAACGTGTCCGCTCTGATATACATCGCCGTCTTCAAGCATGGTGTTTTGCGGCACTAGGCCGCTGTTTTTCAGGCTGGCGATGATTTGTGTACCTGCAAGCAGCAAGGTAATGGGTTGGCCGGCCTGTTGCCACATGGTCAGCCATTTTGCCCAAATATCGCTTTGATAGCCGAAAAGCAGCCATTCGAGCGTGTTTTTTGCGGGAAGTTTGAGTTGTCGGCGTAAGGTTTCCGTATCAAAGCGGGCAAATTCGGCGTAATTGCGTTCGCGCAGCAGGCCGCCGCTTTTTTCGCTGAAACCCATAAACCAAAAGTATTTCTGTATGCCGCCGGCTTGGGGCGAGGGCATTAAGTGCAGCCTCTCGTTGCTGTCTTCCGCGCTGAGGTATTCCCAGTTGAGCCAAAGCGGTCGGTGTCGGCGGATGATGGATTGAACGTTGTCGGGCAGTTCGCAGGCGAAGGTTTCGATGACAATGTCGGGGGTAGGGGCTGTATCGGTATCTTCGGCATGGTCGGCTTGCCAAGCGTGAATGCCGATGCCTTGATGAATATTGGGAATCGAGGCCAAATCAGGACAAAGTGCTTGAAGGGACGGGAAATCGTCTGTCCACAAATGCACTTGACAGCCGAGTTCGCGTTGCAAAATACGCGCCAGCCGCCATGAAACGCCGATGTCACCGAAGTTGTCGATGACGTTGCAGAAAATCCAGCAGGTATAAGGTAGGGGAGTGTTCATGGGAAAATATGCCCAAGGCCGTCTGAAAACATCAGAATGCGCCGAAATAGTGGAACAAATAAACAATCAGCAAAACAATCGGGATAAACATCCATATGCTTTGCCGTTTCAATTCGGGCTCTTGTTTGAGGTGGTGTTTGATGACGTCAAAGAGGACGAATTTGAATAGGAACGTGGCTTCGCAGGCAAGGATGATGCCGTTGATGAGGTGTTGCGTTTTGTCTTCGGGCGGGTTGAGGGCAAACCACAAAAGGGTGGCAAGCGGAATCAGGCAGACGGCGAGCCAGCGCAAAAGAATGGGTTTGGACATGGTGTGTGTGCAAGAAATAAAAGAAGCATTATACCCTGTCGTCTTTCAGACAAGTGCAAATCAGGCTATCATTCGGTTTATTTGAAGCGAACATTTATCCCTATGCAAACCCAAGCCATCATCCGCCATATCGTTCAATGGCTCAAAGATTACGCCGAGCAGGCGCGTGCCAAAGGTTTTGTCGTCGGCGTATCCGGCGGCATCGATTCTGCCGTGGTTTCCACACTTGCCGCGCAAACCGGTTTGTCGGTTTTGTTGTTGGAAATGCCGATTCGTCAGAAATCCGACCAAGTCAACCGCGCACAAGGACACATGGGCCGTCTGAAACAGCGTTATCCTAACGTAAAAGCGCAAAGCGTTGATTTGACTCCGGCGTTCGATACGTTTGCCGATACCGTTGACGTCAGCGAAACCGAATTTCCCAACAAACAGCTGGCACTGGCCAATGCACGCAGCCGCCTTCGCATGACGACGCTTTATTATTACGGCCAGCTGCATGGTTTGCTGGTGGCGGGGACGGGCAACAAAATTGAAGATTTCGGCGTCGGTTTCTTCACCAAATACGGCGACGGCGGCGTGGACATCAGCCCGATTGCCGATTTGACCAAAACTCAAGTGTACGCGCTGGCAGCCGAGTTGGACGTATCGGAAGACATTCAAAAAGCCGTACCGACAGACGGCCTTTGGGATACCGAGCGTACCGATGAAGAGCAAATGGGCGCGTCTTATCCCGAACTGGAATGGGCGATGAGCGTGTACGAAAGCCACAAGCCTGAAGATTTTGAAGGCAGGCAGCGCGAAGTTTTGGCAATCTATACCCGATTGCACAAAGCCATGCAGCACAAAGTCAATCCGATTCCGGTTTGCAAGATTCCGGAAGAGTTGTTTTAAATTTGAACATCAAAAGGCCGTCTGAAAACGCTGGATTAAGGTTTTCAGACGGCCTTTTATATTTTATTTCAATAAGAATTGGGAATATGCTTGAAAAACAGCATTATCAGATACCAAAACAGCGTAGCCGCCGCCGCCCCCAGCAATACCCACGCGCTGATTTTGGCGATTTCCCGAATGGTGCGCTTTTGTTGGCGGCTGAACAGACGGTTCACAATCAATGCCGCGATGGCGCAAAAGAAAAAAAATCGCAAAAGCCTGCCTATCATTCCACATCCTCCCAAAAATATTGCCTCTAATTAGGGCAGGCCGTCTGAAGCCTCATGCACAAAACAAAAACGAAACGTTATAATACCCCTTTTGCCGCATCACTTGGAAATTACAAATGACAACAAATGCCTCAGTGGGCATTGTAACGCCCCGGAAAATTCCGTTTGACACACCGCTTGCTCTGGAAAACGGCAAAACCTTACCTCGTTTCGACCTGATGATTGAAACCTACGGCACGCTCAATGCCGACAAAAGCAATGCCGTCCTTATCTGCCACGCCTTATCAGGCAATCATCATGTTGCCGGCAAGCACAGTGCGGAGGATAAATACGCCGGTTGGTGGGACAATATGGTCGGCCCCGGCAAACCTATCGATACCGAACGCTTTTTTGTGGTCGGTTTGAACAACTTGGGCGGCTGCGACGGCAGCACCGGCCCTTTGTCCGAGAATCCTGAAACCGGCCGCGAATATGGTGCGGATTTTCCGGTTGTAACCGTCAAAGACTGGGTGAAGTCCCAAGCCATGCTTGCCGATTATCTCGGCATTCAAAAATGGGCGGCCGTTGTCGGCGGCAGCTTGGGCGGCATGCAGGCATTGCAATGGACGATTTCTTTGCCCGAACGCGTTGCCCACGCGCTCGTTATCGCTTCTGCGCCCAAACTTTCCACCCAAAACATCGCGTTTAACGATGTTGCCCGTCAGGCGATTTTGACCGATCCCGATTTCCACGAAGGTAATTACCGCAGCCATCATACCGTTCCTTCACGCGGTTTGCGTATCGCGCGCATGATGGGGCACATTACCTATCTTGCCGAAGACGGTTTGGGTAAAAAATTCGGCCGCATTTTAAAATCAGACGGCTATCAGTACGGCTACGGCGTTGAATTTGAAGTGGAATCTTATCTGCGCTATCAAGGCGACAAGTTTGTCGGCCGTTTTGATGCCAACACTTATCTGCTGATGACCAAGGCACTCGACTACTTCGACCCGGCCGCCGATTATGGCCACAACCTCACGCGAGCCGTGGAGAATGTGCAGGCCAAATTTTTTGTCGCGAGCTTTAGCACCGACTGGCGCTTCTCGCCGCAACGTTCGCATGAATTGGTCAAGGCATTAATCGCTGCGCAAAAATCCGTGCAGTACATCGAAGTCAAATCCAATCACGGCCACGATGCCTTCTTGATGGAAGACGAAGCCTATATCCGCGCGGTTACCGCTTACATGAACAACGTTTACAAGGACTGCCAACAATGAATCTGCGCGACGATTTGCAACTCATTTACGATTGGATACCCGAAGGCAGCCGCGTACTCGATTTAGGTTGCGGCGACGGCGAGCTACTGGCCGCGTTGGTAGCGCATAAAAACTGTGCCGGTTATGGCATTGAAATCGATACCGACAGCGTGATTGCCGCCATGACCCGCGGTGTAAACGTCATTCAGGCCGACTTGGAAGAGGGTTTGGCGGCATTTGGCGATCAAAGTTTTGATGTGATTGTCTTGAGCCAAACCATTCAAGCCATGCAGAACACGGAAAAAATCCTGCGCTGCCTGATGCGCGTGGCCAAACAGGCCATCGTCAGCTTCCCTAACTTCGGCTACTGGCGCAACCGCTTTCAAATCGCCGTCGGTGGCCATATGCCGGTTTCCGAGCGGATGCCGTATCATTGGTACGATACGCCCAATATCCATTGGTGTACCCTCAAAGATTTTGATTTACTGTGTGCCAAAAACAAAATCCGTGTGCTTGAGCGTGCGGTCATGACGGGCAACCGACAGGTCAAACATCTGCCGAATTTATTGGGCAGCCTGGCGTTTTACCGCGTGGGTTGATACGGCAATCAATAAAGGCCGTCTGAACAGGTCATCACGAAAGCATGGCTTTTGCAAATATCTGTTCAGACGGCCTTTTATTGTTCCAGCCGGTTTAAGCCTGTTTCAATTTTTCCAACAAGGCCAAACTGCCGGCATCGACCAGACGGTAGGTTTCGTCAAAGTCGCCTGTGTACCACGGATCAGGAACATGGTTGTAGCCTGAGTCGGGGATAAGGTCGGTCAGTTTGAAGATTTTGCCGGGGTGAAAACCGAGCTGTTTTTCAGTTTCTCTGAGGTTGTTGTCGTCCATCACGATGATGTAGTCGAAATGCTCGGCATCGCTGGGTTTGATTTTGCTGCTGGTAAAGCCTGACGGGTCGATGCCGTGTTGCTTGAGTGCGCGGCGCGTGCCTTCGTGCATGTCTTCTCCGTCGTGCCAACCTGATGTGCCTACGCTGGCAGTAATGACAGCATTGCCCATGCCTGCTTCGCGGGCGCGATGGCGCAGGACGTATTCGGCCATGGGGGAGCGGCAGATGTTGCCGAGGCAGACGAAAAGGATTTTGTGGGTTTTCATGTTTGTGAAAATGAGCGGTAAGGTTTGAAAATCAATGCAACACGCTAAACCGTTTTCAGACGGCCTTGGCGTGTTGCATTTTCAATTTAGTTTACATTGCTGAAGAAAGGATTATGGCCTTCTAGTTTCAACGCTTGGGCATAAGTAGGGATGTTCTCGTTTTCGCCCAATGGGTCGTGCAGCAGGTAGAGGTGCTCGATTCGGCATTCGGCCATCAGGTCGAGGAAGTTTTGCTGAACGATAGCGATATTGTCGGTTGATGCCAGCTCCCAAGTGAAGGTCTGCGGAACGATTTCAAACGCGCTGTCGGTCGCGTTGAAGCTGAACTGGAGTTTGCCGTCCGCTTTTGCAGCGGCAACAACGCCGACGCGCGGGCTTTGCATACGGATGGCGCGGATGGCGTTGGTGGCAAAAACGTCCATGGCCATGCGTTGGCGGGTGTGGCTGCCGTCGGTAAGCGCGTCAAGCGGCGTATTGGGCGAGAGCGGGTTAGTAAAGAGGGTAACGCCGTCGAGGGCGAGATGCTCTTGCCAAACCTGCATCAATGGCAGGCCTGCCTGTTGCAGGTTGAGTCCCAAAGCCGTCTGAATGTCTTTATTGCCGTAGCCCAGCGCGTAAACAACATGGACGGATTGACCTTCGGGCAGCGTCAATGGTTTGTATTCGAATTTTTGCAGGAATGCGCCTGCCGCTTCATCGTTTTGCTTGGCTTGGAACCATTCGCCCGGGGTAACGCTGCTCAAATCGGTAGATTGGACGAGGTAGGGCAGCCATTGCGTGTTTTGCGTGAGGGCGCGCAGATTAGGGTAGTTTTGCAGGCAGGCGAAGAGGGCTTCGGTAGGCAGCGTGAGCGGCAGGGTTTGTTCTTTTTTGCAACCGGCGACCAAAACGACAGGCAGGGCAAACCATTGGGCTTCGTTATCGTTTTCTGCCTTCAGGACTTCGCCCACGCTTTGAATCAGGCTGGTGTAAGTGCCGACATCGGGGGCCATGGTCATCGCCAATGAAAGGTTGATGTAATGGTTTTGGCTGAGCATGGTGCGGATTTCGGTTTGCAGTTGGCCGGCGGAAAGCTTGCGCGATGCGGAGGAGGAGTTGTGCGCCAGCTGATAGGCATTGAGAAGAAGGTAGTTTTTGATAGGGCTCTGCGGATAAGGGCGGGTATCTGGAAGAACAAAGGTTTTCATGACGGTTTGAAGTGTTGTGTTGTAAGTGTGGCGATTATAGCAATTTAGTCAGTCGGTGTGCTTGTTAATACATGAAATTCAAATGGCGATAGAGGATACGCTTCATTTCTACACGGTGTATGTATCGGCATTTTCTAAGATGAGGGGGGTAAATGCCCGATGTGTTATAATCCATGACCAAACATAATTTAGAAAGGAACAAAATCATGCGCTTGCTTCATACTATGCTGCGTGTCGGCAATCTCGAACGCTCTTTGGATTTCTATCAAAACGTATTGAATATGCAACTGCTGCGCCGCCGCGATTATCCTGAAGGCCGTTTTACTTTGGCTTTTGTTGGTTATGGCGATGAAGCGGACCATACTGTTTTGGAACTGACCCACAACTGGGATACCGAGTCTTACGACTTGGGCGATGCTTACGGCCATATCGCGATTGAAGTCGATGATGCTTATGCGGCGTGTGAACGTGTCAAAGAGATGGGCGGCAAAGTGGTACGCGAAGCCGGTCCGATGAAACACGGCACGACTGTGATTGCGTTTGTTGAAGATCCGGACGGCTACAAAATTGAATTTATTCAAAAGAAAAGCGGTAGCGATTCAGTGCAATATTCATCTTAAGACATAAGATAATGGAAAAGGCCGTCTGAACATTCAGACGGCCTTTTGTTTGATCAGCCCAACTGTTTTTGCTTTTCGCTCAACAGGGCGTGTACTTGAAGCGCGGTAGCGTAGCGGTCTTCTCCCGCTTCAATCGGGTCGAGGAAATGCAGCTCAACCGTACTGGAAGGCTGGCTGATGACCATGCAGATGGATTGCCAGAGGCTGATGTCGCCGTAGTAGGCAGTATGCGGATTGGGGCTGCTGCCGTCCGGATTCGGATAGCGGCAGAGTGCCGGAATAATTGGTACACCTGCATCATAGGCCGTCTGAAAAAAGCTGGGTTTGAACGGCAGGATTTCACGGCCTTCGGTACTGGTTCCTTCGGGGAAAATGGTAACGGTATCGCCGTTTTTCAGCGCTTCGGTTACGCCGGCGATTTTGGCAGAATTACCTTTGATGCCGCGGTTGCGCGAGACATAAACCGTTTGCGCCTGTGTGGCGAGATAACCGACCACAGGCCATTTGGCCACATCGTCTTTAGCCACAAAACGGCCGGGGAATGCGCCGTTAACCGCCATAATGTCCAACCATGAAATATGGTTACTGATAAGCATCTGGCCGCGGCCTTCTTGCGGCGGCGTGCCGAAAGTTTGCAGTTTCATGCCGCAGGAAGCGAGCACGCGCAGCGACCATAATTGGATTGCGCGCAGTTTGCGTTTGCTGCTGTAAAAGGGAAACAGAAAAAACATTTCGGCCATGCCGTACAAAAGGCAGCCGGCAATACAGAAAAGACGGAAGATAAAACGGATTTTGGCGGTCATTGTGTGTGTTTTTATAAAGATTAGGTAGGCCGTCTGAAGTTTCAGACGGCCTTTTATTATGAATCGGTTTTAGGGGCAAAACGCTGCAAGTAGCGGTCGGAAAGGTGGTTGATGTCCATCATGATCAGCACATCCGCGCAGTTGAATGCTTCATCGACGCAAGGCTCGCCGCAGAACCACGCGCCTGCTTTGAGATAGCCTTTGATCAGGGCGGGTACAGGCGGATTTTCAGACGGCGTGATGCTGTCCCATTTGAGCGGGTTGAGCGGTTTGACACACCATTGTGCCGGAGCAAGGTATTTGTCTTTCAAAGCATGATACAGGCCGGCCGCATCGTTGCCGCCGTCACGCATTTCGATACTGCCGCAACCAATCATAAAGCGCAGGTTTTCGTCTTTCATGAATTTGACCAAACCGGTCCACAACAGCATGACCAAGCCGCCGTTGCGGTAGTCCGGGTGGGTACAGGCGCGGCCGAGTTCTACGGTTTGCGGCAGAATGTCTTTCAAAGGCTCAAGGTCGAATTCATGCTCGCTGTACCAGCCGCCGACTTTTTTTGCGGTTTCTTCTGTAATCAGGCGGTAGCAGCCGATAACTTCGCCAGTTGCATCGTCAAACGCGAGCAGGTGGTGGCAATGTTCATCATAAGGATCGACATCGCGGCCGTCATCGCTTTCGATTTCCGCCCCCAGTTCTTGGGCAAAAACCTGATAGCGCAATCTTTGGGCGGCTTCGATTTCAGCTTGGGTTTCTGCAAGGCGTACGCTCAGGCCGATTTTGGGGCCCGTTTGATTGAAACGGCTGGGGGACATGATGTTTCCTGTTTGAAGAAAATGGCTGATTATAGCGGATATACGGGCAG
Source organism: Neisseria sp. HMSC15G01 (assembly GCF_001808255.1). Classification (NCBI taxonomy): domain Bacteria; kingdom Pseudomonadati; phylum Pseudomonadota; class Betaproteobacteria; order Neisseriales; family Neisseriaceae; genus Neisseria; species Neisseria sp. HMSC15G01. Next base: position 90,727 of record NZ_KV792655.1, read on the forward strand.
ATTTATATTGATTTGCTTTGCGGCAGGGCAAATTATATCGGGTTGTTGGAAAAAGGCTTCAGGCCGTCTGAAACTGATGGTTGTTTAGAAAGATGGCCAGGAACATTTGCCAGGATGTTTGAAATTTATGACACAAATCAAAATATTTATCCAAACTATTTAATATAAGAATAAAAATATATACAATATAACTAGTTCAAAAGTATTAATTTGATTGAACGAGATATTTTTAATATTTAAAAAATGGAGAATATAAAGATGAAACTGAATGTATCGCTCAGTCCTTTGTGTTTGGCTTTAGCGCTTTTTTTCGGTACTGCGTATGCGGACGGAGGTATTGTTGCTGGAACCATGCACAAGACGGGTTCTTTGGCTGTCGGTAAGGAATCCGTATCGGGCGAAAATGCCGCTGCAGTTGGCGACAAGGCTAAAGCAAATGGCTATAAGGCGATGGCTTTGGGTTATGATTCTGCCGCTTCCGGTTTGAGCGCAACTGCTTTGGGTGGCGAATCCAAAGCGGAGGCATTGCGGTCGGTGGCGGTTGGCTTTCGGGCCCATGCCAAGGGAACAAATGATGTAGCAGTCGGTGGCGCAGCGGCTGCTTCTGGCGGTCAATCCGTTGCAGTCGGTCTGCTGTCCAAGGCTTCGGCTTTGCGTGCCGTTGCGGTAGGTAATGGCGCTCAGGCAAGTAATATTGATGCAGTAGCTATCGGCAGAGATAGTGAGGCGGATGCGCTCAGCGCGACGGCCTTAGGTGATCGAGCTAAAGCACGTGGAACTCAATCACTTGCGCTGGCATCGGCTGCTGAAGCAGAAGGTTATCAAGCAGTGGCGGTTGGTACGCGTGCGGTATCGAATGCCGTAAACAGTGTAGCTTTGGGTGTCGAGTCTTCCGCTACAGCCTTGAACGGTCTGGCTGTCGGCACCAGCTCCAGTGTGCGTAAAGAAGGTGGTACGGCAGTCGGCGGCGGTGCATCGGCTTTGGAAGAGAAATCTTTGGCACTCGGTTTCCAAGCCAAAGGTAAAGCCGAGAAAGGGGTGGCTCTGGGTGCGCAAAGCATCGCAGATTTGGCTGCAGGTCAGGCAGGCTATGATTTTGCGACACAGTCGGCAAGTCAATCTGAAGACAAGACATGGAAATCGACATTGGGCGCGGTTTCAGTTGGCAATGAAAAGGACAGCCGTCAAATTACCCATGTGGCTGCCGGTACTCAGGATACGGATGCGGTAAATGTGGCTCAGGTTAAAAGGCTTGCGGAAAGATGGCAGGCCGATAGTCAGCAAAAAGAGTCGGCGGTGGCTGCTCAAATCAATCAGATACGAGCTGAAACACGCGTAGAAATGAAAAAACTGGAAGACCGTGCGGATGCCGGCTCTGCCGCTGCGATTGCGGTGGGTAATCTGGGACAGGCTTACCAGCCGGGACAGGGTGCGGTATCCATTGGCAGCGGCGTTTGGCGCGGAAAGGCCGGTTTTGCTGTCGGAGTATCGAAAGTATCCGCCAGCGGCAAATGGCTGGTGAAAGGTTCTGCTGTCGGCGCATCTAAGGGTGGTGCAGGCGGTGGAGCCAGCGTAACCTATCTGTGGTAGAAAATTTCAGATAGTCTTGAATGTTGAGGCCGTCTGAATTTGGCATGCGAAGCGGTAGAAGCGTAAAATCAACGTTTTTGCCGCTTTTTTATCATGGAAACCTCTTTCCTGCTTGCCGGAAAAATTACCGAGCTGACGCTGATTGTTTTGATGGGCGTGGCCTTGGTAAAAGCCGGGCTGTTGAAATCGGAAAACAGCTACACGCTCTCCGTTATCGCGCTTTACCTGATCAGCCCGTCCGTCATGATTCATGCCTTTCAGATGGACAATACGCCGCAGATTATCGAAGGGCTGAAGCTTTCCGTCATGCTGGCGGTGTTTTTCCATGTGGTGTTGATTGTTTTGGGCAGGGTGTTTAAACACTTGTTCAAACTCGATGGGCTCGAACACGCGGCGACGGTGTACAGTAATTCGGGCAACTTGATTATCCCTTTGGTGATGTCGGTATTTGGTGCGGAATGGGTGATTTATACCACTGGTTTTATCTTGGTGCAGACGTTTTTGTTTTGGACGCATCTGCGCCTGTTGATTTGCGGCCGAGGCAATGTGGCTTGGAAAACCATTTTTACCAATATCAACATCTTATCCATGTTGGTCGGGCTGCTAATGTTTACCTTTCAAATCAAGCTGCCGCATATTGTCGATAATACTTTGGCGACGGTGGGCGGCATGATTGGCCCGGTTGCCATGTTGGTGGCGGGCATGCTTTTGGCTTCTCTGCCGTTACGCTCGATTATGTGGACGCCGAGGCTTTATCTCGTTGCTTTTTTAAGGCTGATTTTGATTCCGGTATTATTGCTTTTCGCCGTTAAAGCCTGCGGTTTTGCCCATCATGATGCGCATGCGGATACGGTTGTTTTAATCAGCTTTTTGGCAACGACTTCGCCTGCCGCAGCGACGGTTACCCAAATGGCGGTTGTTTACGGCAAAAATGCCCAAAAAGCCAGCGCGATTTATGGGTTGACGACCTTGCTTTGTGTGGTAACCATGCCGGTAATGATTGCGTTATATCGTTGGATTATTTAAGAAAAGGGCAGGCCGTCTGAAACTTTGACTTTATGTTTCAGATGGCCTGTTTGGTATTTTAATTTTGAAAATAACTTTTATTATCAATTAATTAAGCAATTAAAAAACTATACAAAGCCGTTTGCAGCGTGTATCCTTATGTCTAACATTCATCCAATATCAATCTTTAAAGGAACACAGCCATGACCGACTTTACCCTTTGGGAAACCGCACCTTTCAATTCCACCATTGACCATATTTTGCAGCGTTACCACAATGTCCACCGCGCCCAGTTTGAAGAGTTGGTTCCGCTGGCGCAAAAAGTGGCGCAGGTTCATGCTGATACTTTCCCTGCCGAAGTTCCTGATTTGTTGGCCTATATGCAAAACGAGCTGTTGATGCACATGATGAAAGAGGAGCGCATGTTGTTCCCGATGATTAATCAGGGCGTGGGTCGCGGCGCGGCAATGCCCATCAGCGTGATGATGCACGAGCATGAAGAACACGACCAAGCCATCGCGCGTCTGGAAGAATTGACCAATAATTTTGAACTTCCCGAAGGCGCTTGCGGCAGCTGGACCCGTTTGTATACTTTGGCCAAAGAGATGGTGGATGATTTGAAAGACCATATCCATTTGGAAAATGAGATTTTGTTCCACCGCGTTTTGGCTTCTTAAAATTTGAGCTTAATCAAGGCCGTCTGAATGTTCAGACGGCCTGTTCTTTAATCCCTTGCTAAGTTAGTGCAATAGTTCTAAAATTTTAATAAAGAAAGAAACAAAATTAGGCAGTAAAGGCACACATCCGTTCTTTTGTTTACTTGAGAAGGAGTTTATGAATGAAACATTCTAAAGTTTTACTATCGGGTATTCTGTTTGCTGCTGTGACTGCATGCGCCCAAACGACGGACGGAGACTGGAGCGCCCTGCAGGATGCGAAAACAGGCGTGCAGTCGCGGCCTTATTATGAATTTGGCAATGTACTTCAGAAGATTTCTTTTAAGAAAACCGGTAATCCGGAAAATGGTCTGAAAAAGCCTGTCTTGACAGTGTATCGTCAGGGCAAGCTGTTGGGCGAAGCATATAATTTGGAAGCATCTTATGGCAGCCCCTTGTTGCCAACCCTGTTTTTGGTAAACGGCAAGTCATTAAATATTAATGACGACAATGATAGAAAACTGTTGGCTACTGCTAAGAGAGTCGATTTTTACGATTTCGGACGTAGTCGGATCGGCCATGCAGTCTTTACCGCGCCTAACGGCATCTGTCAGGATATGAAACACGGCAAAGGCGTTTCCTACAAGCTGGTTACCAACTATGTTAATTTTCCGGATTATCCTTCGCCTGAAAATATCTTGATTATTACTGCGCAAGGCAAATATGAGCAAGACGGTTTTATATTGGATTCCACTGAGTCAAGGGTGACCAGTGCCAATAAAGAGTTTGCCAGAAAATATGGTGAAGCCCTGAAATCCAAGAATGGCCCTGAGACCAGACAGGTGAATATGGCTAATGCAGCCAGTGCAGAAAAAGGCAGACTGTTGGCTGATTATATCTGTCAGTAATCATATTAAAGGCCGTCTGAAATTCAGACGGCCTTTTTGAATCATGAATGCATCTCTTGTTCAAATGACAGCAGAATCTGTTTTACTTCATCCGCTTCTTTAACGGCGCGGATACGGTCAAACAATACCTGCGCCTGTTCAAACTCTTTTTTCATCATGCCCAGCCACTGTTTCAAGCGGGCAACCGGATATTTGTTGTTGGCTTCTTTGGCAAGGCATAAGTCGAAGAATTGGACTATCCATGAGGAGACTTCGGCAAAGTCGGTATCTTTGACTGTTTCGCCGTTTTCATATTGCTTGATTTGCCGCGCCAAGTCGGGACGGATAACTGCGCCGCGCCCGAGCATCACGCTGTCGCATCCGCTGACGGTTTTAATGTCGAGATAGTCTTGAAGGCTGAATACATCGCCGTTGGCAGTAACGGGAATACTGACTGCATCGCGGATTTTGCGCACCCATTCCCAATGTGCCGGCGGTTCGTAGCCTTCGACTTTGGTGCGCGCATGGACGGTTAATGCACATGCGCCGCCGTTTTCAATCGCGGAAGCACATTCCAATGCCAGACTTTTATCTTCATAACCGAGCCGCATCTTGGCAGTCAGCGGAATGTGTTGCGGAAGGCGTTGGCGCAGGGTGTGGACGATGTGGTAAATCAAGTCGGGCTCTTTGAGCAAGACCGCGCCGCCTTTGTGTTTGTTGACCGTCGGTGCGGGGCAGCCGAAGTTGAGGTCGATTTTGTCCGCCCCGAAACGCACGGCTTCTAAAGCATTGACGGCCATGTTTTCCGCATCGCTGCCCAAAAGTTGGACAGTACAGGGCGTGCCGGCCGGCGTGCGGTTGGCATGGGCGATTTCGGGAACATATTTAAGCCAAGTGGCGCGTGAGTGGACCGTGTGCGTAATGCGGACAAATTCGCTGACGCATTCGTCAAATCCGCCAATGCGCGTCAACAGGTCGCGCATCACATCGTCCACCAGCCCCTGCATGGGGGCAAGAATAAGCTGCATGAGTCAGGCCGTCTGAAAAAAGGAGGACATATTGTAGCGGTATATCGGTTAAAATACAGCTTCCTTTTTCAGACGGCCTTTTTATGATGCACACAATTCCGGCAACCGCCGCCATGTTGGTAAAAAATTCAGAACGTTATCTTTCAGAAGTTTTGAGTGCGTTGAAAGACTTTGACGAAGTCCTGCTGTTGGACAACGGCTCGACCGACCGTACTTTTGAAATTGCTAAGGGCTTTCCCAATGTCAGCTATTACAAGCATGACTTTATCGGGTTTGGCCCGATGAAAAATCTGGCGGCCAGACTGGCGCAAAACGATTGGATTTTCAGCATAGACAGTGATGAAGTGGCGGATGAGACTTTAATCGAATCGATTCGTGCGGCCGTTTTGGAAAATGAGAAGGAACATATCTTTTCGCTTTCCCGCCTGAACCATTACCACGGCAGACTGATTAAAGGCTGCGGCTGGTATCCGGATATTATTCCGCGCCTTTATCATCGCAGATTTACCCGTTTTTCTGACCGTCAGGTGCATGAGTCTTTGGTGTTGCCGCAGGAAGCCAAGGTTAAACAACTTGATGGCCGTCTGAAACATTATTCTTTTGAAAACGCCGAAGGGCTGATTCAGAAAATGCAGCAGTACAGTTCGCTGTATGCGGAAGAAAACCGCTTTAAGAAAGACAGCTCGCCGTTTAAGGCTTTGCTGCATGGCGGCGTATCGTTTGTGAAAAATTACCTGCTCAAGCGCGGTTTTGCCTATGGGGCGGACGGGCTGACGATTTCGGTGTCCAACGCGCAAGGTTCGTATTACAAATATGTCAAACTCTACGAGCGCAACCGCACGATAACCGTCTCCCTCATCATCACCACTTACAACCGCCCCGATGCTTTGGAGCTGGTGTTGAAATCGGCTTTATCGCAAACCCATCTGCCGGATGAGATTATTGTCGCGGATGACGGCTCAAGGCAGGAAACTGCCGAAGTGGTTGATTTTATCCGCCGTAGGACAAGCATTCCTGTTAAACATTCATGGCAGCCGGATAGAGGCTTTCGTGCCGCCGAATCGCGCAACCGTGCGCTGGCGCAGGCGAAAAGCGATTATATTGTGTTGATTGACGGCGATATGGTTTTGGATCCGTCTTTTATCGCCGATCATTTGAAGATTGCCCGCAAAGGCCGTCTGATACAGGGTTCCCGCGTGATTTTGACTGAGGATAAAACGCAGGATATTTTGGACGAAGGCGATTTACCTGCCTTGTCTATGTTCAGCTCGGGGATAGAAAAACGGCTTTCCGCCTTGCGCTGCTGTTGTTTGGCCAAATTGGCAGGCCGAAAAGGCAACCGCAAACACAAAGGCATCAAAACTTGCAATATGGGCTTTTTCCGCAGCGATGCGCTTGCCGTCAACGGGTTTGACAATAGCTTTGTCGGTTGGGGCAGGGAAGACAGCGAATTTGTCGCCCGTTGCTATCATAATGGTATGAAACGCCATAATTTGAAATTTGCCGGCATTGCGTACCACCTCTGGCACAATGAGGCAGAACGCGATTCTTTGCCGCAAAACGATGCCTTGTTGGAGGCAACCTTGTCGGAACGCAAAATCCGCTGTGTTCATGGCGTATCGGATTTTATAAAAGATGAAGAAGTAGCCGGGAAATAGCCTTATCATCTTTTTAAACCATAGAGGCCGTCTGAAAAAATCAGACGGCCTTTTTTGTGCTTTTAATGAGTCTGAGACCTTTGCAAAATTCCTTTCCCCCAACAGCCGAAACCTAAACACAGGTTTTCGGCTGTTTTTGTTTCAAATATCCACTGATTTTACCCAAATATCCCCTTAATTCCCCTTGGATACCTGATTAATCAGGCATCCGGGCCGCCTTTTAAGCAACAACAGGCACATTTAGCCTGTTAGCCGCTTTCAACAGGTTCAAACA
>NZ_KV792656.1:0-1833 GCF_001808255.1 Neisseria sp. HMSC15G01
CCAAGAAAGCTGAAGAAGCCAAGAAAGCTGAAGACGCTAAGAAAGCTGAAGAGGCCAAGAAAGCTGAGGAAGCTAAGAAAGCCAATGAGGCCAATTCAGGTCAAGGTTTTGGCGGTGAAGGCAAAGTAATGAGCAAGGCTTTGGATGGCGGTGTCTTGGTAGCGAAAAAGCGTGAAACCGGCGATTTGGAATATGCCAAAACCGAAGCTCCGACTGCTTCGGATAAAAACAGCGTCGTACTTGATGGTGTCGCCATTAATACCAAAGACGTTAAAGCAGGTGAGTTCACGTTGGGCGAAAGAAGTACGAACGGCGGTAAAGCCGATGCAGCACAATATGCGGTACACAGCGGCGACCTGCTGCCTGACGTTCGTTACGGCGGTGTTGCCGATGTCAGCGATCTGCGTGATGTGAAACAGGCGTTGTTTGTCCAAGGCACGCCATCAGGCAGCGATACCGTTGCAGCCCAAAGAGGGGATGCAACCTATAAAGGCATCGGCCTGCATTTCCCAAACGGACTGCCGATCGATACAAGAGGTCTGCAAGAAATTTTTGAAACCGGTTCGCAAGCCAAGCTGGCCAATCTGTATTCTGCCGCCAAAGCAACCGATGTTACCGCAAGAGTCAATTTCGACCAAAAAACCATCAATGTCGGCATCAACCGCTATTCCGATCAAACGGTTGGCGGTGGTAGCGGTGGCGATAGGATTGCAGGTGTCGTCAAATCCAATGCGCGCGATATGGCGGAAAATTTGTCTTTCAATGGCGATTTGCACGGCAACACCTTCTCCAACAAGCAAGGTACGATGCAAGGCGGATTCTTTGGCGCGAAGGCAGACCAACTTGCCGGTACATAATAGTGCGGCAGGCAAAAACCAACGTGATGAAGACGTAGTGGCGCGCGGTGTGTTTGGTGCAAAACGCCAAGATGCGGCAGCTCAAGCAGGCGGACAGCCTGATGCGCCGGTTGCCAAACCTGATGCGCCCGTAACCAAACCTAAAGATGATGCCGCCGCAGCTGAATTGAAAAAAGGTGAAACAGGCGAGCAATACTTCTTATCGAATATCGCCGATTTGACCAAAGTCGTTATCAACGGTACGACAATCGCTTTGTCACCTGTTACCAACAAGCTCTATCGAACTGAATTGGGTTCGGACTACAAATCGTTTGTTGCTTCAGGCAATTTGAGCAATGTTGTCTTCGGTGCGGCAAAACTTGCCGATAATGCCTACTCCTTGTTTGTTCAGGGGGTAATGAGTGCCTCTCTACCGTCAGGGACAGCCAAGTATGCCGGCGATGTGTTGAATTTCCGTGCCCGCAACTTGGATAATAAGGAAAACTGGGTGGGTGATACAGGAGGCTACCGTACTACCGGTTCGTTTACCGCAGATGTCAACTTCGATACCAAGACTATCGCAGGTAAAATCAATAGTGGTGACAGATGGTTCATGAATGAACGAGCCTTTACTGCAGATATTACAGGCAGCAGCTTTAACGGTAAATGGACTTCTTCAGATGCACAAGGCTCTGTAACTGGCGGATTCTACGGTGACAAAGCTGCCGAAATGGCGGGACGATACAGTTATCATGACAAAGAAGATAAAAGTAACAATGCCTTCGGTGTATTCGGCGGCAAAAAACAATAACTGTCTGTTTAAGCTGAAAACAAACCGCTCGAAAGGGCGGTTTGTTTTTGATCGGATAGGATTTTCAGACGACCTTTTACGGTAACAACAATCTAGAGAGCAATTTACCCGCTAAAAGGTCGTCTGAAAACCTTGAATCTTATTTTCAGATAATCTGAGACCTTTGCAAAATTCCCCAAAATCCCC
>NZ_KV792657.1:0-84491 GCF_001808255.1 Neisseria sp. HMSC15G01
AGGGGATTTTGGGGAATTTTGCAAAGGTCTCCTATTGCCTTGATGCACGGTTGCTTAGGTTAAAACTTCATCTCCAAAGTCAGGGTGTAATTTCGTCCCGGTGCGGCGTAGCGGTTATACCTGCCGACATTATTGTGCCTATTGACCGCTCCTTCGGCAGTCTGCCTTACAGACTCCCAAGTGGTATACCGGTAGTTGAAGAGGTTATACACGCCTGCGCGCAGGGTCAGGTGTTTCTTGATATTGTAATATCCGGAAACATCCGTAACATGCCAAGGCCGCGTCCGCCGTGATGCTGCTTTTTTAGCATTGGCATTACCGTTCAACAGCGCCTGGCTGCCTAGCAGTTCGTCAACAGATTTTGCCTTGGAATAAGTAAACATCGTATTGATACCCCATATTCCGTCAGGATGGTCGTAACCCAAACCCAATACATATCGTGAAGGTTGGACGGCATCAAAGAGATATGAAGTTACAAACGTCCTGTCGGCGCGTATATCGGCATCTTTGACCTTGATGCGGTTATAGGCAAGCGTGGAATACAACCCGTCCGGCAACCCGCCCCATACACCGTGCCAATCGATTTTACCCAAAATATTGATACCGGCTATCCGTGCATTTTGAGCATTTCGATATCCGGGGTCGCCAGAAGCCGAAGTTTGCCCGTTTTGAGTTCGGGTTTCATAACCGAATGCAATCAGGTCGCGATAAGCATTGTTGAAATAGCTGGCTTCCAAATTGCCGAAGTCCCCTTTAAATACAATACCTGTCTCTCTATTAAAGGATTTTTCCGGTTTCAGATCCAACGTTTTCAAAGACTCCCCGGCTCTCCAGCCGTACATTTCGGCAAACGACGGTAGACGGAAGCCCGTAGAAGCGCGATAAGTCAAATCCATCCAGGTGAAAGGCTTGAGGACTACGCCTGCGTTCCAAGAAAGGTTGCGGTGAGTGCCGGTAGAGACACTCTTATCTTCCGAATGCGTACTGCGATAATCGTAACGTATGCCTGCTCCGACATCCGCCCACCTGCCCAAACGAACATTGTCTTGAACGGCTGCATAATAACCGTTGCCGCCGATATTCCTCGGTGTGCAGTCTGTATAGGTGTTATTGCCGAAACGGCATATCGGCGATGTATTGACCGTGGTCTTGCCGATAGACACCCAATACGGTTTGCCTTGGCTTCCGTTGGGTGACTGCGCCCCTTCCGGGATTTTCGATCCATATGCCTGAACTGCGTTTTGAAGATAATAATCGCTGTGGGACAATTGCGACTTAAAGCGGTCGTACCCTAGATTGATACTCAAATTGTGACGGATTTTGGCCGTATCAAATGCCTTTTTAAATACTGCTTGGAACAGGTTTCGGCTTTCTTCATAAATCATCCGGTCGGATTTATAGAAGGAATACGGTTTATTGCCGTCGGGACGGCAATTTTTATCCGAACCGTCGTGAGAGCAATGCGTCTGCTGCAAACGGTTGTCCAAATCTATACCTTGCCGGTCATAAGAAAGTCGGGCGTAATCGGCCCAGGTATCCTTGTCAGCATTATGGTAAACATATTCGACCCCGTACCGGTTTTTAGTATGGCGTTCATCATAAAACACGCCGGTACCGTAACCGATACCCTGCAATGTACCGCCCTCTCCCTGAACAAACAGCCTTTCGGCCTTATTATTGCCCGAATATTTGCCAAAGCCGCTCGGCGTACCGTTTCTCCGGACACTTTCATTCAGATCGGCCTCGGTAAAATAGGCAGGAACAGTCATATCCCGTGTATCAAAGGTCTGCTGCGTACGTTCAAGAACGGCTCCGACATAATGGCGGTTGTCCAAATGCCAACCCGGTCGGAACAGCCATGATTGGCTGCCATACTCAAGCGGGTCCGCAAGGAAGCGGCTGGGGCCGGTATAATCCTGCGTGCTGACGGTTTTGCGCTCATCTTTGGCCAAAGCATCTTTTTTCGCATTGTCTTTACAGGCCGCATATCCATTGGAACATTCCTCTTCGACAATGAAATTTGCGTACGGATGGGTATCCTCGACCGGCATCAGCCGGTTGAAACTCTGCACACCTTTACCAGCATCTTTATGCGCATGGATTTCCTGCCCCCGCCGTTTAGTATAAATAAGGAGGGCTTCCGCGCCGCCGCTGCGTCCTGCAAGCGCAAGGGACTGTGTCAGGGCATGGTCTTTTCCAGAATAGGCAGTTTTACTCTGAATGCCCCACTGTTTTCCCTCTCCGATAATGTCGGCTGCGGTTTTGGTTTGAAATGCGACCGAACCTGCCAATGCGCCGTTTCCGTATTCTGATGAATTCGAACCCTTGCTGATTTCAACGGCCTTAACGTTTTCATACTCAATTTCATTGATTGCGCCGCTGCTGCCCGCCGTCCTCGTCCCACCCAATGCCGCCTGCGCGGTGTAGGACTGTATTTGCGAAACGCCGTCTACCGTTAAGGAAACGCGGTTTTTATCCATGCCGCGTATTGAATAGCCGGAACTTGCGCCCCGACCCTGTTCGACCACGGCAATACCCGGATCGTAACGGGTCAGGTCTCGGATATTCAAAACCTGTTCTTTACTTAGCGTCTCGGAAGATTTGACCAGCTTGCCCAGCCCGGTTACTTCGTTATCACGGCGGGTTTTCTGTTTTTTCGCATTGACCTGCACGGTATCGAGCTGCTTTTCCCACACTTGTCCAGACGGTAAAACATCCGCATAAGCAGGCAGCGCAGTCATCAGCGACAGGCATAAAATATTTAATCGGAACAAATGTTGCTGTTTCATATCATTTCTCTACTTACTGCCTTCAGACGGCATTTAAAACCGATATGCCGTCTGAAGAACTTTCCTCTGTCAACCGGCAGCCCAGTTTACCGGACAAGCTGTTGGCGTTTCGTACCGAATACCACTGCCGCCTTGCCGCTTTCTCCCTCCAATGTATTTCCGGAGAACGATCCGCCCATCTCAATGGCGGTTTTGCCGTAGAAGCCGCCGGACACATCTGCACGGATATTCGTCCGTTTCGGATCGATGGTATTTTTCGGATCTAATGCAAAGCCGTTTTCACCGGTTTTCGCCACACCTGAAAAACCGTTGCCCTGAATCGTGGCAGTGATGGTGAATACGGGGGCAATGCGGTCTTTCGCCGTCAGCATACCGTTGAGGGTTTTCTCGGCAAAATTAACTTTAAACTCCGCCCGGTTACCGCCTTCCTTATTGGAAGGTTCGGCACTCCAGCTCGTACCATTAACAATAGTACCCGACCATGTACCGCGATATACCGCCTCTCCCGCCGTTACAGGCATATCGGAAACCGGCGTACGGCTGCCCTGCAGGAACATATCGTGCGAACCGCCGTGTTCCAACACCCCGAAATGCAGGTAATCCAAATTGGAGCAGCATACCGACACCTTCACACCGTCTTTCTCAAATACATGCTGGAATGCCGTCTGAGTGCCTTCGGACGGCACAAGCGCAAGCTCTACGCCGTCAATCAGCAGTTTGGCCACGTTGCCAAAGCTGTCTATCTGTTTTTTCACAAAATCCGCACCGATGCGGTAAGCGTCCATAAAGGTTTCAGCCAATGGTTTTTCTGCACCGTCTTTCTGTTTCGCGCTGAATACGGCAAGCACTTTCTTATCGTTTGCCAAAAACTTGCCGCCCAACTCATCGCCCTGAGGCCCGTAGAAACCACCTTCCAGACTATCAGAATCAGAAACAAAGGGATGACCGTTCCCAGTATCTTTATCTGCAGCCAACGCCTTACCTTTGAAACGGTTACCGTGCAGGTTAGCCTGAATGTCGTAACGTTTAATTTGTTTGGCTTTATTTTCGGTTTCGTTATGGGTAATCCGGTTATTGCGGTAGAGCGCGCCGGTCATGGTCTTGGCGGCGAAGTCCACCTCAAACTCGCTGGTCAGCCCAAAATCGGTCTGACCTTCCGGTGCCTCGCTTTTATTGCGCAACACATCCGCTTCCTCGGCAGACAAAGCCCCGTACCTATCGCCCGCTTGCGAATTACCCAACTGGGAAAACTTCTGTTTTTCCTTGGCATCGGTTACATAATCCCAAGTGCCTTTGTAAATCGACTTGCCCATCGGCAGAGCTTGGGAAGGATTGCTGCCTTTGTAGAAAAGGTAGCCGTCCGCGCCGGAAAGGGCGATATTGTTTTTGAAATCGATTTTATTGGCACCGTTGCGGTAGATATAGCCCGAGCGGACATATTGGAAATCCGTGTATCCTTCCACACGGCTTTTGCCATCGCCCGTTGTGATGGATTCGTTCAGCGTACCCTTATCCATCGCAAAAATCTCATTCTTTTGGGGAAACTCACCCGGCTCACCCGCACCTAATTTCTCCCAATCCGCTTCTGATAATGCCTTATGATCTTCTTTATTTTTCGGGTGCCAGTTCCGACGCGGTATTTTGGCTGCAAAACCGTAAACCGGACGGTCGTTTTCCGCCGCCTGCGCTTCATCGGGTTTTGCCGGTTTTTCAGTCTGTTCGTCTTGGTATTTCGGTGCTTCGGACTGCGGGTTGTGCTGTTTCGTTTCCACGCTGTCCAAATCGAAACTGCCGCCACCCGCGCAGGCAGAAAGCAGCAGCACAGGCAGGATACCGGCTGCTTGGGCAATAAGTGAATTTTTCATATCAACTTTTTTAAAAATGATAATAGTTTATATTTTATTAACTTAAAATGTAATTTGCAAACATTTTCTGACGTACCTTCACAAAAAACACCCGCACATCCTTACTCCGGATATGCGGGTGTTTGAGCAAACCTTGACTAACCCAAAGACACCATTTCAATCTGCTCCATCGTTCTACTTAGAAAACGTTCGCCTATCATTCTGAATTTCAAAGGAATATCGCTGACATAAAAACGATAGTCGGGATTATTGTTGTCAGTATTGAGAAATCCCTCCTGCGCAAGGACGCGTGCTGTTTCTTCAGCCGTCGTAATTGCAGAATCAACCAACGCGACATTACCCGCCTCCCTACCGATTAAGGGCTTGAGCAAGGGAAAGTGCGTGCAGCCCAACACCAGCGTATCGATGCCGTCTGCAAGCAATGGTTTGAGGTATTCGCATACGGTCAGGCGGGTAACTTCATGTTCCAACCAACCTTCCTCCACCAAAGGGACGAGCAGCGGCGCAGCCTGCGTGCGGACGAGCGTATCAGGGTTGTTCCTATGGATGGCGCGCGCATAAGCATTGCTGTTGACTGTCGTATTGGTGGCGATAATGCCGATTTTATTGTTGCGCGTCGTTGTCAGCGCGGCTTTCGCGCCGGCGGAAATCACGTCCAACACAGGCATATTGAGACCTTTGCAAAATTCCCCAAAATTCCCTAAATTCCAACCAAGACATTTAGGGGATTTTGGGGAATTTTGCAAAGGTCTCGGCCTTAAAGAGGGTAGGTATAAAAAAAAGGGGGTGGCTTTCGGCCACACCCAAACACACACACATCAAGAGGAAAGAAAAATCATTTAATAAGAGAGCTGGCTCTTATAGAGGAAAACTGGATGATTCGGGCTTGACCCTGAAGCATTGAAAGGCATTATAAATGAAAATAGGGTTAGGGTATTGATACAGGTCAATTCGGGCTTGATTTAGAAAATATATTTTTAGGATAGTGGAAATAAATTAAAAATAAGGTTTGATTGTGAATAAAAGTCATTAGGCCGTCTGAAAAATGGGTTTCAGACGGCCTGATTGGTTTGAAGGCTGCTACTTAGTATATAAATAAAGTATTAAGCCAAACCTTTATCTTTGGCTTCTTGCAGGCGGGCTTCAAAGTTACTGAGGTTGACGCCTGCCTGTTCGGCTGCGGCAACTACTTCGGCTACAGATGCGCCGTGTTGCACTTGATGATAACCCCAAAGCAGGGAGCAGCGAGTGCCGGTGCGGCAGAAGGCAAGAATGGGAGCCGGAGATTGTTGCAACAGATTTTGGAAGGCTGCAACATCGGCTACGGTGATTTGAGGCGCAACGACGGGCTGGTGGGAAAATTGGTTGATGCCAGCCTCTTTAAACCAGTTTTGTACTTCGGCAAAAGCCGGTTGGTTTTCTTCTTCGCCGTCCGGGCGATTGCAGATGATGGTTTTGATGTCGAGACGTACGGCTTCTTGGACGTCGGCTTCGGTCAGCTGAGGGGCGATATAGAGGGTGTCGGTCAGTTTACGGATAGGCATAGTTTTTCCTTTCTTTATATTAAATGGATATGTTGATTTCAGACGGCCTAGGAAGTGGCAGGCCGTTTGAAGTTTTATTTAATGATTGTACAACCAGTTTTCGAGTTTTTGGCGATCGGTAATGTGCAGCAGGGCAGTATTGGCTTCTGCTGCTTGAACTGTGATGCTGGTTTCACGCAATAGGCCTTGGCGGAAGAAATGGATGGTGGTGCGCGTGCCGATAGGCAGTTTGCCCCACTGCGCTGCAAGGTCGTTGCAGGCATAGCCGCCTAAGGCGATGATTTTATCTTGCGGGCAGAGTCCGGCATTTTCTGCGCTACCGCCATTAAATACATGAGTCAGGACGGCATGATCGCTGTTTTGTTTGAAACGTGCGCCCAAATCGTTGGCGGGGGCAACCGATTGGGGTTCGGTGGCAAATGCTCCGCCGTGCTGGCGTGGTAGGGGAATAAAGTCGAGTTTGACACCTACGCTTTGCAGGCATTCTGCGAGCGGAAGATCATCGGTACTGTATAAGGCCGTCTGAAAGAAGGTTTCTAAATCTAAACCGGTCATTTCTTGGCAACGGGATTGCCAGTGTTTTTCGGGTATGCCTTGATGGGTGTTGCACCAATCGAGATAGTGTTGCTGCATCACGCTGTCGAGGGTGTATTTGCCTTGGCTTTTCTCACGGATGATGAGGTCGAGGCAAAGTGCGGCCAGTGCGCCTTTTTGATAGTAGCTGACGATGGCGTTGGGGCTGTTTTCGTCTTGTTTGTAGAACTTGTCCCATGCGCTGAAACTGGATTGGGCAAGTGTTTGTTTCAGACGGCCATGTGTTTGCTGTACGCGTGTGATGCCTTGTGCAAGCAGGGTAAGGTAGGCTTCGGGGCTGATGGTTTTGCTTCTAGCAAGAAAGAGGTCGTCGTAGTAGGAGGTAATGCCTTCAAATGCCCAAAGTTGCTCGGTATAGTTTTCTTGGTCGAGATTGTAAGGTGCGAAGACGGCCGGTTTGATGGATTTGACGTTCCATGCGTGGAAGTATTCATGGGAGAATAGACCGAGTAATTCGGTATAGGCTTTGTCGGCTTCGCCCATATCGTAAGATGGCAGACTGTGGCGGTCGGCGAGTAGGGCGGTGCTGCTGATGTGTTCCAGTCCGCCGTAGAGGTTGTCTCCCAGATGTAGTAGGAAAAGGTATTCGGTAAACGGGGCAGGGGAAGGGAACATCGCCAACTCGGTTTCGCAGATTTTTTGAATATCGGCGAGGAAGCGGGTGAGGTCGAAATCGGGGTAGATACCGCTTAATGCAATACGGTGGGGAATACCTTGTGCTTCAAAGTCGAGGAATTCGATGATGCCTGTTTCAACAGGGTGATCAATAAGCTCGGCATATGAGGCCGTCTGAAAAGTGGTCGCCGAAATTTGTGGCAGGGTTGTGGCTATCTGCCATGTGTGTGGCAGGGTAGGAAATTCGACTTGGTGCGGTTGTTCCTCTTGTCCGTGTACTTTTAAGAATAGGCATGCGCCGTCGAAAAAGCCACGCTCGGTGCTGAGGAACGAGCCGCGAACTGATAAGTCGAATGCGTAAACAGTGTAGTAAATTTCCCACTCTCCACTGAGAGCAGGGGTTTGCCAATGGTTTTTGCTGGTTTGTGTCAGCAGCTGGGCTTTGCCGTTGCAGCGCGCGCTGATGTGCGTGATATGGCGGGCAAAGTCACGGATGAGGTAGCTGCCGGGAACCCAGTTGGGTAAGCTGATTTCTGTTTCTGAATCATCAGTTTGAGTGAATGATAAGGTGATGTGCCATTCATGAGACAGAAAGTTGGGAGTAATTTTGTAATTAATCATAACTATTGGTTAATTTGCTAAAGTTTATTAAGAATAAGGGGGTTTAAGGGGTGGGCTTAATCTATATCAATAAAACTGTATGAAAAAGGGGGCTTGAAAAAATACCACGTCTGATTTAATGCGTATGTTTTAATAATTTATTGATTATAAAAGAAATGAATTTATGTCTTACTAAATATTTTATGCAATGTGGAATGTAATTTTGCTTGGCATGTTGTGGTGTCTATGTTAAATTTAGAAAAATTTGAGCCTTGGCCGTATTGCGCTTTTCGTAAATGCAGGGGTTGGGGTGAGATAAAAATTTTTTATACCCATAATTTATGGAGACTTCCATGGACACACAAACTTATAACTACAAAGTGGTGCGCCAGTTCGCCATCATGACTGTAGTTTGGGGTATTGTGGGCATGTTGGTCGGCGTTATCGTCGCTGCCCAGCTTTTTGCTCCGGCCCTCGATTTATCCAATATCGGACCTTGGTTCCACTTCGGTCGCCTGCGTCCTCTGCACACCAATGCGGTTATTTTTGCATTCGGCGGTTGCGGTTTGATCGGTACATCATACTACGTTGTTCAACGTACATGTAATACCCGTCTGTTTGGCGGTTGGCTGCCTGCATTTACCTTCTGGGGTTGGCAGGCTGTTATCGTGGCTGCGGCCATCAGCTTGCCTATGGGTTACACCCAAGGTAAAGAATACGCCGAGTTGGAATGGCCTATCGACATTTTGATTACGCTGGTGTGGGTTGCCTACGCCATCGTATTCTTCGGTACGATTGCCAAACGTAAAATCAAACATATTTACGTTGCCAACTGGTTCTACGGCGGCTTTATCTTGGCCGTTGCGCTGTTGCACATCGTCAATAATATCAGCATCCCTGCCGGTTTGATGAAATCTTACCCGGTTTACGCAGGTGCGATTGATGCGATGGTTCAATGGTGGTACGGCCACAATGCGGTGGGCTTTTTCCTGACAGCCGGCTTCTTGGGTATGATGTACTATTTCGTACCAAAACAAGCAGGCCGTCCTATTTACTCTTACCGCTTGTCCGTTGTTCACTTCTGGGCTTTGATTTTCACTTATATGTGGGCTGGTTCACACCACTTGCACTACACCGCATTGCCTGACTGGACTCAATCTTTGGGTATGGTATTGTCTTTGATCCTGTTCGCACCTTCTTGGGGCGGTATGATCAACGGTATCATGACTCTGTCTGGTGCATGGGACAAACTGCGTACCGACCCGATTTTGAAATTCTTGATCGTATCTCTGTCCTTCTACGGTATGTCTACCTTCGAAGGCCCGATGATGTCTATCAAAACAGTTAACGCTCTGAGCCACTATACTGACTGGACTGTTGCGCACGTTCATGCCGGTGCATTGGGTTGGGTAGGCTTCGTAACCATCGGTTCCGTTTACTACATGATCCCACGCCTCTTCGGTAAAAACGAAATGTACAGCACCAAATTGGTTGAAGCGCATTTCTGGATTGCAACCATCGGTGTGGTTCTGTATATCGCCGCGATGTGGATTGCCGGTGTGATGCAAGGCCTGATGTGGGGTTCTTTGAACGAAGACGGCACACTGACTTATTCCTTTGTCGAATCTGTAAAACGTACCATGCCTTACTACATGATTCGTTTCACCGGCGGTCTTCTGTACCTGAGCGGTATGTGCATCATGGCATATAACGTTTACCGTACTGCTATCAGTGGTAAAGCGGTTGATGCTGAGATTCCTGCGGTTTCTCAAACCCAACACCACTAATAATAAGAAAGATAGGCTACCAAAATGAAATTGCAACAATTAGCTGAAGAAAAAGTTGGTGTACTGATTGTATTCACCCTGCTTGTAGTCAGCGTCGGCCTTCTGATCGAGGCTGTCCCGCTGTTCTTCTCCAAGGCAGTTACTGAACCTGCGCCAGGCGTGAAACCATACAACGCCTTGCAAGTGGCCGGTCGTGATATTTACGTACGCGAAGGCTGCTACAACTGCCACTCTCAAATGATTCGTCCATTCCGTGCAGAAACTGAACGTTACGGCCACTACTCCGTTGCCGGTGAGTCTGTTTATGACCATCCGTTCCAATGGGGTTCTAAACGTACCGGTCCGGATTTGGCTCGTGTCGGTGGTCGCTATTCTGATGAGTGGCACCGCATCCACCTGCTGAACCCGCGCGACGTTGTGCCGGAGTCCAATATGCCTGCATTTCCATGGCTCGCACGCAATAAAGTCGATGCCGAGGCAACTGTGGCGCATATGAAAGCCCTGCGTAAAGTGGGTACACCTTACAGCGATGAAGAAATTGCCAAAGCACCTGAAATGCTGGCCAACAAATCAGAGCTGGACGCTGTTATCGCCTACCTGCAAGGCTTGGGCTTGGCATTGAAAAACGTAAGGTAACATCATGGACGCTAACTGGGCTCGCTCGCTCTTTACTGTTTGGGTATTCATCAGCTTTATTTTAGTCCTCTATATTGTGTTCAATAGACGCAATAAGAAAAACTATGATGATGCAGCCAGCAGTATTTTCGATAATGACGAACAAAGGCCGTCTGAAAAGGACGATCAAGCTCAGTCAGTCCGTGATCACGGAGCAAAATAATGAACACAACATCCCAATTTACCAGTAGTTTCTGGAGTATATATATTGCCGTTATCGTCGTGCTCAGCTTCATCGGCCTGGCTTGGCTTCTGCTTTCGCAAAACGTTGTGAAACGCCCTAAAAAAGGCGAAGAAGTAAAAACCACAGGTCATGAGTGGGACGGCATTTCGGAGTACAACAACCCTCTGCCACGTTGGTGGTTTTGGCTTTATGTCTGCACATGGCTGTTTGGCGTCGGCTACCTGATTATGTATCCAGGTATCGGCGATTACAAAGGCCTGTGGGGCTGGAGCAGCCATGGTCAATATGAAGAAGAAGTTGCCAAAGCCAATCAGCAATACGGTAAAGTGTATGCTAAATTTTCCAATATGCCGATTGACCAAGTGGCTAAAAATCCTGAAGCACGTGCCATTGGTCAAAACCTTTTCAATACCTACTGTATCCAATGTCACGGTTCAGATGCTAAAGGCTCTAAAGGCTTCCCAAATCTGACTGACGATGACTGGTTGTGGGGTGGCGAGCCTGAAAAAATTCAGGAAACCATTGAAAAAGGCCGTACTGCCGCCATGCCTGCATGGGGTCCTGCTTTGGGTGAAGAAGGCGTGAAAAATGTAACACAGTATGTTATGTCCCTTTCTAAACCTAAAGGTCAATACGACGAAGAACGTGCAGAACGCGGTAAAGCCTTGTTTAGCGGCCCACCTGCCAACTGTTTCACTTGTCACGGCGACAAAGGTCAAGGTATCCAAGGCCTCGGCCCGAATCTGACCGACGATGTATGGTTGTGGGGCGGTACTCAAAAAGCGATTACCGAAACCATTACCAACGGTCGCAGCAGCCAAATGCCTGCTTGGGGTCACTTCCTCGACAAAGACAAGCTGCACATCATGACCGCTTATGTTTGGGGTTTGTCCAACAAAGACGGTAAAAAAGCTCCTGCTAAAAAAGCCGAGCCTGCTCCGGCAGCTCAACCTGCCGATGCTTCTGCTCCAGCGGCTGCTTCGGCTCCTGCTGCCGATAAAGCTGCTTCAGATGCTAAAGCTGCTTCAGATGCTAAAGCTGCTCCTGCTGCTGAAGCCAAACCTGCTGAAAAAGCAGAAGCAGCTCCGGTTAAGGTAGACGGCAAAGCTGTTTTTGAAGCCAACTGTAAAACATGTCATGGCGGTTTGATTCCAGGCGCTCCTGTCGTAGGTAAAAAAGAAGACTGGGCTCCTCGCATTAAACAAGGTAAAGACACTCTGCACAAACATGCTATCGAAGGCTTTAATTCTATGCCGGCTAAAGGTGGCAATGGTAGCCTGAGCGATGATGAAGTTAAAGCAGCTGTTGACTTTATGGCAAATGAGTCTGGCGCAAAATTCTAATTTTGAGTTAGATTGAAAAAAAGCGTACCTTTCTAGGTACGCTTTTTTTATGTTTGATAAAACCGTATGGAAGAAACATACAAAAGGCCGTCTGAAACATTCAGACGGCCTTTGTTTTTGGTTCAACCAAAATTAATCAATCCAAAGTGGACGTACTGCGTTTCAGGAACCATTCGCTGAAAGGCCACTCGACGCTGTCGAGTAAGTTTTTGGTAATTAACCCCAGTTCCGTATCGCCTTCAATTTGCAATTTACGGTTGAAAAATAAGGTATCGGGATCTTCCTCGCGCATCATCATGCGCATGAAGTCTATACCGTTGGCGGCCAGCCTCAGATCGGGGGCGCCGCTGAAGTTGTCGTCCAGGAATTTTTCCGTATCGGCACTAAACCGCACTTTGATACCGGCATCCAAAACTTCGATTTCGAATTTTCTTCCGGCAAAAAGTTCCATATCGGCAGGTAGTAAACCTTTTTTCAGCATGGTATTCAATACGGAGACCAAAACAAAGCGTGGAGGTTTGCCGGGAAGTTTGGTACCGATTTTTGCCATCCATTTGGGTAATATGATTTCAGGCAGCGCCATAATATGCCTCCTTCACGGTTTCAATACCGGGCTGACCGCGCCAATAGCCGTCAACCAGTGTTCCGGTAGTCAGTCGTTCCAACTCGGGGCGGACATCTTCCCATGTGGCTTTTCCGTCCAATACATCGCGGTGAATTTGGATAATTTCAGCCATGCTGTGCATTTGTGGCGACAGTCTGAGCATATTCACGCCGATTTTATTCAAGTCTTCATGGTGGGGCAGTAGGTTTTGGCAGCCGTAAGACATGGTTTGGATGCCGTTGATGGTGAGAAACGGCTGGCCTTCTCGCGTATTCATGGCCATACCGTGCTCGTGGTCGAGGCAGCGGAACTCGCAACTGTCTTTATTCAAATTGTAATGGCGGGCGGTAAAGCAACGTGATGAATAGGCAAGCGGCATTTTGCCCCAAGCGAAGAGTTCGGTTTCAATGCCGTCTGAAGCCTTGATGATTTCGGCAACCTTATCGCGGCTCAGCTCGGACGGTGTAATCCAGCGGAATGCCCCTAATTTTCGGAATACGTCTAAAGTGGTTTCGTTGTAGATATTCAGGCTTGCACCGGCAACGAACGGGATGCCGTGTTTGCGTGCCAATTTGACCGCACCCATGTCGTTGGCTTCAACTTTAAACTTTCCCTGCTCCGTAATTTTGCGCAGGCGTTTCAGATCGGATTCGCTTTCGAGCAGGACTTGTGAAGAAAGAATAATCTCCTTACCGCTTTCTGCCAGGTCTTCAGCCAGTCCGAACCAGTCGGCAAAGCGCATTTTCTGACGGCGTGAGCAGACTACCTCACCCAAATAAACAGTGTCCAACGGCGTATCCAGCATGGAAACGTAAAATTCCAGTAGGGCTTCTTTTTGCCAGAAAAATAAAATAGGGCCCAGCGACAATTTCAATGAATTCATTTTCTTCCCCTTATTTCCATGGGCGGTTGTATGCGCCCAAAGTTGTCTGATGACCTTCCGAAACTTTGCTCAAGGCATTGTTCCAGGACGGATTGACTTTGAAATGCGACGGGTCGGCTGCGGCTGCATTCAGTGCTTGGCGGAGGGATTTGGTTACTTGCGCCGTATACATCGGGCTGCGTTGGCGTCCCTCGATTTTGATGGCGGACACACCGATTTTGATGAGTTCGGGCAACATTTCCAAAACATTCAGGCTGGTCGGTTCTTCCAAGGCATAGTAGGTTTCATCATTGACTTCAAAGCGGCCTTTGCACAAGGTTGGATAACCTGCCGGTTCATTGGGTTTGTATTGGTCTATCAATACCTGGTTTAGACGTACGTTCATGCGGTCGGGCAGTTGTTCCCAGCGGACGGATTTTGCCGGAGAGCAGACACCTTGCATATTGGGCGATTCGCCTGTTGCATAGCTCGACAAGATGCAACGGCCTTCCACCATCACACACAAACTGCCGAAACCAAAGACTTCAATTTCCACATCAGTATTGTCAATTACATGTTTGACCTGATCGATGGTCAGCACGCGCGGCAAAACGGCACGACGGATGCCGAACAGCTCTTTCATCATATTGATGGCCTCGTAATTGGTGGCCGAACCTTGTACTGACATATGCAGGCGTAAATTCGGATGTTTGTCTGCCGCATACGCCATGATGGCGGGGTCGGCAACAATAATTGCATCGGCACCCAAATCTGCCGCCGTATCCACAGCAGCGTGCCAACGCTCCACTTGGCCGGCTTGTGCGAATGTATTGATGGCCATCAGTACATTGCGTCCGCGCGCATGGGCGTAAGCTACGCCTTCCCGTGCCGATTTCATATCGAAATTCAATCCCGGAAAGTTTCGTGCATTGGTCGCATCTTTCAAACCCATGTAAACCGTGTCCGCACCATTATCCACAGCGGTTTTCAGTGCAGGCAGGTTGCCGGCTGGGCAGACTAATTCTGGAATTTTCTGCATTTTGTGTTTCTCATCTTAATGATAACATCTATCAGGTTAATCAATATTTTGTAGAATTCCGGATATTTTATGGATTAATGACACAAGATATGCTGATTTAAATCAAATCGAAAAATTTAGGTTGACGTAGGCATATTGTTTACAAAATCTTAACAGACATGGTTTTTTATATATTTCATGTGCTTAAAAATTTTGATGACGGATTTTGTTTCAAAATCAGCTTATGTTTTTAACTATCGCATTTATTAATTTTTACAATAGCAACAATAGAAAAATGAAAAAAGGCCGTCTGAAAATCTGGTTTCAGACGGCCTTTTATTTTAAAGAGATATATTTAAGAGGAACCCAAACGTTTATCGGGGCGGGTAAACACAAAAATAAACAGCGAGGTTAACGCGCCCAAAGTATCGGCAAGCATGTCTTTTTGCGCATCCCAAATATCGCCTTGAGAACCCAAGAATTCCAATCCGGCCTCTCCGCCGTCGATGACGGCATATTGCCATTCGATGATTTCATAGGCTGCAGCAACGCTCATAATGAAGAATAGGGAGAAAAATAAGGCCAACAGCAGGTTGCACAGCTTGCGGCGCAGCAGCCATTCGGCCATCGGGTAGGCGTAGAAGCCGATGATGTAATGGGCAATACGGTCGTAATGATTGCGGTTTTCGCCCAAAATCGGTTCGACAAAGCGGTTGATGGATTCAAATGGCACATCGGCAAAAGTATAGTATGCGCCGATGGAATGCATAATCAGCCAGAAGCTCATGAATAAGTAGGCCAAGTTGCTGAAGCGGAAAATGCGGTAGGTGGCAACCAGAAGGAAGAATACGGATGCTACGGGGATAATTTCGGCGTACCAGACTGCGCGGTCATGAGGATTAATGCCTGACCAAACAATAAGGGCGAAGATAATTGCAGCAAGAAAAATGGGAAAGATTGGAGAGGGTTTATTCATGTTGTGTGTATGTAATAACAATGGTTACGTATTGTATAACGAATTGGTAGAACTGGAAGTTTCGATCATTAAAGGCCGTCTGAAAACAGCTTTCAGACGGCCTGAAGTTTAGCCGTTCCAGAAATAACGGGTGATGTGGAAAAACACGGGTGCGGCAAAACAAATCGAATCCACGCGGTCAAGCATACCGCCGTGGCCGCGTATCATATTGCCCCAGTCTTTGACACCGTAATCGCGTTTGATGGCAGACATAACCAGACCGCCAAAGAAACCCATCAGGCAGACGATAAAGCCGATAACGGCCGCTTGGCCGTGGGAGAACGGCGTAATCGGCGCCATTAGCGCGGCAATGGCTGTGGCCGACAAAATACCGCCGACAGTGCCGGAAATGGTTTTTGACGGCGAAAGCGAAGGCATGATTTTTGCACCGCCAATCAGTTTGCCCCAAACGTATTGCAACACATCCGATACTTGCACCACGCCAATCAGGAAGATCAGCAACAGGATATTGTTGCCGTTATCGAAGCCGTCCAAGTCCAGAAACATCAGCGCCGGAACATGAGACAGACAGAAGATGCAAATCATCGCCATCCATTGCGTTTTGGCGGCGCGTTCCAAAAAGTGCGCGGTTTGGCCGCTGAGGCTGGCAATAATCGGCAGTATCAAAAAGCCGTAAACCGGAATAAAAATGCTGAACATGCCGTACCAGCCGTCATAGACGAAATAGTATTGCACCGGCAGAAGCAGGTAAAAGCAGACTACCATGCTGTAATAGTCGCTGCGGCGGCGATAGACGAGGGTCATAAATTCGCGCAGTGCGGCAAATGAAATCAGGAAAAACAGTACAACCGTCCCGATTTTGCCGAACCAAAACGCCCCCAGCAACACCAGCGTCATCAGCCACCATGCGTAAATACGGGCGTTGAGGTTGGCGATGGTGGCATTATCTGCGCCGTTTTTACGCTTGAACCATTGTCCGATGATGCTGGCAAAACACAATACGGCAAATACGCCGACAAAAATATAGCTGGCTTGCGGAGTCAGATGAGCTGCGGCTTGTTCGACGATGATTTGTTGGGAAGTCGTAGAAAGGCTCATGCTTGTCCTCCTTTGTTTTGCTGAACTTCAGGTTCATTTTGGCGAAGCTCGCCGCGGTCATTTTCAGACGGCCTGAGTGCCAACAGCGCTTCACGGCTGCGTGTCAAAAAACTGTCTTTGTCTTCGTTTTCCTGCAAAGTAAGCGGCTGTCCGATATGGACTTCACACAAAAGCGGGATAGGCAGGATTTTGCCTTTGGGCAGTACGCGGCTGATGTTATCTATCCAAATCGGCACAAATTCGGTATTAGGTTTGCTTTTCGCCAGATGATAAATGCCGGACTTGAACGGCAGCAGGATAGTGTTATCGTCAGTATTACGCGTGCCTTCAGGGAAAATAATCAAGGAATCGCCTGCGTTCAGCGCGTCTTTCATCTGTTCGGTAATTGCTTGCGGATTATCGCTATGACGCGGAATCAGCAAGGCATTGAAAACATTTTGAATGATGAAGCGTTTGAGTTTGCTCGTCAGCCAGTAATCCGAACCGGCGACAGGGCGCGTGGACAAGCGCCAGCGGCGGGGCAGGGAAATCCACACCAATACAAAATCACCATGGCTGCCGTGATTGGCGTAATAGACTTTTTGGTGCTGATTGAATGTCAGCTCGCGCGGGCTTTTAGGGCGTACGCCCGTAAGAAAAGAGACCGACAGACACAAGGCTTGGTCGGTCAGCCAGGCAAGTTGTTTTTTGAGGAAGTTTTTCATTGTTTCTGCCTTTTGAAATGAGATACCGCTAAGGATTTGGTTTGGGTAAATCAGCAAAAATAATCAAATGTTTTGGATAAGCAAAATTAAAAATTGTACGGCGGTCAGGTATAAGCTTTTGCGCCATAAGGAAAGTGCGCCGTTTATCCGTTGGGGCAAAGTACGGCTGCCTGAAATTTGACGCAAACCGTTTTGCTGTAAGGCGTGGTCGAAGTCTTCAGGAGAGTAACAGTTGTCGGCAAAGTCTTCGAACACGCGGCGGTCGAAGTGAATGCGGATATGGCAGTACAACAAAACCGCTGCCAAGAAAAGTTGCACCGCAAACCATACGCCGCCATATTTTGCCGACAAGGCGAGCAGCAAGGCGTTACAGGCGGCAACATAATGTGCGGTAGAGAGCAGGTGGGCAGTAATACGGCTATCGGTTGCGTTGTCCATCATTATCCTTGTTTTAAACGGTTTGCTGCAGCTTCGACTGCTTGGGCGGCGGTCGGTGATAATACCATTTGCGGCCGAGCCTGTTTGAGTTCGGCCTTCGCTTGCGCCAAGTTTTTGCAGCCACCATAGACCAGCAGCCACGTCAGCACCACTGCGGCACTTCTTCCATAACCCAAAGCGCAACATACCAGCGCTTTGCCGTGTTTTTGGCGTAAGGTTTCCAATATCAAGGCCGTCTGAACCAAATCATTTTCAGACGGCGTTACCATATCTAGTAAAGGCAGGGCGCGATATTCTCCCTGATAGCTACAGCAGGGATATTCGGCGCATACATCCAATACGGCAGGCAGATGGTTTGAAATACCCAAAACGCTCCCAATCCATACATCATGGCGGACTTGTGCCATTTTCGCCTTACCGCGTAACCAATACGCCATGTTGAGCCGTACGCCCACCAGATAAGGCAACAGCAAAACCGTCGCTGCCGCCGATAATTTACCGTTAGCCTGTTTTTGGAATATGTTTGCATTTCCAGTCAAATAGGCAAAGGCCACCATCAGCAAAGACACGCTCATCCATATCAACCACAGCCACGCGCCACCCAGCAGCGCAGGCAACGCCGTCAAACACGCGCCAAGTAAATACAGCAGCACAATATTTCTTGAGTGTACATCACTCGAGCTAAGTTTTAACGGCGAAGTCATCTGATGTGGGAAAGCCCACAACACCAGCCAGCCGAGCAATGCTCCGGTCGGCACGTCAATAAAATGATGTTGATAAGTCGTCAGTACCGACAAGGCAATTAGGCTTTGCCATAAGAAAAGCGGCAGGCGGATTTGGGGAAAGCGTGTCCAATAAAATGCACCCACGATAATTGCCAACGCAATATGCAAAGATGGCGCTTGGTTGTATGGCAAATCAAATGCAGCCAATGAATCAAACAGCCAGCCTGACAGCCCATCGGCAGGCGGTTTAGGCCACCCGAAACGCAGCGGAAACAGCACAAAGCAAGCAGTCGCAATCAGTTGGGCGGCTACGAGGTGCGCTACATATCGGTTTTGTTCATGTGTATCACGGCAAAGAAAAAATGCCGCAGCATACATCAGGTTCAGCGACCAATAAGGCACAATCGTCCATGCCCAAAACGGAATATTGCTCTCCCATGCAAAAGCGATTTCAGGCACATAGTCCAGCGATGCCGCATAATGATTGGATAGGCCGTAGCTGGTGTAGAACAGGATACCGACTGAAATCAGCTTGAGTAGGGAGGTTTTGAGGGTAGGTTTCATGGATAGGTACATGGTTTAAATAAGGCCGTCTGAAAGTTAAAAAATTGTTCAGACGGCCTTTATTTTTATTTCTTCACTGCCAAGCTCACGGTGAAAATACCGTCTTCGTCTATCCATTGATGGATTTTTTCAAAACCGGCTTTTTCAACCAACTGATCCATTTCCTGCTGACTGCGGCGGCGCATTACCCAGTTTGGGCTGCCTGCTTTGTGGCTGGTCAGAGCACGGGCAATCATTTCCAGTTGCGGATGCCACGGCTGGTCGGTGTAAATCAGGTAGCCGCCGGTTTCGATGGCTTCTCCGAAGCCGTAGAGCGAGTTCAAAATCAAATCATTGTCGGCAAACAATTCATGTAGGCCGGAGACGATGCCCAGCGTTGGACGAGGCTGTAAATCGTGATAATTGGCGCGGTCGTAGGCATTGACTTCATTGAAGGTTACCGTGTTTTGCAAGCCGCGCTCGGCAATCAGTTTGCGTCCGGCTTCGACATTAATCGGGCTGTAATCGCGCAAGCGTACGGAATCAGGCAATGTGTCGGCAGTCAGGGCATCCAATACATAGCGGCCATGACCGGACGCGATATCCAAAACGTGTACAGGTTTGCCTGCTTCACGCAATTTAGCTGAGGCCGTCTGAATGGCTTTGCCGATATTGACTTTGCGTTGGCGGATACCGCGCCAGCCGATGGCGTTGAGATAGTACTTGTCCACCCATACACCGAAAGCGTTGCTGCCTTGCGGTTGATTGCGGTAGACGTAATCCAGTGTGCTGCCCGAATCAAAACCTGTTTCTTGACCGATTCTCAAACCTTCACTCCAGCGCGAACCCAGTTTGAGCGAGGCGCGATATGTCGCCCAAAATGCGCCACGAGGCGAACAAACAGGCAAAGGCGTAGCCAGTTCGTCGGCTTCACGACGGCTGTCTCCAAATAAGTGCGATTGAGTCAGATCGACTTGTTGCAAAGGCTGATTGAAACGCTCGCGGATAAAACGGCGCATTTCAACAAAAGCGATTTCACGGTTTTGCTCACCTAAAGTATCGTGGTAGAAACCGGGCAGGATATGGCGCTCTTTAATATGGCTGCCCAAACGGTTGTAGAAATCGTGTTGCGGTTTGTGATGAACAACCCAGTCGCTGCCTGAAATCAACAGTTGTACAGGCGTAGTAATCGCTTGTGCATCGGCAACGACGCGTTCGGCCGCTTCATATAAACCCAGCAGGATGCGCACAGAAATAGCGCGGGCAATAAGCGGATCATTGTCGTAGCTTTTTTGACGTTCGACATTGTGGGTCAGATAGTGGGCTTTGACGTAGCTGTTGACAAAGAAATTGCCACGCCATTTTTGCTTAATTTTCAAACCGGTACGGGCAAACGGAACATAGAGTTTGACTTTGAACGCAGGCGAAGCCAATACGGCGCAACGGATTTTCGGCGCGTAATCGTGCAACCAAGTAGAAACCAATACCGCACCGACACTTTGCGCAATCACGCAGATGTTTTCAGGTTTGATACCGTATTCGCTTTGAATGTGTCGGATAAAATCATCTACGTCTGAAACCGAAGTGCCAATACTCGGACTATCGCCGCGTTCACCGGGGCTGTAACCATGACCACGCGCGTCCCAAGCGAAATAGGCAAAATCATCAAAACCCAACTCGTCCGCCACAAACATCATCCGGCCGGAGTGCTCATGTCCGCGATGGAACAACACAATGGCTTTGTCGGAAGAACCATCGGCAGCAGGGCGATAGCGGTAGAAAAGCGAAGTACCGTCTTGGGTAGAAAAGTATTTTTGCTGTTCGGACATGAGAAACTCCTAATAGTCATGTTTTTAAACAGTATCATGGCATATCAAATAAAAGCAATGACTATCCGATAGACGGACAAATGCAATGATGGAGAGAAATGGTAAAAGATGATTCCAAATTTTACTTAAAACCGATGACAGTGATTGTTAAAAGGTTAGATAGAGGGTGTTTGGATAACCTTACAAATTACTACCGACATATCATCATAAACTCGTTTTTTCGCAATTAATTTACGAAATACAGTCAGATGGGACTTATCGTTATCATATTGTTGCCAAATTTTTTCTCTTATTTCTTTTGAAAGGGCATCACTTAGGCCGTCTGAACAGTTTTCAGACGGCCTTTACTACGTTTAACCAAGCACTAATTAACTGCTAATTTTGTCATGTTTTAATACATCCATCGAAACCCGAATACACATTCTAAAAGGAAATCAAACATGAAAAAATTCTTATTGACCGCCATCGTTGCTTTGTCTGCTGCTACTGCCGGTGCCAGCGATTACATCGAACACAAAATCTACAGCGACAAAAACTTCGAGCAAAACCGTGCTAAAGCCGTAAGAATGTTGGAACAACGCGGCTATCAAGTTCACGATGTTGATGCCGATAGCCGTCGAGGTCAGCCTGTGTTGGAGGTTGAGGCTTTTAAAAATGGCCGTGAGTACGACATTGTTTTGTCGTATCCTGATTTGCAAATTATCAAAGAGCGCATCGATTATTAATATTTTGATATAAAGTGGATTGTCGCAGGGCTTTTGGTCCTGCGACAGTTTGCTATTTGGGAATTTAAAGAATGTAAACAGCATGTAAATTACCTAAAACAAATGAACTAAATATGTTTTTTATTTTCCATGTAGTTCAAAGTGTTTGATGTCGGGAGTCATGATATGAGTTTGAATGATTGGAAGGAAGATGGTCAGCCGAAGCAGATGGGCGACCAAGAAAAACCTTTAAACGACGGCACATCTGCAGAATCCCAACAGGATGTTGATTTGTGGGATCACAAGCAAAACGGCGTTGTTGAAAACGAAGTTGAGGTTGTGGCTGAAGCGGTAGAAATTCAGGAAGTGGTTGAACATCCTGAGATGCCGTCTGAAAAAAACGAGAAGAAGGCCAAACGTAAAAAAGACAAGGCGAAAAAGAAAAAAAATAAAGCCGAGGATTTGAATGCGTCTGATCTGTTGGGTACGAATAAGGGCGTGGAAACCATGTTCCGCAACGCCGTACGCTCAGAGATGGAATTGTTGGCGCTGGCGGCAACCAAAGCGAATATTATGATTTCGCTGAATGGTTTTATTGTTTCTGCGCTGATGATTTCGGGCGCGTTTATTTTTTCATCATCGCCCGAATTTTTGATTCCGGCCAGTACGTTTATGATTACTGCCGCGGCGTCTATCGTGTTTGCATTGCTTTCTGCTTCTCCTGAACGTATCGGCAAAATGCAGGCGGCGCGTACATGGTTTAAGGATTTTGTCCGCGGCCGTTCTAAGCTGAGGGATTTGAAAACCCGCCTCAGCAGTACCGAAACGCGCTTTTTTGGCGGCAGCCAACCCAATATTTTGATTTATGAAGACCGTGTGAAGCTGCAAAAAGATCAATATTGGGAAATGATGCAGGAAATTATGGGCGACCGTAAACAAGTCTATCAAAAGATGAGCGACCATCTTTACTGGCTCGGTTTGTTGGCGGATAAACAGTTTAAATACATTAACTTATCTTATGCAGTATTCCGCTGGGGTTTGCTGGCTTCGTTGGCGGCATTTATCGGTGTGAAAACACTGCCGTCATTGCTGATGCCTCCGGCCAACAACGCGGCAGAGCTGCGTTCGCTGGGTATCAATATGTTTAACGGCGTATTTGAACCTTCTGCCGTACAACAGCTTCCGGACGGCAAGTTGCTGATCGCGGAAGACGAACCAAACCATGCGTTCAGTATCATCAGCATTGATAAAACCGGCAGGTTTGTGGAAGACGAGGCATTGGATACACGCGTGATTACCGGTTTCAAACGCCGTCTCAGCGACTTGGAAGCTTTAGCGCGTGACGATGAAGGCTTTATCTACGCTATGACTTCACACTCGCGCACCCGTAAAGGCAACCGCTCGCCTGACCGCGAACACCTGATGCGCTTTAAAATCCAAGACGGCAATGTGTTGGGGCTGACCAGCTACGACAATCTGACGCAGGTTTTGGAAACCGATCACAAACTGCATGATTTAATTCGCGAGCGAACCAAGGCAGAAGTGTCTTTTGAAGAAATCAATATTGAGGGCATGGCGTTTGATCCGGTGAAAAAACGTCTCGTTTTGGGATTCCGTGATCCTGAGTTCAACAACATGGCGTTGGTCGCGTTTATTAGCAATCCGAAAGATGTATTTGAGCGCAATGCCAAACCTGAGTTTGATGAAGTGGCCGTGATTGATATTGATGGCGGCGGTATCCGTTCCCTCAACTATGATCCTGTGTTGAAAACCTACGTGATTGCCAATGAAGTGAAGGATGAGAATGGACAGAAATTCTCACAACTGTGGACTTGGAGCGGTAATCCGACTGATGAACCGCAAAAAATCTCTCTGCCTAATCTGCAACACATCACCAACGTTGAAGCCGTCGATTCGATTACCGTTAACGGCAAGCCTCAAATGATTCTGATGGGTGACGAAGGTAATGCTTCGCAGAAAATTACTGCCAAGTATATGTTGGTAGATTACAGTCAACTGGGTAAACAGTAAGTTATCTTGGCTACTGAATAAAAGGCCGTCTGAAACCGATAGTTTATGGTTTCAGACGGCCTTTTTGTTTTCAGTAAAACAGGTTGATGGGTTTAAATACTCTAATTAATAATGATTAACCCAAGAACGTGGACAAGTTTCAGACGGCCTTCAAGCCATTGATGACACGTTTGTAGCAGGTATAAACCAATGCCGCACAGGCCAGCCACATAAGGATATAGAAAGTCGAATGGAAGCTACCGTCGATTGCATACCATACGGCCAATGCGCCGATAAAGAATGCGCGGTCGCTTTTGCCGAATGGCCCGTCATAACGACGTCCGTTGCCATGAACTTGTCCCAAAACGCCGCAAAACTCGGTCATTGCCGCCAGCCAAATAAACAGGGCAATTTGCACGCCGCCGAAGGGTGCGATAAAGGCAAAAGGCAGGTACAAAGCAGCATCGGCGGCAATATCGGTGATTTCATTCAAATAACCACCTAATGCCGATTGCTGGCCGAACTCCCGTGCCAGCATACCGTCCATCGCATTCAGTGCCATACGGACGAACAACCAAATCGGCAAAAGCCAGAATAATGTGGATACACTAGCAAACAATGCTAAAAGCAAACCGATCAAAATGGAAACGGCGCAGGCAAACAGAGTGACCTGATTGGCAGTAATGCCTTTTTGATACAGTCGCTTAACAATGGGGCGCAACAGGTTTTGAAATTTTGGTTTCAGGGCGTAGATGCTCATAATTATGCTATATAAAAGAAAATGAAGTGCCGTGATTATAGACGAAATCCGTTATAATCCGTCAATCTTCGAATCACGCGGTTCGCAAACCTCCCGCGTTAACAAAACTAGGAATTTACTATGGAAAAACAGCAGGCACTCGTTATTTTTTCGGGTGGGCAGGATTCAACAACCTGCCTGATTCAGGCAATTCAAACATATGGCCGTGAGAATGTGCAGGCCATCACTTTTCAGTATGGGCAACGCCACGCCATCGAATTGGAGCGCGCGCGTTGGATTGTCCAAGATTTGGGCGTGAAGCAGACAGTACTCGATTTGAGCCTGATGCAACAGATTACGCATAACGCCTTGATGGATGATAAGGCATCCATTGAAACAGCTTCAGACGGCCTGCCTAATACATTTGTAGATGGACGCAATGCTTTGTTTTTGCTTTATGCCGCTATTTACGCCAAAGGTCAGGGGATACGCCATATCATTGCCGGCGTGTGCGAAACCGACTTTTCCGGTTATCCCGACTGCCGCGATGTGTTCGTCAAGTCGATGAATGTCACGCTGAATCTGGCCATGGATTACGCTTTTCAAATCCACACGCCCTTGATGTATTTAACCAAAGCGCAAACATGGGCGCTGGCAGATGAAATGGGTGCATTGGATTATATTTGCGAGCACACGCATACCTGTTATAACGGCGTGGTTGGTGGTTGTCATGAATGCCCAAGCTGTATTTTGCGCGAGTGCGGTTTGTCGGAATATTTGGAAAGTAAAAAGGCCGTCTGAATTAAGAGGGGCATATATTTCCAATATCCAGTTGTACGAAAAGGCCGTCTGAAAAATTCATTTCAGACGGCCTTTGGCTATGTATTTTGTTCTGCTTAGAACAACAAATCTGCAGGTTCGCTGCTTGTCGGAGCATCTTTCGCAGGGGAAGAGGCAGGGGTAGTAGCCGGTTCGGAAGCGGCTTTAGGCACAGAAGCAGGAGTATCGGCCGGAGTGGTTGCCGGTTTGGCAGCAGGTTTTGCCGGTTTCACCGGAGTCGGACGAACGCTTTGTTTCGGTTCGGATGCTGCCTTGTTTGTATCGTCGGTAGCATCGACTTCGATTTCAGTTCCTTGAGGCAATACCACATCTTTAGCAGGAGCCGGTTTCGGCATGACTTTAGGTTTGCTGTAAGCATCCGTGCCGCTGGTCCATGCCAAAGACTTCAAAGGCGATTTGAGTTTCACACCTTTGGCGCAGGTCAGACAGTTTGCTGCGCCGGTGCGTCCTTTCAGGATTGCATCCACACGTGCGGCAGGAATGGTTTTGCCGTGCGCTTTTGCCCAGGCGGCAATGCTTTTTTTCAGGGCAGCCGTATCAAGGTTTTTCTTGTCGTATGGGTCACGATAGGCAGCCAGCCACAAGTTTTGGTTGGCATCTTCGTTCAGGCTCGCCATTTGGTAGATAACGGAGGCAGGAGAACCTGTTGCGATGGTTTTGGCGAATTCCAATGCGTCAGGCGATTTCATGCGCACGCAACCATGGCTACGGACGCCGGGTACGCTGGCAGGGGCATTGGTGCCGTGGATACCAAGGCTCAATTTAGGGTCACCAAGACGGACAAATACCGGGCCCAGCGGATTATTTGGGCCGGCAGGTACGCTTTTTACGCCGTCATTGCGTTCTTTTTGGATGGATTTAGGGATGTGCCAAACCGGGTTGTAGGCTTTTGCGCCGATTTTATGTTCGCCTAGATTGGTTTGGGTCATGGCTTTGCCGACGGCAACAGGATAAATTTTGCTCAGTTTGCCGTTGTCGTAGAGGAACAAACGCTGTTGCGTAATATTGATAACGACGTGTTGTCCGGAAGAGGCGGGGGAGACGTCTGGAATAAGTGTGTTTGCAGTAGTGGCCGAGGTCAGAAGGGCAGCTGTCAGGCCAAGGAATAATTTTTTCATGTCGTCTTTTTTTGTAGGGATTGAAATGAAAGTTTTTGGCGCATGATACCTGAAACTCTGTGTTTTTGTGAGAAAATATGCGCTTTCGGTATTGGAAGACAGTCAGACGGCCGGTAAGCGGCTGTCTGACGGAAACGGTATGAGTGTGAAA
Organism: Neisseria sp. HMSC15G01; assembly: GCF_001808255.1. Taxonomy (NCBI): domain Bacteria; kingdom Pseudomonadati; phylum Pseudomonadota; class Betaproteobacteria; order Neisseriales; family Neisseriaceae; genus Neisseria; species Neisseria sp. HMSC15G01. The sequence continues at coordinate 26,356 of NZ_KV792657.1, forward strand.
GAACGGTATCAAGAGGCGGAAGTTTTTTCTTTGGATTATGAGGGCAGGGGTGTTGCCAGAGTCGATGGGAAGACTGTATTCATCGGCGGTGCGCTGCCCGGAGAGCGTGTAACGTTTGCCATTCATAAAGAAAAAAAGCAGTTTGCAGAAGCTCAGGTCGAAACGGTTTTAAAACCTTCTTCCGAACGCATTGAGCCAGCTTGTTGCTATTTTGATACATGTGGCGGTTGTTCGCTTCAACATGTTTCCTTTGGCGCGCAAGTTGCATTAAAGCAACGGATTTTGGAAGAGCAGTTGGAACGGATAGGTAAGGTCAAGCCTGAGATAATTTTGCCCCCTTTATATGGTTACTCCTGGTATTATCGCGATAGAGCACGTTTAAGTGTTTCGATGGATAAGCAAGGCCGTCTGAAACTCGGTTTTCAGGCCAAAAAAAGCCATGATGTCGTCAATATCCGCCATTGCCATATTTTGCCTAAGCATGTGTCCGATAGGTTGCCTGATGTCCGCAATTTGCTGCAAAAGCTGCATGATGACGGTGTGAAAGTGAAATTTGTTGAGTTTTATTGCGGAAAAAATGTGACCGTATTCAACATTCGTTTCGTAAATCAACCGTTTGGACAAATATTAAGCGAATTGCGTAATTGGTTTGATAAGATATTGTCGGGTGCTGAAAAGGCATGGCAAATATGGCTGCAGGATCATGCCGAGTCTTTGCCGTTTTACCCTGAGAACGCGCCTGCCCTGAACTATACTTTTGCTCAATTTGATGTGGAAATGCCTTACAAGCCGGGTGATTTTACGCAGATTAATGCGCAATTGAACGAAGTGATGGTGGCAAGGGCGGTCAGGCTTTTAAACCCTCAAAAAGGGGAGAGGATTGCCGATTTGTTTTGCGGTTTGGGCAATTTTAGTTTGCCGCTGGCAAAAAGTGGTGCATCGGTTGTCGGTATTGAAGGTGCCGATTATTTGGTCGATAGGGCAAGGGAAAATGCACGCCTGAATCGTTGTGCCGAGAATATGACGTTTTCTGTTGCAGACTTGTTCGATACCGATGAAAAAACTGTTGAGTCGTGGGGGCAATTTGACAAGATGTTGCTGGATCCTCCGAGAAATGGGGCTTATGCTGTTGTCAAATCGCTACACAAGCCGTTTTTGCCTCAGAAGATAGTGTATGTTTCGTGCAATCCATCAACATTTGCACGAGATGCCGGTGTCTTGGTTGATAAGGGCTATAAGTTTAAGGCGGTAGGAATCATGAATATGTTTGCACAAACCTCGCATGTTGAATCCATTGGTGTGTTTGAGTTGTAAATTGGTATCAAGTCCTTTATGGGGGTAGGGTTTCTAATGTGAAAATGGGTGCGTTCATGTTATCATCATTCGTTTGGGGAATTAATAGCGTTGAAGTTGCGTGTAAAGCAACAGATGTTAATAAATGCAGTTTGCAGCACAAGACCGGGAGGTGTTCTTGAACTATCAACTTTTAACTATTCTTTTGCTGGTGCTTTTTTTGCTGGTGTTGTTTTTTGTTCGTCATAAACAAAGTAACAATTCAGACAAACAAAGCGCACATGCATCAAAAAGCAGCCGTACATCTGCTGCTCATACAGCCTCCTATGAGGACGGAAACGACTGGATTGAGAAAGTGAACCAGACAGTTTCCAATGCGGATAATCAAGACTGGGAATGGGGCGGAAGCGGCTCAAACGATGCAACAGCTTCTGTTTCCGCACAAGAAGTCGATCCGTTGACCGAATATCAGGTTTATAAACAGTTCGGCTATGAGAGTAAGGCTGCAGAGTCTTTGGCCGGTTATCTCAATACTTTGGAAGACGGCGCTCCGGAAAAGCTGGTTCATGAATTAATCGGTTTGAATCTGCGGGTCGGTAATATCGACATGCTGGCGGATACACTTGAGCGTCATAGTGCCTCACTTTCAGAAGATAGTGTAGCCGAATACCTGAAAGCCGGTCTGGCTTTGGATTCTACTAACCTGCGCCTGCGTGTTTTTGCCGAGCATCATCTTGGTTGGAATATGCAGGAAGTCGATCGTCAAATTGGCGAACAAAGCGGTTTCGAAGTTGCTTCCGACGGACATATTGCCTTTGAGAACGATTCGGTTGAACGTATTGTCGTTCCTGGTATGGGCAAACATGCGCCTATCGTATTAGGTAAGAAAGATTTTGGCGAAATCAGCCCTGAAGAGATGGGTGCGGTTATTGGTTTTGCCAAACCGGAACGCAGTGCAAAAATCCTGAAAGACAAGATTAGCTACGAGACTGCTTTGCATCAATACAACAAAGCAATCCAAACTTCTGCGAAGCCTGCTGGTCTCATTATCGATGCCTTGCGTCTGGATTATCAGAATGAAGAAGTAGGGCAGTTTGCCAAGCATCTGTGGAAGCTTTACCACTCTTTGGGTCAATATGGCCGTCAAGTAAAAGAACGTATGCTTGGTTGGGGTTATAGCCTTGGTTATCACGAAATTTTTGATGATTTGGAAAAAGGGCCGTCTGAACAGCAAATTAAAGAGATTGGCTTGAAACGCGGTTATATCCAGCCAAGTTCTTTGCAGATGAAAGCCAAATATCGTGAGTTGGTTCAAAAAGACTCTTCAGTCATCAGCGCGAGCTCTTCACCTGCAGATGAAGCTGTGAAAGAAGTCGAATCTTTGTTGGCCTATGGTCAGTTGGATTTGGCCATCGGTACTTTGGAACAGGCTGTTTTGCAGTATCCTCAAGAATCGCAGTTGTACATTATCTTGTTTGATTTGTACGAACGCGTTGAAGATTGGGGACGTTTGGAACAATTTCTGCGCTTGTTGCGTGAACGTGTTGTCAGCCTGCCTGAAGAGGTTGTCTTGGCAATGAGTCGTCTCTTGCAACGAATGAACCAATATTCAAAAAAATAAGATAATCGTAGAAAGTACGAGTGATGAATAATCATTTACCAAAAATTAAAACCATACGGGTTATGTTACAGGAGATGGGTGAGCAACAGCAGGCGGTATTCCGTATGGCATTTAAAATGCACAATACGACGAATTACGTCATCGTTTCCCCTGATTCTGATGAAAAACCGGATTTGGTATTGGTTGATACCGATACTCCGGCAGGTGTAGAAGCTTGGAAAGAGTCGAAGAAAACTTATCCGGAAGTACCTGTGGCTATGTTTTCTTCCGAGTTGCCGACAGTAACGACTCCTTATTTGGCTAAGCCGGTCAAATTTGATACCTTGTTTCCTGTTTTGCGCAGCCTGGCTCAAGGCGGTAATGTTTTTGAGCCGTCTGAGCAACAAGCGGCTGAAGAGAATAAAAGACAATCAAATTCCGATGGCACTAGAAAAGCAACCATTCGCCGATTTAATCCAAATAAAGGCTTGTTGGGTGCGCTGAAATTTGCCAGTCAAGGACACCAAGATATTGCCGTCTTGCATGAAGGCAAGCCGATATTAATCGTGTTTCCTAGTATTCAGCGTGTACTGTTGACAGTCACTGCCAATGAGTTGGAGAAATTGTGTAAGAACGATAACTTGGCTGTCGTGTGTAAGGCTGTTCCTGATAATCCTCAATGGAAAGAAAAAGCCAAAGTCACCATTATGTCATGCTTGTGGCAAATGGCTATTTGGACTGCATCAGGCCGTCTGATTTATCCGATGACGCCGCAAACTGTTTTTACACTCAAGCGGTGGCCAAACTTAACCCGTTTGGCACATGTTCCGGAATCTATGCGTCTGTCGGCATTTCTGACAAAAACGTCTGTTAATCTGAACATCCTCTATAAAGTTATGCCTTTAGAAATGCCTGATATTTTAAATTATTTATCGGCAACATATATGACAGGCTTTTTGGCAACAGATACAGAGTTTGCAACTGATGCGAACAATACGCCTTCGTTGAATGAACAGATTGATGTGAATAGCAAAGACGTACCTGAAACAGCAATGAGCAAAGAGGCTCAAAAAATTGCCGGTCCGTCGAAAGAACAACCTCGCGGCCTGTTGCAACGCCTGATGCGTAAGTTGCTGGGTAAATCGTAAAGGACACGTCATGAAAGAAAATAAAATTATCTTTACCGGTCCTGTTGGCGTAGGTAAAACCACTGCAATTTCAGCTTTATCTGATGAACCACCAGTTCAAACCGATGCATCCGCATCCGATATGACACTTGTCCGCAAGGGGTACACGACTGTGGCGATGGACTACGGTGTCATTCATTTGGATGAGGAAACCAAGGTTCATCTGTATGGTACGCCTGGTCAGGAGCGTTTTAATTTCATGTGGGAAATTCTGAGCCAAGGCAGTATGGGCTTGGTGCTTCTTTTGGATAATACAAGAAGCAATCCATTGAAAGACCTGCAATTCTTCTTGGATGCATTCCGGGAGTTGCTGAAAAAAGCGCCTCTGGTTGTAGGGGTAACAAAGATGGATATCCGATCCTTACCAAGCGTGGATGTTTATCAAAAATATTTAGCACAGAATAATTTTAATGTCCCGGTTTTTGAGATTGATGCGCGTCGAGAAGACGATGTAAAACAATTGGTTACTGCCATGTTGTTCTCAATTGACCCCGGATTAGAGGTATAAGATGGAAGCGACACTTTCTTTACAAGCAAATTTATATCCTAAGATTACACCGGCGGGTGCGTATTATGCTGTTTCAAATGATACGCCCAGTGCCAGCAGAACTTTATTGTATGGCCTGTTGCGTGCAGAGCCGTCTGAAACCATCAGCAGCGAAAAAATCTTGGCATGGGCGGATACCAGCGACATCAATACTGCTTTGAACCTGCTGTATCGGCTCCAACGCTTGGAATTTTTGTATGGTGATGAAGAAATCAGTACAGACGATATCCATTTGACTGACGAGCAATTGCCTACATTGTTGGGACAGTTGTCTAATTCTGGCAAGGCTTTATTGGCTGATGAAAACGGTTTGTATTTTGCCAATGCCAATTTCCATCACGAGGCTGCGGAAGAGTTGGGCCTTTTGGCGAGTGAAGTAGCCAAAATGGAAGACAAACACCGTCTTTTGATTCGCAATAACCTACATATCAATAATAGCGCATGGGGTATTTGTGATCCTTCAGGCCAAAGTGAATTGACCTTTTTCCCCCTGTATATTGGCATGACCAAGCTGATTTTGGTAATTGGTGGAATGCCTGACTTAAATAAAGAGGCTTTTGTTACTTTGGTTAAAGTGCTGTATCACCGATACGGCAGCCGTTGATTTTTGCCTGACCGATATTTATTTTAGAATGGAGCGACTATGCAACAACTATTAATCTCTGTATTAAGCGATTTGAACAATACTTCTGCGGATATCACTGCCTCTGCAGTTATTTCTACAGACGGCCTGCCGATCGCAACCATGCTGCCTTCCCACTTGAATGCAGACCGTGTAGGTGCGATGTCGGCAACGCTTTTGGCATTGGGCAATCGTTCCGTACATGAGTTGGCTTGCGGTGAGTTGGATCAGGTAATGGTTAAAGGTAAAAATGGCTATATTCTGTTGAGTCAAGCAGGTGAAAATGCAGTGTTGGTATTGATGGCAAAAGAAAGCGGTAAATTGGGCTTGATTTTGTTGGATGCGAAACGTGCAGCCAAACAAATTGCTGAAATCTTATAAAATTTTTATAAATTAAAAAGATATAAAAATATTTTTGTTTTTATATAGATTGTTGCTTGACAGGTTTCTGATATTTTCTATATAATTCCATCTTTAATTCCCCGATAGCTCAGTCGGTAGAGCGACGGACTGTTAATCCGCAGGTCCCTGGTTCGAGCCCAGGTCGGGGAGCCAAATTTTAAAACCACCATGTTACATGGTGGTTTTTATTTTATCTATTTATTAGTATTTTTAATATATTGATAATGCGTGGTGAGATGATTGCAGTTAATGCTTCAATTTTCAGACGGCCTACCAGCATATTTAAATATCTCATTTATTTTTTTAGCTATACATAATATTTATAGAAGAAATAATATCTTATTGTTATCTATGGAAAACGCACATACATTACATTCTTCACCACGCTTTCGGTTCGCATTAAAAAATGCGGCATGGCATTTGTTGATTAGTCTGATTTTGGCAGGATTGGCCGCTTTGTTAGTATTTGGAGTTTGGTATCCTTATCCGTATGCCGAGCTGACAGGCGGATTGGCTTTATATAAACTGGTCATTTCAGTAGATATTGTTTGCGGCCCGTTGCTGACTTTGATTCTTGCCAGTCCGAGCAAAAAACTTAAAGAGAGGATTGTTGATTTTTCCTTAATCGGCATGATTCAGCTGGCTGCTTTAATTTATGGTTTGTGCAACGTATCTTTGGCGCGTCCAGTGGTTTCCGCATTCGAAACCGATAGGATAAATGTGGTAACTGCTGCAGAAATTGATGTAAATGATTTGAGCCATGCTCCGAAGGATTTGCAGGATTTATCTTGGTTTGGCGTACGCCGTGTTGGGTTGCGTGAAGCGATGAGCCCGGACGAAGCTAACCAAGGTCTTGATTTGTCTTTGAAAGGTGTTGAACCGAGTATGAGGCCTTCTTGGTGGTTGCCAGATTCGCAGCAGGAACGTGAGAAAATTCGTAAAGCAATGAAACCGTTGTCTGTCTTGGCAAAAGCCCGTGGCATGAATGAGGAGTCAATTTTGGAACAGGCTTCGCTGAGAAATGATGGGAAAGAGTTGTATTTCTTGCCGTTTACCAGTGCGCGAAGTAAAGAATGGGTTGTGATATTGAATGAACAGGCAGATTTCTTGGGTTATGCGCCGATTGATGGTTTTATCAAGTAAGAAAAGGCCGTCTGAAAGCTGGTAAGTGCTGGTATAGGCTGTTTTTAAAAGAAAATATGCTGTCAGATTTTGCCTTTCTTTCGTCAAACTGATAAACTGATTGCCATTATTGTTGATCGAGGTATAAATTTTTCATGAAAGACGCAGAGCAGAGTAGTTGTTATACCGCTTCTTTCCCTTTATTTATGTCCGAACTTTGGCAGTCTGTCCGTTTTAAGCGGAGCGGCTGCCTTTTTGTATTTTAAAGGAACACAATCATTATGGATTTCAGTTGGTTGGCAGAGCCGCATACTTGGATAGGCTTTGCCACGCTTCTGGTTTTGGAAGTTGTTTTAGGTATTGATAACCTTGTTTTCGTAGCGATTTTGGCAAACAAGGTTAAGCCGTCGCAACGTGATAAGGCGCGGATAACGGGCTTGGGCTTGGCCGTTGTTATTCGGATTTTCATGCTGGGCTTTATGGCGCACATCATGACGCTGACGCGTCCTTTGTTTGAGTTGGGCGGCCTGGAGATTTCCGGTAAAGACATGATTATGTTTGCCGGCGGTATTTTCCTGCTTTATAAAGCGACTACCGAGCTGCACGAACGACTTGAAGGCCACAATCAATTTGCTGTTGCTGAAGGGCAGAAGAAGCATTCTGCTTTTTGGGGCGTTGTGGCGCAAATCTTGATTTTGGATGCAGTTTTCTCTATCGATTCTGTTATTACGGCAGTGGCGATGGTGGATCATATTGTGGTGGCAATGGGTGCGGTTGTTGTGGCGATGACGGTGATGATTTCTGCCAGCAAACCGTTGACTGCCTTTGTGGACAAGCATCCAACCGTTGTGATGTTGTGTTTGGGTTTCTTGTTGATGATTGGTTTCAGCCTGATTGCAGAAGCCTTCCATTTCCATATTCCGAAAGGCTATTTGTATGCGGCGATTGGCTTCTCGATTTTGATCGAACTGTTTAATCAGGTTTCGCAAAAGAATGCCCGTAAAAATGACTATATCAGCACTTCTTGGCGTAAGCGTACCGCTGAAAATGTGTTGGGCATGATGGGTATCCGCGAAAGCATTTTGGCAAAAGCAGGCGACAACGGCGGCGATGACGAGCATTTTGAAGAAAACGAAAAATCCATGATTCGCAGCGTGCTGACTTTGGCGGAACGCCCGATTATGGGCGTGATGATTCCGCGTCGGGAAATCGAGAAATTGGATATTTCCCAAAGTCGGGAAGAACAAAATGCGCAGTTGAAAAATACGCCGTATAGCCGTTTGTTGGTTGTCGGTAAGGCAGGTGTAGATGAGCCTTTGGGCTATATCAGTAAAAAAGATTTGCTGAACCAGCTGCTTGAATCGGGAGAAATCAATATTCAGACGGCCTTGCGCCAGCCATTGATTTTGCCGGACAGTACGACGGCGTTAAATGCGATTGAATTGTTCCGTCAAAGCAGCGCGGATTATGCGTTGGTGGTGGATGAATTTGGCGCGGTGTTGGGTATGGTGACCATGAAAGATTTGTTGGAAACCATTGCCGGTGAGTTCCCAGAGGAATTCGAGCGTGAGGAAGAAGAAGCTGCTCCAGCCAGCCAGGATGAAACGCTGTCTGTGGATGGTGCATTGGAGTATGTGGAATTGGCTTCCCAGTTAAATCTGCCTGCTCAAGAAGAAGATGCGGACTTCCATACTGTTGCCGGCTTGATTATGGAAGAATTGCAAAGTATTCCTGATGTGGGCGACTTCATCGATTATCATGGCTGGCGTTTTGAAGTGGTTGAGAAGGACGGACAACGGATTGCCCGTGTGAAAATCAATCGTTTGCCGGAAGAAGAATAAGGAAAGGCTAATATAGTAAAGGCCGTCTGAAAATGTTCAGACGGCCTTTTTATTGATTTAACTTTAGTTGCCGTAATGTCCTGAGCCTAAAATTCGGTGTGAATGTGCGCCGGTTGCATGGTGGGGATTGCTCGGGACTTGATTGCACCAACAGGCTGCAAGCCAGGCAAAAGCGGCGGCTTCCACCCATTGCGGGTCAAGATGGAGCTTGGCTGTACTGTGCAATTTGGTGTCGGGAGAAAACAGGGTTTCCAAGTCTTGCATCAAAACAGGATTGCGGATGCCGCCGCCGCAGATATAAAGATGATGAATCACCGGAGCAGCTTGTTTGGCCGCGTCAAAAATGGTTTGTGCGGTATAAAAGACCAATGTACGTATCACATCTTCCGGCTTTTCATTACCTTTCAGATGGCCTTGAAGCCAGCTTAGGGAAAACAACTCTCGGCCTGTACTTTTGGGATAAGGGCGGCTGAAATAAGGATGGTCGAGCAGGGAAGCGAGCAGATCAGGGAGGATTTTGCCTTGTGCAGCTTTTTCCCCGTTTTTGTCGTAAGGCTGCTGCCAAATATGTTGCATCCATGCATCCATCAGCATATTGCCGGGGCCGGTATCGAAGCCGAAAGAAGGGCTGTCGTGTGGGAGGATACTGATATTGGAAATACCGCCAATGTTGAGTACGGCGCGGGTTTCATTCGCATCTTGAAACAGCGCTTCGTGAAAGGCTGGAACGAGGGGTGCACCTTGGCCGTTGCAGGCAAGGTCGCGGCTGCGAAAGTCGCCGACAGTGAAAATGCCGGTCAGTTCAGCTAACAGGGAGAGGTTGACCAGTTGAATGCTGTAACCGTGTTCAGGCGCATGGCGGATGGTTTGTCCGTGGCAGCCGATCGCGGCAATGTCTTTGGCCGACAGGTTTTGTTCTGCCAATAGTTGTTGGACGGTTTGGGCGTATAGGCGGCTGAGTGTTTGCGCCAGGATATTGCTTCTGTGCAATTCATTTTCGCCTATGTCTTGCAGTGCCAACAATTCTTGGCGCAGGCCGTCTGAATAGGGTAGAAAGCTGTGGGCAACGGCTCGTTGCCATTGCTTGCCCTGCATTTGAATCAGTACGGCATCGGCACCGTCCATGCTGGTTCCTGACATGATGCCGATATAGTATTGGGGTTGCATTTCGGTTACAGAAAGAGAAGGTAAAACGACATTTTAACGCCTTTTGACGTTTTTACGGGAATTTCGGCATTTAATGTAAATAGTTGGTGCAAGAAAGATTACAAAAAGGTTAAAATAACGCGACTCAACATGTTTTCCAAAAGGAAACTTTCCATGGCTCAAACTCAGTCGAGTGCGAACTTGAAGCTGATTAATACGGTTTTTGCCGCTATGCTTGTGAGCATGGTCGGCTATTTTATTTATTGGGGTTTGGGTTATACCCACTACAACCACTCAGTCCTGTTTATCCTTGCTACCTTTTTCGGCGTCTTCATGGCGTTTAATGTGGGTGGTAATGATATTGCCAACTCTTTCGGTACAAGTGTCGGCTCCGGCACATTGACCATTCCGCAAGCTTTGCTGATTGCGGCAGTATTTGAAGTCAGCGGCGCAGTGATTGCCGGCGGCGAGGTAACAGATACCATCCGTAAGGGTATTATCGATTTGAATGGCATGCATCTGGATCCGATGCAGTTTGTCTTTATTATGATGTCTGCGCTTTTGGCTGCGGCATTGTGGCTGCTTTTCGCATCACGCAAAGGTCTGCCGGTTTCCACGACACATGCCATTATCGGCGGTATCGTCGGTAGTGCCTTGTGTATGGCGGCATTGAACGGTGTGGATTCCGTTGCGCTGATTCAATGGGACAAGTTGGGCGAAATTGCCTTGTCTTGGATTTTGTCTCCGGTATTGGGCGGTATCGTTTCCTATCTGTTGTTTTCACGAATTAAGAAAAACGTTTTGGACTACAACTCTTGGGCCGATAATACGCTCAAAGGCATCAAGCTGGAGAAGAAAGCCTATAAAGAAGAACACCGCCTGTTTTTTGAAGCCTTGAGTGAATCTGAAAAAGTCGAATACGCCACCAAAATGGCGCACGATGCCCAAATTTATGATGAGCCGGACTTTGATCCTGAAGAATTGCAGTCTGAGTATTATCGCGGTCTGCACCGCTTTGACAGCCGTAAGGGCGAAGTAGATTCTTACAAAGCCCTGCACTCTTGGGTGCCGTTTATCGCTTCTGTCGGCGGCATGATGATTGCGGCCATGTTGATTTTCAAAGGTCTGAAAAATCTGCATTTGGGCATGAGCAACGTCAACAGCTTCCTGACCATTTTCATGATCGGTGCGGCTATTTGGATGGGTACGTTTGTATTTGCCAAAAGTTTAAAACGCAAAGATTTGGATAAATCGACTTTCCAAATGTTCTCATGGATGCAGGTATTTACCGCTTGCGGTTTCGCATTCAGCCATGGTGCGAACGATATTGCCAATGCGATTGGTCCGTTTGCCGCGATTATGGATGTGTTGCGTACCAACAGCATTACTGCCCAAAACGCCGTGCCGCCGATTGCCATGTTGACTTTCGGTATCGCTTTAATCGTCGGTTTATGGTTTGTCGGCAAAGAAGTGATTAAAACCGTAGGCACCAGCTTGGCAGAGATGCATCCCGCGTCAGGCTTCTCAGCCGAGCTTTCTGCTGCCGCCGTCGTGATGGCCGCATCATTTATGGGCTTGCCTGTTTCCAGTACCCATATCTTGGTAGGTGCAGTTTTGGGTATCGGCTTGGTTAACCGCAATGCCAACTGGAAATTGATGAAACCGATCGGCCTTGCTTGGGTTATTACCTTGCCTGCTGCTGCCGTTTTGTCTGTTGTCAGCTATTTGGTTTTGCAAGCCGTGTTTTAATTGATTGCTTGATTTCAAAAGGCCGTCTGAAAGATAGATTTCAGACGGCCTTTACTTATTTTTGTAAAGGATAGATTTTAGTTTGTTTTAACGATGCACAAATCATGCTTTTCAATGTTTGAACTGATACAAGAATAATCAAGGTAATAGAGAAATACCTTATTAGGAATATCTTGGAAAAGATTTTGGGGTTTAGTGAGGATAAACAAAGCTATTTTTAATTAGTCTGCTATAAGGTTAAGGTAATAAAAAAGCCCCAATTCATCGACGTTTAAGTGTCGTATTGAATTGGGGTTTTTCTATTTAGTGTAAGCCTTTACGGCCGTCTGAACATTATTCAGCAGCTTCGTTGGTCTCGGCTTGAGTAGGAGCTACTTCTGCTTCTGTAGTAGCCTTAGCGGCTTGACGTTCGGCTTGTGCAGCCAATGCCTGTTGAACGGCTGGGTGCTGTTGGGCAATGGTTTGTTCTTCTGTACTGACTTCGCCTTTGAAGCGGTTGTTCAAGTCAAAACGTTTGCCGCCGCGAGCCAGGGCTTTCAGATAGCGCGGACGGCGGCAGTGGTTGGCCAGTACGCGTGCAATCAGTGCTGGGTCGTATTGGGGCAGGGCGGCAACCAAGTCTTGGTCGATACCGACGGCCAACGGTTTGAATCGTTTGAATACATCATATTTGCCGTAAATGTGGTCGGCAATCATGTCTGTCTGTTTTTTCTTGCTCATAGTTTGGACGGCAGATTTCAGCGCAGCGCCCAAAGCGGTTTCTTGTGCCATTGCGGTTGTATTCCTCTAATATAAATCCGTATTTTCGTCATACGGCAATAAGGTGCTATTGTAGTATAAAGACTGGGATTTGGCTAAATTTTTCTGAGAATATTCAGAAATAAACGGTTATTTTTCCAATTTGGCAATGTCTGGTGTATTAACCTGAACATCGGCATTTTGCGCACGATGGCGTAAGGCGTGGTCAATCAATACCAATGCCAGCATGGCTTCTGCAATCGGAGCAGCGCGTAATCCGACGCAGGGGTCGTGGCGGCCGTGTGTGGCAAGCTCGACAGGGTTGCCCTCTATATCAATGCTCCGGCGCGGTGTGGCGATGGAGCTGGTGGGTTTGATGGCAATATTTACATGAATGTCTTGTCCGGTGCTGATGCCGCCCAAGATGCCGCCTGAGTGGTTGGATAGAAAGCCTTGTGGCGTGAGCTCGTCACCGTGTTCGCTGCCACGTTGCGTTACGCTATTAAAACCTGCACCGATTTCCACGCCTTTGACAGCATTGATGCCCATCATGGCATAGGCAATTTCTGCATCGAGGCGGTCAAAAACCGGTTCGCCCAAGCCAACAGGGACGTTGGCTGCTTCGATATGAAGTTTTGCGCCGACAGAATCCAATGATTTGCGCACGCTGTCCATATAGTTTTCCAAGTCTTCAATTTGGCTTTGGTTTGCTGCAAAAAAAGGATTTTGGGAAATATATTTGTAACCTTCAAACTGGATTTCTTTTTCACCGACTTGGGTAACGTAAGCGGTAATTTCCGTGCCGAATTTTTCTTTCAGCCATTTTTTTGCAACTGCTCCGGCTGCAACGCGGGCAGCGGTTTCGCGGGCGGAACTTCTACCGCCGCCGCGATAGTCGCGTGTACCGTATTTGTGCCAGTAGGTGTAATCGGCGTGTCCGGGACGAAAACTGGTGGCGATATTGCCATAGTCTTTGCTGCGTTGGTCGGTATTGCGGATCAGGAGGGCGATGGGGGTACCGGTGGTTTTGCCTTCGAATACGCCGGAGAGGATTTCGACTTGGTCGGCTTCGCGGCGTTGGGTAACGTGGCGGCTGGTGCCGGGTTTGCGACGGTCAAGGTCAAATTGGATATCCGCTTCGCTCAATTCTAATCCGGGCGGGCAGCCGTCAATGATGCAGCCCAAGCCTGCGCCGTGGCTTTCGCCGAAAGTGGTAACGGTAAAGATTTGTCCGAAGGTATTGCCTGCCATAGGGATACTCTTTTGAAATTGGGTTTGGAAATTTTTTGCTTATTTGGATAATTCTCAGGCCGTCTGAACGGTGAAACGAGAATCTTTGATTTCGTTTTTACACTTATTCAGACGGCCTTTTGAGATGACTGCTTAGTTTAATTTACCGTGGCACTGTTTGTATTTCAGGCCGCTGCCGCAAGGGCAAGGATCGTTGCGGTGAACAATCAGGCCATTTTGTGCAAGCGCTTCAGGGCTGAAGTCTGTGCCGTCAGGATCGAATGCTTCGGTAACCAAATCGGTTTGCGATTGACCTAGCAATTCTTCCATATCAGGCGCATCGGAGTGGACGGTTTGAACATCGCTGACGCTTTGTGCGGCAGTATGGTCGTATTCGCTGTTGCGCTCGATTTGAACGGCGGTCAGCAAAGCGGCAATGTTTTGTTTGATACCGCGCCACAGATTTTCAAACATGGCGAAAGCTTCGCGTTTGTATTCCTGTTTCGGATTTTTCTGAGCATAGCTGCGCAGGTGGATGCCTTGGCGCAGGTAGTCCATAGCGGCGAGGTGTTCGCGCCATTGGTTGTCGATAACTTGCAGCATAACATTGCGTTCGAAGTCAGACATGGCCTGTTTGCCGACCAATTCGACTTTCTCGGCATATTCGTCTTCGATGCGTTTGATGAGGCGCTCTTTAATGTCTTGGTTGTCCAAAGTGCTGTCTTCTTTCAGCCAGCCTTTAATATCGACATGCAGGCGGAAATCGGCGGCAAGTTGGTGCTCCAGTGCCGGAATGTCCCATTGCTCTTCCATGCTGTCAGGCGGGATGTGGTAATCAACCAAGTCGCTGATAACGTCGGCGCGGATTTCGCGGGTCAAATCGCTGACGTCTTTGCTGGTCAGGATTTCGTTACGTTGATGGTAAATCACTTTACGTTGGTCGTTGGCAACGTCATCGTATTCCAAAACCTGTTTACGCATATCGAAGTTGCGGCCTTCGACTTTACGTTGCGCGCCTTCGATTTGACGGGTCAGCAGGCCGTGTTCGATGGCAACGCCGCGTTCAGGTGCCAGACGGTTGAGGATGGCAGCGGCACGGTCGAGTGCAAACAGGCGCAATAATGGGTCTTCAAACGACAGATAGAAACGGCTGGAGCCGGGGTCGCCCTGACGGCCCGCACGACCGCGCAACTGGTTGTCGATACGGCGGCTTTCATGGCGTTCTGTACCGATAATGTGCAAACCGCCTGCGGCCACAACTTGGTCGTGTTCAGCTTGCCAACCGCTTTCAAGGGCTGAAATTTGCGCTTGTTTTTGCTGTTCGCTCAAGGTTTCATCGGCATGGATGGCTTCGATTTGATGTTTGAGGTTGCCGCCCAAGACAATATCGGTACCGCGGCCGGCCATGTTGGTGGCAACGGTAATCGCGCCGACTTTACCGGCTTGAGCGACAATTAATGCCTCGCGCTCGTGTTCTTTGGCGTTCAGAACGTTATGCGGCAGACCTGCTTTATGTAATAAGTCAGAAACCAGTTCGGAGTTTTCGATGCTGGTTGTGCCGACCAAAACCGGTTGGCCGTTTTTATGGCATTCGGCGATGTCTTTGACAACGGCTTCAAATTTTTCTTCGGCTGAGCGGAAGATTTGGTCGTTGAAGTCTTTACGTTGTACAGGACGGTTGGTCGGGATGATGACGGTTTCGAGGTTGTAAATGCTTTGGAACTCGAAGGCTTCGGTGTCGGCCGTACCAGTCATACCGGACAGTTTGCTGTACAGGCGGAAGTAGTTTTGGAAGGTAATAGATGCAAGCGTTTGGTTTTCGCGTTTGATTTCTACGCCTTCTTTAGCTTCAACAGCTTGGTGCAAGCCTTCGGACCAGCGGCGGCCGGCCATCAGACGGCCTGTAAATTCGTCCACAATCACGATTTCGCCGTCTTGAATGACGTAATGTTGGTCTTTGTGGAACAGGGTGTGTGCGCGCAATGCCACCATGAGGTGGTGCATCAGGGAAATATTGGCGGCAGAGTAGAGCGAATCGTTTTCCTGCAATAAGCCCATTTGGGTCAGGATTTGCTCGGCGTGTTCGTGACCGGCTTCGCTCAGGATGACTTGGTGTGCTTTTTCATCTACCCAGTAATCGCCTTCGCCTTCTTCGGTTTCTTGGCGGATAAGGTGGGCAGGAACAGCGTTCATTACACGGTAGAGCTGGATGTTGTCATCCGCCTGGCCGGAAATAATCAGCGGCGTACGCGCTTCGTCAATCAGAATGGAGTCCACTTCGTCGACAACGGCAAAGTTCAATTCACGTTGAACTTTGTCGTATTGGTCGGTCACCATATTGTCGCGCAGGTAGTCGAAACCGAACTCGTTGTTTGTACCGTAAGTAATGTCGGCACCATAAGCAGTTTGGCGTTCAAAAGGTTGCAAATCGGCGACGATCACGCCGACGCTCAAGCCTAAGAAGTTGTACAACGGCTCCATAATGCTCGCGTCACGGGAGGCGAGGTAGTCGTTTACGGTAACGACGTGTACGCCTTTTCCTGACAATGCATTCAGATAAACGGCAAGGGTGGCCACCAGAGTTTTACCTTCACCGGTACGCATTTCGGCGATTTTGCCGTTGTGCAGGACCATACCGCCGATCAGCTGTACATCAAAGTGGCGCATGCCCAATACACGGCTCGATGCTTCGCGGCAGACGGCAAAGGCTTCGACCAAGATGTCGTCCAGGCTTTGTCCATCGGCGAGACGTTGTTTGAATTCGGCTGTTTTAGCTTGCAGTTCTGCATCGCTCAAGGCCTGCATTTGTTTCTCAAGCGCGTTGATTTTGGCAACGGATTTACGATATTGTTTCAGCAGGCGGTCGTTGCGGCTGCCGAAGATTTTCTTAGCAATGTTTGTCAGCATGAATAATTCCTGCGCCTTGATATAATAGTGGGCGAAATTGGGATTTTAACACAAGCGCTTGTATAACGCGGTAATGCTGTTTGAAATAAAGGCGGTTTTGCTGTATTTCAATTGTAATTGTTTGGTTAATTTACTGAGAGGCCGTCTGAAATATATGGATTTAGCACAATTAGGCAAGCGCGATCATTTATTGGCGGGCTTGTTGCAACAATCGCAACAATGGCGGAAATTGGATGCAAAAATCAAAACGGTTTTGCCGGCCAACCTGCATCTGCATTTTCAGACGGCCTGCGTAGAAGACGGAAGATTGGTCTTGCTTGCCGCCAACAATATGGCTGCTTCGCGTTTGAAGATGATCCTGCCTGCCATGTTGCCCAAGTTGCAAGCATTGCATGCAGGGGTAAGGGAAGTGGTGGTCAGGGTAGTCCCCAAGCCTCCGACTCAGCCGAAAACCAATAGTTTGCGATTGAGCGAGGCAGCTTTAGACAGTTTTGACGAGGCGGCAGCCAAATTGGAAGGCAAACATCCCGAATTGGCGGCGGCATTGGCAGAATTGGTACGCAAGCACAGCCGTTAAAATTATGTCAGATGAGATTATTGTTAATAAATGTTAAAACTTATTTCATTCGGATGATAGCATCTAATACTAAAGAAATACGACCTAGAAAGTATCTGTTTTCTTTTAGGTAAACTGATGTAAACTTGGCTTGAAACTTTGATTTCGTGTGAAGTTTGTAGCAAAATAACGCCTGAATTTCACATCACGCTATGCGGATAAATTTTAGTTTGGCGTTTGCCTTTTATTAATATATTCGTGTGGTGCTATTAATAGAACTTAACAAAACTCTCATCATTAGGAGATACATCAATGAAAGCTTATCTGGCTCTGATTTCCGCTGCCGTTATCGGCTTGGCTGCATGCTCTCAAGAAGCTGCAAAACCTGCTGAAGCCCCTGCTGCTTCCGAAGCTGCCCCTGCAGAAACTACTGCACCTGCTGATGCAGCTCCTGCTTCTGAAGCCGCTCCAGCCGACGCTGCCGCTGCTCCTGCTGCCGGCAACTGCGCGACTACTGTTGAAGCCAACGACGCTATGCAGTTCAACACTAAAGAAATCCAAGTAAGCAAAGCTTGTAAAGAATTCACCATCACCCTGAAACACACCGGTACCCAACCTAAAGCCAGCATGGGTCACAACATTGTTATCGGTAAAACTGAAGACATGGACGGTATTTTCAAAGATGGCGTTGGCGCAGCTGACACTGACTACGTTAAACCTGATGATGCACGCGTTGTTGCCCACACCAAACTGATCGGTGGCGGCGAAGAATCTTCTTTGACTCTGGATCCTGCCAAACTGGCTGACGGCGAATACAAATTCGCTTGTACCTTCCCAGGTCACGGTGCTTTGATGAACGGTAAAGTTACTTTGGTTGACTAATCCGCCTCAAGTTCGAAAACAGACAGCCTGCCTTGCGCAGGCTGTTTTGTTATAATCTGGAAACATTAATTTAAGAATAAATCCTATGAATCCGTTTGAAACCAAAAGCGTTACTTTTGCCGAACCCATTGAAATGCTGTACGCCTGCCACGGCAAAGTGCGCCGTTTCTGCAATCAGGTTGCCATGTTGTCGGACTATATTGCCGAAAACGGCTGCAATCAAGTCGTTTTGCAAACCATCCGCCAAATTGCCCAGTATTTCAATATTGCCGCACCGTTGCACCATGAAGATGAAGAAGAAAACTTCTTTCCGCTTTTGTTGCAATACGCGCCGCAAGCACAAGAAAGCGTTGACGAGCTGTTGCGCCAACATGTCAGCCTGCATAGCAACTGGGACGGCGTAGCGGCTGAATTTGCCAAGCTTGAAGCAGACAACGCCTATATCCCTGATGCCGAAGCATTCACGCGTTTTGTCGCAGGATATGATATCCATCTGGCGATTGAAGAGCCGCTGTTTGATATGGGCAAAACCTTTATCCCCAAAGAAAAATTGACCGAAATCGGCGAAATTATGGCCGCACGCCGCCGCAAATAAGGCCGTCTGAAACAATCGTCTCAAGGAATACACTATGCTGACCCCAAAAAGTTGCAATTTGTTCAATATCCCTTTTTTCCAGTTTTCCCAGCTTAAAAAATACCAGCCTGAAAGCATTCCGCAAATCAAGGCAGACTATAAAGAAAACTGGCAGGTATGGCAGCAGCTGATCCAGCAGGTTGCCGCTGAATTGGGTGCGCCGTTCGCGCCGCCGCATATCGAACGCTGGTGTAACGGCTGGCAGGTCCGCGCTCATTTCTTTGCCTATTTCAAATACGAACAATATAAAAATTCCGCAGCGATTTTATCGATTTTGCTCAACCGTCGCCGCCTGAGCGTCAGCTTGGATTGGCATTGCTATAAAGCCGATGTTTCCCCAATTGCGCTGCCTGATTACAACCGCTGGCTGGATAATTTTGATACTGAAAAATACGCTTCATTCGATATGTGGCACGGTGCGGAAAGCGAATATGATGATTATCGTACCGTCTCCCAACAAAGCGACGGCGATAGAAAGCTTCGAGACGACAAAGATTTCTTCTGCATCGGGAAACACATCGAACGCGATGATTTAGGCAAGCAGGATGTCGCGAAATGGATAGTGGAAACAGTGGAAGACTTACTGCCGCTGTATGAAGCTTGTCATGGAAAATAACTCAGAATACCGAAAGGCAGACTGCCCATTCAGTATCTTCAAATAAACTCAAGGCCGTCTGAAAATTATATTCAGAACGTTTCAGACGGCCTGTTTCTCAAAGTGAGCAAATATGACCGAAACTCAATCCTTAGAGCTTGCCAAAGCGCTGATTTCCCGCCCGTCCGTTACGCCGGATGACCAAAACTGCCAACAACTACTGGCCGAACGTCTGCAAAAAATCGGTTTTGCCGTAGAAGAGCTTTATTTTGGCGACACCAAAAATGTTTGGTTGCGACGCGGTACTCAGGCTCCGGTGTTCTGCTTTGCCGGACATACCGACGTCGTGCCGACAGGCCCTGTTGAAAAATGGGATTCGCCACCGTTTGAACCGACCGAGCGTGAAGGCCGTCTGTATGGCCGCGGCGCGGCGGATATGAAAACCAGCATTGCCTGTTTTGTTACCGCCTGCGAGCGATTCGTTGCCGAAAATCCCAATCATCAAGGCAGCATCGCGCTCCTGATTACTTCGGACGAAGAGGGTGATGCGCTGGACGGTACGACCAAAGTCGTCGATGTGTTGAAAGCGCGCGGCGAGTTGATTGATTACTGTATCGTCGGTGAACCGACTGCCGTGGATAAATTAGGCGATATGTTGAAAAACGGCCGCCGCGGCTCGCTGTCGGGCAATCTGACCGTCAAAGGCAAGCAAGGCCATATTGCCTATCCGCATTTGGCAATCAATCCCGTGCATACTTTTGCCCCGGCCTTGTTAGAGCTGACACAAGAAGTCTGGGACGAGGGCAACGAATACTTTCCACCGACCAGTTTCCAAATTTCCAATATCAACGGCGGTACAGGCGCGACCAATGTTATTCCGGGCGAGCTGAACGTCAAATTCAATTTCCGCTTTTCTACCGAGTCCACCGAAGAAGGACTGAAACAACGCGTCCACGCCATTTTGGACAAACACTGCGTGCAATATGATTTGCAGTGGTCTTGTTCCGGCCAACCGTTTTTAACTCAGGCCGGAAAACTGACCGATGTGGCGCGCGAAGCCATTGCCGAGATTTGTGGCGTTGAGGCCGAATTGTCCACTACCGGCGGTACTTCGGATGGACGCTTCATCAAAGCCATTGCCAAAGAACTCATCGAATTAGGCCCGTCTAACGCGACCATCCACCAAATCAACGAAAACGTACGTTTGGAAGATATTCCGAAGCTGTCGGCAGTATATGAAGGTATGTTGAAACGTTTGTTTAAGTGAAAAAGGCCGTATAGGCTTTGAAAAACGATAGGGCGATATGATTCTTTTGCTCTTTTTGTTTTCGTTTAAGTTATCGATAATTGGACAAGGCAAAATATGATTACTCTGCCTTCTTTAAACGACCTTCCATCAAGGTGGAATGAAATCCGAGAGCAGTTGGAAACTGACTTTCCCGTTACTCTCGAAGCCTTGCTGCACGAGCGTCTTACGGAACACGAAGCCAAGCAGTTCGAGCAGGATTTTATCGACCGTATCGGCTGCACGCCCGAAGAATATGTCCGTATCCGCCGAGCCATCCGTCTGTTGGAAGCGCGTTATCCTGATAGTCCGAACGAACTGACTGCGGCCGCGGTTGCCACGCCGTTGGGTGAGATGTTGGCGGTGTTCGGCAGTAAGGGTTTGTGTCTGCTGGAATTTGTCGGGCAGAAACATATGGAACAGGAAATCATGGCTGTCCAAAAAGCTTTGAACGGACAGTTTATTTTCCAAGAAAATGAGCAAACGCAACTTTTGCGTCAAGAATTGGATTTATACTTCCAAGGCCGTCTGAAAGTTTTTGCGACACCTTTGGAAACGATAGGTACAGCCTTTCAGCAGCAGGTGTGGAATGCGCTGCTGACCATTCCTTACGGCGAAACGCGCAGTTATAAGGAGCAGGCGCAACAGTTGGGTAATCCTAAAGCCATTCGTGCCGTTGCCGCTGCAAACGGGCAGAACAAGGTGTCTATCCTGATTCCCTGCCACCGTGTCATCGGCAGCGATGGCAAGCTGACCGGCTACGCAGGCGGTTTGAACCGCAAACAATCGTTGCTTGCCTTGGAGCGAGGTGAAGTTCAGACGGCCTTGTTTTGATAGAGGATAAGGAGCCGCGCTTCGGGCAGGCTTCGCATTCTGAAAAATTGAGCAGCAGAAGGTCGGGGAAGCCCGGAAAAATCTGCATGGAGAAAAATGTTGGGCAACCCCCACGCTAGAAAAAGAGAAATAAGACATGAGCCTGAAAAACCGCCATTTTTTAAAACTTTTGGATTTTACGCCGGAAGAAATCACTACCTATCTCGACCTTGCCGCCGAATTGAAGGCCGCTAAAAAAGCAGGGTGCGAGGTGCAGCGGATGCAGGGAAAAAACATTGCCCTGATTTTCGAGAAAACATCAACCCGCACCCGTTGCGCGTTTGAAGTGGCTGCGCGTGATCAAGGGGCAGGGGTAACTTATCTGGAGCCGTCTGCCAGCCAAATCGGGCATAAGGAAAGCATTAAGGATACGGCGCGTGTTTTAGGGCGGATGTTTGACGGTATCGAGTATCGCGGCTTTGGACAGGATGTGGTGGAAGAGCTGGCCAAGTATGCAGGCGTGCCTGTGTTCAATGGTTTGACCAACGAGTTTCACCCGACTCAAATGCTCGCTGATGCGCTGACGATGCGCGAGCATAGCGACAAGCCTTTGAACCAGATTGCGTTTGCCTATGTCGGCGATGCGCGTTACAACATGGCCAATTCGTTGCTGGTGTTGGCTGCGAAACTGGGCATGGATGTGCGTATCGGTGCGCCGAAAAGTTTGTGGCCGTCTGAAAACATTATCGAGACGGTGCAGGCTGTTGCCAAAGAGACCGGCGGACGGATTCTGTTGACGGAGAATGTGAAAGAAGCCGTGAAAGGCGTGGATTTTATCCATACCGATGTGTGGGTCAGCATGGGTGAGCCTAAAGAGGCGTGGCAGGAACGTATCGATTTGCTGAAAGATTACCGAGTTACGCCCGAATTAATGGCCGCGGCGGAAAATCCGCAAGTTAAATTTATGCACTGTCTGCCTGCTTTCCATAATCGCGAAACCAAAGTCGGCGAATGGATTTATGAGACATTCGGCCTGAATGGTGTGGAAGTAACGGAAGAAGTTTTTGAAAGCGAAGCCAGCATCGTGTTTGATCAGGCAGAAAACCGGATGCACACGATTAAAGCGGTGATGGTGGCGGCATTGGGCGATTGATTGTTACGCTCAATATTGCTTACTGCTTCATTTAATAGAGATTAAATAAAGGCCGTCTGAAAGAAAGACTTTCAGACGGCCTTGTCGTTTGATTGGATTTATTGCCAAATCAGGACTTTGGGTTCGGGTGTTACTTGATAGCCTTCTTTACGCAGTAGTTCGATTAGACCTTTTTCGCTGGGTAAATGGGCAATGCCGACAGCAAAGAGGGTACTTTGTTTGGCAGATTGCTTGCGGATTTCAGGCAGCCATGCCAAGTTGCGACGGATCAGAAGGTCGTTTTTCAGCCAATCGGACATAGCTTTGGCGTATTTGGTATCAACAAGTTTGAGGGTGCGTTGTTCGGTTTCTTCCAAAAGTGGGATGAGTTCTTCAAAGCGGCCGTCTGAATAGGCTTGATGGAGTTTTTTGACATCTTCGGTTTCTTCTTTATAGGTTTTAATACTGGCTTTCAGAAAGTTGAGCATGGTTTCTTCAGGCTGAGCTTTGAAGATCGCGGTAACATCGTCCAAACTTTCTAATGAACCACGCAGCTTATTGATGTCGGCGGCCGCGTTGGTCAGCAACATATCTGCACCGGTTTCTGCGCTATACCCTCGGGGAAATGTACTGCCGGCAAAAATGAATGCCGCCCACGGATGGAGTTTGTCGGCAATTTGGGTGATGGGTCGGCTTTCTTCATTTTGCGAATAGATTTCTTGTAAAAGACGGAAATCTGCTTTGCCGAGCTTACGGCTGAGTGGTTCGGTACTCATGACTTCCTTGAAGTATTTTTGATACATTTTTGCCGTTTCCGGGCTGCTGTCCGGCAATGCGTCAACTTCTGTCGTCAGTTGGGCGGTGGATTGCAACAGTTTGACTGCATCGGAAGACAAGGTTTGATTGGTTCGTCCCATATGGATGGTGCCGAGCAGGTAGGAATCGGGTTGGCCTTCTTTGCTGATTTTCCAAACATTGCTGGTGAGTTTAGGCTGCTGCCAGTTGAGTTCGGCGGGTTTGTTGTCGGATGAAGTTGCGGCGGGTTTGCAGGCGCCCAGGGCAAGGGCGGTCAATGGTACAAGCAGGCAGGCAAGCAGTTTTTTCATGTTTTTCCTTATTGTGGTGTGCGGTCGGCAAGGGCAATTTAGAAATCGAGCAGGTTTTGAACCGGATGTTCGCCCGTTTCGGTTTTTTCCAGTTTGCGGTTGCGGATTTTGGCCTTCCTGAGGGATAGAAGGTGCATGACTTGATGTTTTTGGCTATCGGTCATCTGGAGCCAGTACAAGCGCTCTTCCCGGCTGCGCAGGCAGCCTTTGCAATAACCTTTGGCATTGGCTTCGCAAACGCCGATGCAGGGGCTGGGAATGGGGAAGAAATCGGGTTGATCCATTTTGTGTTGCTTTTGATGTGAAAAAAGGCCGTCTGAAATATAGCACATATGTTCAGACGGCCTAAGTGTTTATACGGTTTGCGAGTATTTGGCTTTGGTTTCTTTATGGCGTAAATGGTAGTCGAACACCATGGCGATGTTGCGGATCAGGAAACGGCCCTTCGGCGTAACGGTCAGGCCGTGCGGTTTGAGGTGGACCAGGCCGAGGGTTTCCAGTTGCTTCATATCTTCCAGTTCCGCTGCAAAATAACGGCTAAACGGAATGCCGAACACGCTTTCGTAAATCCGATAGTCGAGCGAGAAGCGGCACATCAAATCCTGAATGATGTTGCGGCGCAAAATGTCGTCTTGATTGAGCTGGTAGCCGCGCATAATCGGCAGGTGTCCGGCGTCGAGTGCGGCGTAATAGGCATCGATATCGCGCTCGTTTTGGGAGTAGGTGCTGCCGATTTTGCCGATAGAGGACATGCCGATCGCCACCAAGTCGCAGTCGGCATAGGTGGAATAACCTTGGAAATTTCGTTGCAGGAAACCTTCTTTGAGTGCGATGGAGAGCTCGTCGTCAGGTTTGGCAAAGTGGTCCATGCCGATGAAAACGTAGCCTCGCTCAGTCAGGGTTTGGACGCAATATTGCAGCATATCGAGTTTTTCTTCACTGCCGGGTACGACATTGGTGTCGATACGGCGTTGCGGTTTGAAGATATGCGGCAGGTGGGCGTAGTGGTAGAGGGCAAGGCGGTCGGGATCGAGGGATAAGACTGTATCGATGGTGGTTTTGATGCTTTCGGTGTTTTGGTGCGGCAAGCCGTAAATCAAATCGACGCTGACCGATTTAAACCCGGCTTCACGCGCGGCATCAATCACTTCTTTGGTTTCTTCGTAGCTTTGAATGCGGTTGACGGCTTCCTGTACTTTAGGGTCAAAGTCTTGAATACCGACACTCATGCGGTTGAAACCGAGTTTGCCCAATTTGAGGACGGTTTCACGGCTGACTTTACGCGGGTCGATTTCGATGGAGTATTCGCCGTTGGGAATCAGCTGGAAGTATTTACGAATCATGTCGAAGACGCGTTCGAGTTGGTCATCGCTCAGGAATGTGGGCGTACCGCCACCGAAGTGGAGCTGTGCGAGCTGGTGTCTTCCGCCTAAATGAGGTGCCAGCAACTCCATTTCTTTTTCCAGATATTGGATATAGGCATCGGCACGGCTTTTGTCTTTGGTAATGATTTTATTGCAGCCGCAGTAATAGCAGATGGTATTGCAGAAGGGAATGTGGATGTAGAGCGAAAGGGGTTTGTTGAGCGCACCCATGTTGCGCAGGTTTAAAGCTTGGATATATTCGGCTTCTTTAAAGCCTTCATGGAAGCGGTCGGCGGTCGGATAGGATGTATAACGTG
Source organism: Neisseria sp. HMSC15G01 (assembly GCF_001808255.1). Classification (NCBI taxonomy): domain Bacteria; kingdom Pseudomonadati; phylum Pseudomonadota; class Betaproteobacteria; order Neisseriales; family Neisseriaceae; genus Neisseria; species Neisseria sp. HMSC15G01. Next base: position 51,424 of record NZ_KV792657.1, read on the forward strand.
GACCGCTTGATGGCAAACTGGCAATTAATTCACGATCAAATTCCGGTAATTCATTGTTTGTGTTGGTGTTATTTGAGATGGGGATGATTTTCATGGTCGGGGCTTGTAGTATGAAGTAAGGAAATTAGGGAAAATTTTAGTCAAAATTTCGATAGTTTGGTAGAATGCCTCATAATGATATGCCGACTTTGACATGGGTCAATAGTTATTCGGCTTAATCAGGGGTTGAGAGAATTAAGCAAATTAAAGGTGCGTTATGGCTACACACAATGCAACACATCAAATGAAAACCTTGTGTTCCACATGTTCTTTACGAGAACTGTGTTTGCCTGTCGGACTAATGCCTAACGAATTTTCACAATTAGATGCGGTTATTCGTCAAAGCCGCCGTCTGAAAAAAGGTGAATACCTGTTCCGTGCCGGCGAGCCGTTTACCTCTTTGTTTGCCATCCGTGCGGGCTTCTTTAAGACAACAGTCGCCAGCCAAGATGGACGAGATCAGGTAACCGGCTTTTTTATGTCGGGCGAGCTGATCGGTATGGATGGGATTTGTTCCCATATTCACAGCTGTGATGCTGTGGCTTTGGAAGACAGCGAGGTATGCGAGCTTCCGTTTACACATATTGAAGAACTCGGTCAGGATATTCCCAGCCTCCGCTCTCACTTTTTCCGCTTGATGAGTCGCGAAATTGTTCGAGATCAGGGCGTTATGCTGCTTTTGGGCAATATGCGCGCTGAAGAGCGATTGGCGGCATTTTTACTCAATCTGTCTCAGCGTCTCTATTCACGAGGTTTTGCCGCCAATGATTTTATCTTGCGGATGTCGCGTGAGGAAATCGGTAGCTATTTAGGGCTGAAACTGGAAACGGTCAGCCGCACCTTATCCAAATTCCATCACGAAGGCTTGATTTCGGTTGAACACAAGCACATCAAAATCCTAGATGCGACGACTTTGAAGAAAATGGTTTCCGGTTGTTCACACGCTATCTGAATCTGAGGCCGTCTGAAATATTTCAGACGGCCTTTTTAACAAGAATTAAAGAATAATTGTTAAGTTGCGCAAGTGATAGTCAAATTTTAAATTGAAAAATCTTCAACAACCGGCGTGTACAGAATGCGGTCGACTACTTCTCTGGTCAGTTTCGGTGCAAACATCTGGATAAAGTCATACGCGTAACCGCGCAGGTAAGTATCCGAGCGTAAGGCTATCCAAGTGGGCGACGGTTCAAATAAGTGTGCCGCATCAATCAGCTGCAAATCTTGATCAACCGCGGGATCGTACGCCATTTTGGCCATCAAACCAACGCCCAAGCCTAAGCGTACATACGTTTTCAATACATCCGTATCGGCAGCCGATAAGGCAACATCAGGTTGCTCGATATGCGCTTTATTAAAGGTACGCGCGATACTGCTGCCGGAATTAAAAGCAAATTCGTAAGTAACCAGCGGAAAAGAAGCCAAATCTTCAAGGCTTAAAGGATTGCGGCAGTCCAAAAGAGGGTGGTCATGCGGAACAATGACGGCATGGTTCCATTCATAGCAGGGCAGTTTGCCCAACTCGGGATGATCGTCAATGCGTTCGGTAATAATTGCCAAATCCGCTTCGCCGCTGCTGACCATTTGCGCAATGGCAGAAGGGCTGCCTTGTTTGATGGTCAAATTGACTTTAGGGTAGTTTTTGACAAATTCCGCAACGATTGTGGGCAAGGCATAACGCGCCTGGGTATGCGTTGTCGCGATGGTCAGCGAGCCGCTGTCGTGATCGGTAAACTCGCTGCCGATATTTTTAATGTTTTGTACATCACGCAAAATTCGTTCCGAAATATCTAACACGGCTTTGCCCGGTTGCGAAACGGAAACCACACGTTTGCCGCTGCGGATAAAAATTTGGATACCCAATTCTTCTTCAAGCAGGCGGATTTGTTTGGAAATGCCGGGCTGGGATGTAAAAAGCGCATCGGCAGCCTCGGAGACATTCAGATTGTGCCGGTAAACTTCAAGGGCGTAACGTAATTGTTGCAGTTTCATGGTAGCAGTACCGAATACGTTGTTATTGTGGATTTTGTGCGACAAACGGCATGTAATTTAACATATTTTGCCCAGTTTTGCCCCGAGTTTTGAAAATGGTTGTTTTTAATGAAAATATCTTTTAATGATATGAAAACAGGAAATTCAGGAAAGAAGAGGGAAAGGGGTTTTGTTGTTTTTGTACAACTTTAGGTAGGTGAATTGTCTGATTTTGCCCTAAATTAATGACACAAGATTGATTTTTCGGCATGATTAACTACTAGGAAGCAGGCACTTCATGATTGTTTGAAGGCATCGAGTATTGACAGTTTGCCTTGCGCTTCTTTATAGTGCAACCTGATATATCCGATTTGCCGCTGTTTTGATACTGCGGCCTGTATATTGGTACTTTGCAGCGGTTGCTTTCCTAGTCCGCCGCATAACAATTTGATGAGGGAATAAAATGACCAAACAGCTGAAATTAAGCGCATTGTTCGTTGCCTTGGTTGCCTCTGGCACCGCTATGGCCAGCGAAGCGCACACCAAACACGGTTACACCGTAAGCAGCCAATCTCAAGAAATCGTCCGTAACAACTACGGCGAATGCTGGAAAAACAGCTACTTCGACAAAGCTACCGAAGGCCGTGTTGAATGTGGTGACCGCGAAGCAGTTGCTCCTGTACAACAAGCTCCTGAGTATGTTGATGAAACTGTTTCTCTGTCTACTAAAACTCTGTTCGGCTTCGACAAAGACAACCTGCGTCCTGAAGCTCAAGAAAACTTGGACTCTTTGGCTCAACGCCTGAGCAACGACAGCGTACAAACTGTACGTGTTGAAGGTCACACTGACTTCATGGGTTCTGAAGAATACAACCAAGCTCTGTCTGAGCGTCGTGCCAACGTAGTTGCTAACTACTTGGTAGGCCGTGGCGTTGCTTCTAGCAAAATCTCTGCAGTAGGTCTGGGCGAGTCTCAAGCTCAAATGACTGCTACTTGTGAAGCTGAAGTTGCTAAACTGGGTAAAAAAGTTTCTAAAGCTAAGAAACGTGCTGCCCTTATCGCTTGTATCGAACCTGACCGTCGCGTTGATGTTAAAATCCGCAGCGTTGTTACTCGTCAAGTTGCTCCAGGCCAAACTATCGAAGGTCAAGGCGAATTGCCTGCTACTGATGAAGGTTGGATCCCAGCTCCTTACAATGGCGTTCACGGTTACGCTAAACCTTAATCGGTTTGTGAAAAATGCCCTGCATATTGCAGGGCATTTTTTTATGGTTTATATTTGAAGAGTCGGGGAATTCATGATTCAAAATAAAAGGCCGTCTGAAAATAAGTCTTTCAGACGGCCTTTTATTAAGACGGATTAGTTTGGCTTGGGCCATTTCCATACGCAAACAGCGGCGAGTATTGTGCAAATCAAAAAGATGATACTGGATAAGCCATGCCAAATGCCGAATGTACCGCCTACTAGAGACAGCAGCCAGTTATCCAGTCCGTACTTGTGTGCCTCGATAACCGGCGTAACCAAAAGATGATTACAGGCTAAGAGTAGCCAAAGTACCAAGATCCACCAAGAGAGGGAGGCAAGTTGCCGTCTGAAAAAGGCATAGGCTGCGCCAAAAATAGCTAAGCCGCATATTGCTGTGATGGCAAATAAAATGCCGGCGATTTCTCCTGCCAGCATTTTGGGCAGGATGCGGAACAGGATAGGGGCAGTAACATAGCCTGCTGTCAGCTGCATACCAAGCCACATGGCGGCAGCGGTTTGGATAATTTTGTATAGTAGATTCATTATGCTTCTCCTGGGAAGATTTTATTTTCTTTAATTATGGTGTTTTTAGGTATAACAAAAGGCCGTCTGAAAATGTTTTCAGACGGCCTTTTGTTTATTTAGATATATTGTACGGCAATGATGTCATATTCACGCACGCCGCCGGGTGCTTGAACTTCTGCAACGTCGCCTTCTTCTTTGCCGATCAGGGCTCGGGCAATGGGGGAGCCAACGTAGATTTTGCGTTCTTTGATATCTGCTTCATCTTCACCGACGATTTGGTAGGTAACTTGTTCTTCGGTTTCCAAGTCTTCCAGTGTCACAGTTGTACCGAACACGATTTTGCCTTCTGCATGGATTTCGGCAGGGTTGATGATGTGCGCCATAGAGAGTTTGTGTTCCAACTCGGCGATACGGCCTTCGATAAAGCCTTGACGCTCTTTGGCGGCTTCGTATTCTGCGTTTTCAGACAAGTCGCCGTGCGAACGTGCTTCGGCGATGGCTTCAATGACTTCTGGACGTGCTACGCTTTTGAGGTGTTGAAGTTCTTGTTTCAACAATTCTGCACCACGGACGGTCAAAGGGATTTTTTGCATTGAGTTCTCCATGAAAGCATGATGATGCTTTTAAAATTTTATCCGGCCACGCGCGGTAGCCGGATTGGAAATAAAAATACAAGCCGCCAAAGCTTGGCGGCTTGATGAATAAATAAGTAATGCCTGTATTCTACCAAATTCTGCCGAAACCGCAATGATTAAAACGGATTTTCAGTAAAGTGTTGTTTTCTGTTCTATTTTGTTTTTTCAGACGGCCTGAAAACTAAATATTGAAGTATTTCAAAGCTGCATGGGAAAAACGGTTTCTTAAATGAATGTTTTTGATTAAAATACCTGATGCTAATTCGTAGTAATTAGTCTGCTTTAACTATACGAAGAGATTATATGGAAACAAAACCAACTCCCCAAAATGAACAACAGGCTAACCGCCGTTATTTGACTGTTTGGCGATGGCATTTTTATGCCGGATTTTTGGTTGCGCCGTTTTTAACCCTGTTGGCTGTTACAGGGTTGGGAATGCTGCTATTTGCCAATATCACCGGTAAAGAAGGCGAACTCATACATGTTGCGCCGCAGGCAGTGGTTCAGCCTTTATCGGCTCAGGCTGAAGCCGCCAGACAGTTTGTAAATCCGGAAACTGCTTCGGTAGTGCAGTATATTGCGCCGCGCGCAGATGATATGGTTGCCGTATTCCGCGTGAACAATGACGATAAGGCTGCTATGGTTGCCGTTGATCCCTATACGGCGAAGGTCGTCAATTCAACGCCGCGCAATGACGGCTGGTATCACATCATGGACGAAATCCATGGCGATATGATGATCGGCACGGTGGGCGACTATATACTGGAAACAGCCGCTTCACTGACTATTTTGATGATCATTACCGGGATTTACCTGTGGTGGGCAAAACAGCGCGGTGTGAAATCCATGCTTGTACCGAAAGCAGGTAAAGGACGTACATGGTGGCGTAGCATGCACGGCGCATTCGGCACTTGGGTTTCTTTGCTTCTGTTGCTGTTCTGTCTCTCGGGCGTTGCTTGGGCGGGAATTTGGGGCGGTAAGTTGGTTCAGTCTTGGAGCCAATTCCCTGCCGGTAAATGGGGCGTCGAACCGAACCCTGTATCTACCGTGCCGACCCACGGCGATGTGTTAAACGACGGTAAAATCAAAGAAGTGCCATGGGTTCTGGAGCTTACGCCTATGCCTGTTTCCGGTACGACGAAGGGCGAAAACGGCATCAATCCGAGCGAACCGATGACTTTGGAAACAGTTGACCGCTTTGCCCGCGAAATTGGTTTTGAAGGCCGTTACAAGCTTAATTTGCCTAAAGGCGAAACGGGCGTGTGGACGCTGTCTCAGGACTCGATGAGCTACGATATGCCCAGTCCGACCGCCGACCGCACGGTACACATCGATCAATACAGCGGCAAAGTCCTTGCCGACATCCATTACGATGATTACAACTGGTTTGGTAAATTCATGGCGGTCAGCATTGCGCTGCATATCGGTACGATGGGCTGGTGGAGTGTGCTGGCGAACGTTTTGTTCTGCTTGGCAGTCATTTTCGTCTGCATCAGCGGCTGTGTGATGTGGTGGAAACGCCGTCCTTCGGAAGCACGTGGTTTGGTTCCTCCTGCACAGAAAATCAAATTGCCGGTATGGTGGGCAATGGCTGTGCCACTTCTGATTTTGGCTGTGATTTTCCCAACAGCTATTGCCGCAATTGCTGTTATTTGGATTTTGGATACACTGTTGTTGTCGCGTATCCCTGCATTGGCAAGATGGTTTAAATAACCGCCCGATGTGATTAAAGGCCGTCTGAATCTTTTGTTTCAGACGGCCTTTTGTATAAAGGTTAAAAGAAGCAAGGGAATTATGATTCTGTTTAAGTTTATGCGCGAGAAGTGTATTGTGATTGGCTTGCAGGATTGTGTAAGAAAGATGAGGAGATCTTGTATAAAAACAAAAAACCCACTTCATTGAAGTGGGTTTTTGATGAAAGCGATTAACCTTTGCGAGCAGGCAATTTTTCTTTAATGCGAGCTGCTTTACCGGTCAGGCCGCGCAAGTAGTACAGTTTGGCGCGACGTACGTCACCACGGCGTTTAACTTCGATTTTTTCTACGGTAGGAGAGTAAAGTTGGAAAGTGCGTTCTACACCTTCGCCGCTAGAGATTTTGCGAACGATGAAGTTGCTGTTCAGGCCACGGTTGCGGCGAGCGATAACAACACCTTCGTATGCTTGCAGACGGCTGCGAGAACCTTCAACTACGCGTACAGATACGACAACGGTGTCGCCTGGAGCGAATTCAGGGATTTCTTTGTTCAAGCGAGCGATTTCTTCTTGCTCTAATTGTTGAATCAAGTTCATTTGTTTTTCCTAAGTTATGATTGGATTTCCTGTTGCTCTTGCAAGATTTCTTTTAAGAGGCGGGATTCCTTTGGGATTAAACTGCGCTTTTCCAATAAATCAGGTCGGCGCTCTAAAGTGCGTCGCAGCGATTGTTTCAATCGCCACTCGGCAATCAAGCCATGATTTCCTGAGCGTAAGACCTCGGGAACCATCATGCCTTGGAATTCTACGGGTTTGGTGTAATGAGGACAGTCTAAAAGGCCGTCTGAAAACGAGTCTTGTTCGGCTGACTGTATATCGCCCAATACACCCGGGACCAATCTTAAGACGGCATCCATCAACATCATGGCGGGGAATTCACCGCCCGAGACGACAAAGTCGCCAATGCTGATTTCTTCGTCCACACTGCTTTGCAACAGTCTTTCATCTATGCCTTCATAGCGTCCGCATAGAAGAACAAGATGGGGCAGTTCGGCAAGTTCTGCAGCTTTTTTATGCGTCAGCGGCTGACCTTGCGGACTGAGATAAATTACTTTGGCAGGTTTTTGCGAGTTTGCTTTGGCTTCTTCGATTGCCGCTTGAAGCGGCGGCGCCATCATAATCATTCCCGGACCACCTCCGAAGGGGCGATCATCAATATAGCCAAGTTTATTGTCGGCAAATTTACGGGGATTGATGGCTTGGAACTGCCAAAGATTTTGTTTTCTTGCTCTGCCTGTAACGCCATATTCGACAATGCTGTCGAACATCTCTGGGAAAATGGTGATGGCTTGAATCAGCATCAGTAGTCCAAACCCCAGTCGGCGATAATGGTTTTGCTGTCGGTATCGACAGATTCGATATAGTTGGAGACAAAGGGAATCAGGATTTGTCCGTGTTCGCCTTTAATCATCAAAACATCATTTGCACCGGTTTCCATCAGGTTGCTGACTTTGCCGAGGACGATGTTTTCTTTGTTGATGACGGTCATGCCGACTAAATCTGCCCAGTAGTATTCATCTTCCTCAGTAGGGGCGAATGACTCTCTGGGGATTTCGATGGTATAGCCGCGCAAGGCAAATGCTTGGTCGCGATCGTCTATACCTTCAAATTTGACCTGAAGTTCGCCATTGACAATTTTACCTGCCTCAAGCATAACATCCAGGGTTTTGCCATCCTTGCACAACTGCCACTCGGGGTAGTCCAGCAGGCTGTCGGTATATTCGGTATTGGCGGCAATTTTAAGCCAGCCTTTAATGCCGAATACGCCTTTGATGTAGCCCATGGCTACCCGTTTTTGAGTGTCTGTCATGGTCGTTTCGGCTGATTAAGCAGCGATTTTTTGCTCTTTAATCAGTTTGGCAACTGCGTCGCTAACTTTCGCGCCTTGAGCAACCCAGTGGTTGATGCGGTCTGCGTCGAAACGTACGCGTTCTTGTTTTTCGTTGGCAACGGGGTTGTAGAAACCTACGCGCTCGATGAAGCGGCCGTCACGACGGTTGCGAGAGTCAGTTACGACTACGTTGTAGAAAGGGCGGTGTTTTGAGCCGCCGCGAGCCAAACGGATAACTACCATTTTGAGTCCTTTTGAAAAATGCGGATATATAGAAACCGCTAATTTTAGGATATTTCACACGGGTTATGCAAGTTTTTATTTGTTTTTGTTGCTGTTTTGCCATTCGTTCAAATCGAGGCTTGCTTGATACAGGCCGCGATCGGTCTCCGATGGGGTAAAGGTAAATCCTGATTTTTCAGCGAGTTTGAGCATCGGTGTGTTTTCTTTGAGGATTTCCGCATTCATGGTTTGGTAACCTTGCTGTGTGGCAGTTTGGATAATGAAGCTCATCATTTTGCCGGCCAAGCCGGTTTTGCGTACTTCAGGCGCTAAAGTAATGCCGAACTCGCACTCATTGCGATTGATGCGGCTGTAGCGGCTGACTGCGACGATACGGCCGTCTGAAGCGAAGGCTGCCCACGCGCATTCGGTATGGAAATCGGGACGGGTCAGCCGTGCGAGTGTGGGCAGCGGTAACTCGTTGGTATGGGTCATGAAGCGAGTATAGCGGTCGGCCGCGGGTAATTGGCGGACAAATTTTTGTTTGGCTTCGGCATCTTCAGGTTCTAGTGCGCGGATGTGCAGTGTGTTGCCGTCGGGCAGGGTAAAGGTATCGGTTTGGCTCGGATAGGGTGCGAGTACGTTTTGTATCTCGGGCGTTTCGGTTTTAGGGTGCAGCAGTTCGGAAGCGGCTTCGCCGGTGTTGCGTAGGAATTCGGCTGCGACCGGATTTTTTTGTTGGAGGTAGGCGGCGGCACTTTGCATTTTAGCGGCGGCCTGTTCTAAGGTTTGGACGGCTTTTTTGGGGATTTTGGTTGTCGGCGCGGCTGGTTTTTCCACAATTTCGGGAATGATGGTGCTGCTGTATTGGCTGCCGTTGTAGTTGAGGATGATGTCGCCGATATGCTGGTTGTTGTGGATAAGCGTGTTTAGGGAATACAGGAATTGATTGAGAACGGAAGTGTTGTCGAGTTCTGCAAATTGGCTTAAACGCTGGATATCGAGTGTGGTAAATGGAGGTAATGCGGCTTCGGTTTTGCCGTTGTAATGGGCGGAAAGGATGTTGCCGTAAATGGCATGGCGGCTGAACCGGAACTGGACGGCATTGTGTTTTTGGGTTTGGCACGGAGGCAGGTATAGGGCTTCCGCCATCAGTTCGGTTTGGCCGGAAGCAATGGCTTTATCGATATTTTTGCTTTTAGGTGTTTTCAGACGGCCTGTTTTGGCTGGCGCAGGGGTATTTTGCACCTGTTGCAAATAGGCGGTTTGATTGCGGAAATAAAGTGTCAGTAAGGCTTCTTCCGGCGTGTTAAACCGAGTCAGGCCGTCTGAAAAACGATAGCTGACGAGAATGGGCTTGCTGGTTTTTTGTGTCAAATTATCCAGAGTTTGATGAATGCTGTACGCATCCGGCGTATCTGGCGAAATAATGCCGAGCAGGGCTTGAGTATGCGGATTTTGTAATTGTTCGAGCGCCAGACGGTGGATGCGTGCAGGCGTGGGGTTGCTGCCGATGCAGCCTTGTCGGATGGATGGTACATCGGTTGGGAGGTCGAGGGTCAATTCACAGGCATTGGCGGTAGTGTGCAGCCATTCTATCGGCGTGTCGGACAGAATGGTGGGGTTGGTAATGACGGGAATGCCGGAAAGGTGGGCTTTTAGGGCTGCTTCCAGCTCGGCGGTATTGAATACCGGTTGGAAATTGCAATGGCGGCTGAGGCTGCGCAGGATGGCTTTGTCTGTGTCGTTGGTATGGTGTGTGGACAACAGGATAAGCGGGGTGTGACGTGTGAAGTGGCGGATGGCGCTGAACAGCTCGCGTTGGTTTTCGGTCGGATTGTAGTGGATGACGGCAACTTTGGTATGGCGGTTGTGGCCGAAGCGGTTGAGCCAGTCGGCGGATGTGGTGGGACTTAGGTTGTAGTTGAGGCTGATGTGGCGCGATATGCCTTGATGCATTGTGTTCAGCAGATGGTTGATGTTGCGGCTGACAGTGCTGTGGCCGGTCAGTAACGCGATATGGCCGGCGGGATAGTCGGTTTGGGTGCCGATGTTGAGGTTGAGCGAGGGGAGTTGGATGCCTGCGCTGTTGCATACGGTGATGTTCAATTCGTCGCCATGATGTTTTTGAATAATGGAACGGGTGTTTTTGCAGGATTCGGGTGGCAGGTTTTCCCAATCTTGAATCAGGATAATGTGGCGCAGGTCTTTTTTACGGCAGGCTTTGAACAGCGAGTCGTAATGGTCGGGCGGGATAACGGCAACAACCAAATCGGCTTGGCCCGGAATTTTGCTGAGGCTGGAGTAGGAGGGAATGCCTGCAACACTGCTGTGTCGAAGATTGACGGGGGTGATTTTGCCTTGATATGAGGAACCGAGCAGGTGGCTGAAAATGCGTTCACCAAGGCTGTGCGGACGTTCGCTGGCGCCGACGAGGATGATGTGTTCAGGCATGAAGAAGTAGCCGGTTTGGGCGGTTGCACTCATGATGGTTCCTTATTTGTGTTTTTGGCCGTCTGAAAAGTTTCAGACGGCCTTATTTTTAGACTTCTTTTTTGTCTCCGGCTTTCTTTTTGGGAAGGATAAAACGCATCCTCAGGCCGTTGGGTTTGACATTTTCAGCAATGATTTTACCGCAGTGCTGTTCCATAATGTGTTGCGTCAAGGCAAGCCCTAAACCTGTACCAGGCTTGTGTGCGCTGGAGTCGGCACGATAAAAGGCAGTGAAAATATGCGGAAGCTGCATTTCATCTACGCCTGGCCCATTGTCGGTAACATCGATAATCCAGTTTTTGCCGTCTTGTCCGATATGGGTTTGAATGGTGCTGCCTTCCGGACTGTAATTGATGGCATTACGGATAACGTTGTCAAAGGCGCGGTATAGATAGCCTTCGTTGGCACTGATTACGGCATTTTCAGGGATTTTAGGGTCAATGCTCAGGGTAACGCTTTGATTGTTTTGGTGGGCAATGCTTTGGTTGTCCTCAATCAAGTTGGTCAGGAAAGGAACGAGTTTGAGGTTTTCTTTTTCCAAAGGAATATTGGAAGTTTCCAGGCGTGAGAGGGTCAACAATTCGCCGACCAAAGTATCCATGCGCACCAGTTCGCCTTCGAGTCGCTTGAGATATTGCTCTTGTTTTTGCGGCTGAGATTGAATCAGGCCGACAATCGCCTGCATACGCGCCAGCGGCGAGCGCATTTCATGAGAAACATGGTGGAGCAGGTGGCGCTCTTTGGCAACAAGTTTTTCAAGTTTCTCGGCCATTTTGTCGAATTGAACGGCAAGGTGGGACAATTCGTCGTCACGGTCGTCAACTTGTTGGGAAATGCGGGTTTCAAGTTCGCCGTTGGCAACCCTGTCCATGCCGCCGCCAAGAATTTTGATGGGCTTGGTAATGTTGTTTGCAAGGATGTATGCCATCAACAGGCCGACGATGATGATGAAAGACAGAATAATAAATTCGTGCCAAATAGGAGAAAGCGGCAGGCCGGGAATGAAGAGCGGGCTAGGGAGGCGCTGGGCTTGATGATTGTCCCAGCCTTTAATGAAGAAGAGGTATTCTTCGCCGAAACGGTCGTATTCGATGTGTGCCAAATCGGATTCGGGGTTGTTGATGGCAAAGATGCGGGCGCGCTCAATGGAGAGGCTGTCGATGTTTCGGCCTAAAATATCTTTTTTATCATCGCCGGTAATCACATAGACGGCATTGGAAACTGGATTGTTTTTCCATTCGGAAAGAATTTCGCGCGCACCGCTGTCTCCGCGCGAGTTAAACGCGGAGACGATGCTGCTCATCAATGTGGTTTCGATGGTGCGGCGTTGGTTGAATTGGTTTTCGGCAAGGGTATTTTGTACCAGCCAAAATGAAAAACTCGCCACAAAGATTGCGCAGACGATGACTGCGCAAAATGTGGCGAAGATGCGTTGAAACAGTTTCATTGATCTGTTTAATCTTTAGTTTTTAACAAACAGGTAGCCTAAGCCGCGTACAGTTTGAATCAGGGAAGCATCGCCAAGTTTGTGGCGGATGCTGGAGATGTGTACGTCGATGCTGCGGTCAAATTTAGCCAGTTTGCGGTCGAGTGCTTCGATGGACAGGGTCTCTTTGCTGACAACTTGTCCGGCGTGGCGCATCAAAACTTCGAGCAGATTGAACTCGGTGCTGGTCAATTCAAGCGGAGTGTCTTTGATGCTGGCTTGGCGTTTGGCAGGGTAGAGGACAACGTCGCTGACAGAAATGCTGTTAGGCGCGTTGTTTTGTTCGTTGCTATGTTGCGCGCGGCGCAGGATGGCGTTGATACGCGCCAAGAGTTCGCGCGGTGTGCATGGTTTCGGTACGTAATCGTCCGCACCCATTTCTAAACCGATGATGCGGTCGATGTCGTCACCTTTTGCAGTCAGCATGATGATGGGTACTGTGCTTTGGGTGCGTACGTTTTTCAGTACGTCCAAACCGTTCATTTTAGGCATCATGGAGTCTAATACGACGACATCGTATTGTCCGGTCAGAATTTCTTGAACGCCGGCTTCGCCGTCAGGAACGCTGTGAACGTTGAGGCCTTCGGCAGTCAGGTATTCGGTCAGCAATTCGGTCAAGAGGGCATCGTCATCTACGAGTAATACGCGACTCATGGAATTTCCTTTTCGTGATTGTATGCGCCGTGGCACTAAATAGGCAGTGCGGCGATTAAAATAGAGTTGTGTTCAATCTTAACATGCAATCTGCTTTTGTTGATAGCGTAATTTTCTGTGCTTTTGCGCTTTTTTGCATAGAAACTTGTCGCTCTTTACATTTTCAGACGGCCTGTAAGGACAAACTGACAATTGAGTGAGTTTTGTTTAGGGTTTATCACATGATTTGGCAGTTTGGTGTTTCGGTGCGTTGATGAAATCTTTGCAATCGGACAAAAGTTTGGGCAGCAGGGGGGAGAATACCGGATGGCTGCGTATTTTGTCGGCGTAGAAATACATCATATAGGGGTAATAATATTGCACTGCCTGCATCCATTGCGCACCTTCTTCTTTCTTGCCTTGTCTGTATAGGTAGAGGCCGACTTGATAGGCGCTGGAGTAGGGGCGGTAGGTCAGGGCTTTGAGTGCGGCTTCTTCCGCCCATGGGCGGATGTAGGCATCGGTCGGGTCGGCACGTCTGCTCAAACTTAAATCGGCGTAATAGGCAAGCATGGGGCTTTCTTTGGAGAGCTGCTGCAAGCCGTCAATTTTGTTTTGAACTGTTTGCGGATCGTCGGTTTTCCCTACACGGCTATATTGGGTCAGATTTTGATATTCCCAGCTGAGGTTTGCCATGCCGATTAAAATCGATAAAGCAGCTATACCGCCTGTCCATTGTCTGATTCGGGTAGATAAAGGGCCGTCTGAAACATCTTTCGGATAAGAAGGTGTCAGCGACAGAATCAGGCTGAATACGGTAAGGAAGTAGATATACCAAAGCGGATATTCGAGCATGCTGTGGCAGAGGCTGACGGCGGCGGCAGTCAGCAAAAATAGGGAAGCCGGTGTTTGGTTGCGGCCTGATAGTCGCCATACGGCTGCAAGCAGGGTTAAGGTTGCCAGCAAGGTGCCGGCAATGCCCATTTCGGACAGCAACTGCATGACGATATTGTGCGAATGGGTAAACAGTACGCCGAGGATATTGTTGGGGAAATATTGTTGCTGGGCATTGATCAGAAAGGTTTGCTGGGCAAAGCTGTTCCAGCCGTGACCGAACCAAGGTGCGGATTGAAAGGCAATCCATGCCTTGCTCCATTCGATTTGGCGCATGGAGCCTTCAAAACCGCTGGTGCCTGCGCGTTCGACGGCGGTTTCGTATTTGATGTTGCCAAACAAATCCAACAGGCTGCCCATGCCGAATTGGAAAGCGGCGGCCAGGATGGCGGTCAGAAGGAAAATGCACAGTGCGCGTTTGTGTTGGAAACGGGTACGCCAAAACCATAACGGCGTAATCAGGAATAGGGCGGCAATGTAGCCTAAGATGGTGCGCGAGTTGACAAGGCCGAGGGTCGCAGTCAATGCCAATACAAACAGAAAACCTGCTGTATTGGACATTTTGCGCGCCGTCCATAAATAGGATGCCGCCAAAATGCCCCACATTAAATAATGTCCCAAATGATTGCGCTGGCCGAGTTGGCCGTTTACGGTACCGCTGCTTCGGGCAATGATGCCGTTCAACCACTCTACGTTAGACCAGCCTTTAAATTGCAGCCAGACGATGACGGCCTGTATGGTTGCACCTATCAATAAAGACCAAGCAAAGATGCTGACGACGCGTTCCTGTCCGTAAGCTGCTACCCAGCCCCGCACCGACCATGCGCCCAGTGCCAAAATAACAAAGGTCCAGGCGGTAATATCGCTCATGCCGGGGTAGGTGGAATACATGAGGCGCGCTTGGAGCGACCAAAATGCGGCCATGGCAAACAAGCCGATACTGAGTGCAGGAAGGCGGATATTCAGCAGACTTTTGTGTGCGCTAATCAAAGTCAGTACCAATGAGCCGCTCAGAGAGATGGCTTCCAAATAAAAGCTGGGCAGTGGACCGACTCGGTAGAGCGAGAGAAAAGGGACGGCGCAAATCCAAAGAAAACTGAGCCATAAAGGCCAAAAGGTTTTTACTGAAGATTCAGTCAGGCCGTCTGAAAGAGTGTGGTAGGTCATTTTGATGTGTGTTTTTGTTGTTTGATAAATGCAAGGCAGCCGAGGAAAAAGGCAATGCACAATAATACAGAAACGGCGGCGCAAATCCGGCTGGCGACGGCTGTGTCAGCCAGGCGCATACAGGCTTCGGCAAAGTAAATCAGAATCAGCATGGAGCTGTATTGATAAGTGTAGATGCGTTTTTTCAAAATGCCGGTCAACGGCAGGCACAGCGGCAGGGCTTTCAGTGCCAGCCATGAGCCGCCTTCGCGCAATGGCGCGATCCACAATTCCCATGACAAGGAAAGCAGAATCAGCAGGATAAGGCTTATGGAAGTTGCAAGATAAGGTAATGGGGAGCGTGTATTGTTCACAATATTGAGGGCGTAAAGCCGTACTGGAAAACTTAAAATTATACCGCTAAAAAGGCGGGGTAAGCCAAGAATATTGCTTAAAGATGCTGAAGAAAGGATTTATTGTTTTTTCTTCAAACGAATGAAACTTTATCTTGTTTTATAGTCTTATTAATATATATATTTAATAAAGATTGTGCTATTATTCTAAATACTTTATCTCAGGAGGATAGAAAACCATGAATCGCGTTGCTGATGTTATCCGTGATGATATTAAAGTAATGACAGCCTATCAGGTTGCTGATTTGCCGGAAGGTTTTATTAAGTTGGACGCCATGGAGTGTCCGCATCATCCTTTCGCCGGGTATGAATCTTTATTATCGGAATGGGCGGACTTGGCAAAGCAGGCGCCGATTCATTTGTATCCCCATGCTGCCAAGAGCGGTATTTATGAAGAATTGAGGGAGGTTTTCGGTATTCCCGATAAAGCGGAAATCGCATTGGGTAACGGCTCCGATGAGCTTATCCAATTTTTGACTATGCTGGTTGCCAAACCAAATGCGCGTGTATTGGGTATTGAGCCAAGTTTCGTTATGTATCGTCATAATGCCGCGCTTTATGGCATGGAATATGTCGGCGTTCCCTTAAATCCAGATTTTTCTTTAAATCTCCCTGCCGTTTTGACCGCTATCGAGCAACATCAGCCGTCATTAATTTTTATTGCCTATCCCAATAATCCTACCGGCGTGTGCTTTAAGCGAGAAGAAGTAGAGGCGGTCATTCGTGCGGATACCGGCATTGTGGTTGTCGATGAGGCATATGGTGCGTTTCATCATGACAGTTTCCTTCCGTGGGCGGGCGAAGTCGAAAACCTGGTCGTAATGCGCACCATCAGTAAAATCGGCTTTGCCGGCTTACGGATGGGGTATGCGGCGGCAAGCCCAAGCATTATGGGTGAACTGGCCAAAATCCTTCCGCCTTACAATATGAATCAATTAAGCTTGGCGGCGGCGAAATTCTCATTGAAGCATCATCCAATCATTCAGCAAAACATTGATACATTAAAAAACGAGCGTTCGCGCGTGATGAATGAATTGTTGAAATTAAACCGTTTGGAAGTTTTTCCGAGCGAAGCCAACTTTATTACCGTTCGCGTACCTGATGCGAACGAGCTGTTTGAAACATTGAAGCAAAACCGCATACTGATTAAAAAACTGCATGGCAGCCATCCGCTTTTGGATCAGTGTGTCCGCATAACCATAGGCTCGGCAGCGCAAAATGATGCCGTCTTGGCCGTTATTAGAAACCTTTACCCCAATCTTTGATTTCAAGGAAACTACCATTATGAACAAAGCTCAACTGCATTTGACCAATTTTCTGTTACTGGTTGAAGAAGCCGGCTCATTGACCAAACTCGCACGCGCATGCGGTTATGAAAACTCCGCCTCTTTGTCTCAGCTCAAACGCCGTTTGGAACAACAAGCAGGCGATGAGTCTGCACGCGGCATTCGTCCGAGCCTGGCTGCGAAGTTGGAATCCGGTATGCACAAACGCAAAGGCTGGCTGAACCGTGATCACAGCAAAGACCAAGAAAAAGCAGCAGTTGAAGCGGCGCGTTTGGAAAAACAAACTGTCGAAACAGCCGAAGCTGGTGTTTCAACTGAAGGCCGTTTTGTTACTGTTACCCGCAATACCTGCGAAACCCAAATTACCGTTAGCCTCAACCTTGACGGTACCGGCAAATACCGCTTGGATACCGGCGTTCCTTTCCTTGAACACATGCTTGCTCAAGTGGCGCGTCATGGTTTGATTGACTTGGATATTACCTGCAAAGGCGATTTGCACATTGACGACCATCACACGGTTGAAGACATCGGTATCGTATTGGGTCAGGCCTTGAAACAAGCACTTGGCAATAAAGCCGGCATTACCCGTTATGGTCATGCCTATGTTCCGTTGGATGAAGCGTTGAGCCGTGTAGTCATCGACCTTTCCGGCCGCCCTGGCTTGGTGTACAACATCGACTTTACCCGCGCCCTGATCGGCTGTTTTGATGTTGATTTGTTTGAAGAATTTTTCCACGGCCTTGTGAATCACAGCATGATGACCTTGCACATCGATAATTTTAGAGGTCGTAATGCACATCATCAAGCCGAGACTGTTTTCAAAGCCTTCGGCCGCGCATTGCGCATGGCGGTTGAATACGATCCGCGCATGATGGGTCAAACGCCTTCTACCAAAGGTACGCTGAGCGAAGAGTCTGTTCAGGAAGAAGCAGAAGCCGCATCTGAAGAATAAGGCATCGTGTGAATGAATAAAGGCCGTCTGAAACCGATCGGGATTTCAGACGGCCTTTATTATTTGTCTTGTATATCGACAATATTTTGTTTTAAACCATCTTTTGCTACAATCATTCTTATTATTATATTAATCATTAAATGTTTTCAGACGGCCTGAGGAGAAGCAATGAAAGTAGCGATTGTTGATTATGGAATGGGAAACCTGCACTCAGTATTGAAATCTGTTCAGGCGGCGCAGGTTTTGTCTAATCAAAATGCCGAGGTTTATCTGACTTCGCGGCCTGAAGAGGTGATGGCGGCGGATAAGGTTATCTTTCCAGGGCAGGGTGCCATGCCGGATTGCATGTCGGCGCTGGAGGCAAGCGGTTTGGGTGAGGCGGTTTCAGACGGCCTGAAAAACAAGCCGTTTTTTGGAATTTGCGTAGGTGCGCAATTATTGTTTGAACACAGTGAAGAAGGCGATACAGATGGTTTGGGTTGGTTTGAAGGTCAAGTAAAACGGTTTTTGCCCAATCAAACCGATGAGCAAGGAGGCCGTCTGAAAGTGCCGCATATGGGTTGGAATACAGTGCGCCAAACCCGTCCGCATCCTTTATTTCAAGACATTGGGCAAAACGAGTATTTCTATTTTGTTCACAGCTATTATTTTGCACCGAAAAATGAAGAGATTGTTTTAGGCGTTAGCGAATATCCGAATGAATTTGCCTGCATTGTCGGTAAGGACAATGTGTTTGCCACACAGTTCCACACGGAGAAAAGCCATCAGGCAGGATTGCTGCTGCTGCGTAATTTTTTAAATTGGCAGATTTGAGGCTTTTAACATAAATCTGCTAAAAATCGCTAATTTGTGTAAAATATACTGAAATTGAATAGAGGAGAAGAAAATGCTGTTGATACCTGCCATTGATTTGAAAGAAGGACGCTGTGTTCGCTTAAAACAAGGCTTGATGGAGCAGGCGACGGTGTTTTCCGATTCACCGGCAGAGATGGCTTTGCATTGGCGCAATCAAGGCGCACGCCGTTTGCATTTGGTTGATTTGAACGGCGCATTCGCAGGCGTTCCTCAAAATTTTCCGGCGATTAAAGAAATTTTGGCCGCCGTAGCCAAAGATATTCCGGTACAGCTTGGCGGCGGTATCCGTGATTTGGGCACCATCGAAAAGTATTTGGATTTGGGTCTGACCGATGTGATTATCGGTACGGCCGCGGTAAAAAATCCTGAATTTGTGCGCGAAGCATGTAAGGCCTTTCCGGGTCAGATTATCGTCGGCTTGGATGCCAAAGACGGTATGGTGGCGATAGACGGTTGGGCAACGGTAACGGAGCATCATGTCGTCGATTTGGCCAAGCGTTTTGAAGACGATGGCGTCAACAGCATTATTTATACCGATATCGGCCGCGACGGCATGATGAGCGGCGTGAATATCGAAGCTACCGTCAAATTGGCCCAATCCGTGAATATTCCGATTATCGCTTCCGGCGGTTTGACGAATTTGGATGATATCCGTGCATTGTGTGCCGTTGAAAACGAAGGCGTGAGCGGTGCAATTACCGGCCGTGCAATTTATGAGGGAAGCATTGATTTTGCACAGGCGCAAAAACTGGCCGATTCTTTGGCTTAAGTGTGTCAGATTATGCGGATAAGACCTTGCAGGCCATTAAAACGCAGCGGCTGACGCAGCACACAAAAATGCACTCAAAGGGATTGCCTGTATAGGTCATGGGTTTATATCTGTTTGAAATAATTATAAAAACAACCCAATCGATATTTTATTAAGGGATTAGTATGCTTGAAGCGTTTGTTTTGGGTTTTTGGATTATCTGGTCATCCGACCGCGAAGTGTATCCACTAAGTGAAAGTTTGTGGTTTACACTGATTGCAGTGATATTGCGGCAGCTGACGGCGTTTGATTTGCCGATTATCGATACCTATTGGATGATTTTCAACGGGATAATATGGGCATTTGCCGGTTTGATTTTTTCCATCGTCGGTCGCATCGACAGCAATTTCATTATTTCCTGCGTTTTGGCGATGATGGCGGGGATTGGTTATTTTCAGCTGTTGCAACATTTGCCGGATTGGTTGAGCAAATTTTTGGCCTGACGGTTTCAGACGGCCTGAGAACGGATAAGAGGTATTGAGTATGACATTGGCAAAACGAATTATTCCTTGTCTGGATGTAAAAGACGGTCGCGTGGTAAAAGGTGTCAACTTTTTGGGTTTACGCGATGCAGGCAATCCGGTTGACGTTGCCAAACGCTACAACGATGAAGGCGCGGATGAATTGACCTTTTTGGACATTACTGCCTCCAGCGACAATCGCGATACTATTTTGCACGTTATTGAGGCAGTCGCATCACAAGTTTTTATTCCATTGACGGTCGGCGGCGGTGTGCGTACGGTTGCCGATATCCGTCGCCTGCTTAATGCCGGTGCCGATAAGGCCAGCATCAATACGGCCGCTGTAACCAATCCTGATTTGGTAAATGAAGCGGCCGGTTTTTTTGGTTCACAAGCGATTGTCGTTGCCGTGGATGCCAAAGCGGTCAACCCTGAAAATACCCGTTGGGAAATCTTTACCCACGGCGGACGTAATCCGACCGGTTTGGATGCGGTGGAATGGGCTGTCGAAATGCAGCGGCGCGGTGCGGGCGAGATTTTGCTGACCAGTATGGATCGGGACGGCACCAAGCAAGGTTTTAACCTGCCTTTGACACGCGCGGTCAGTGAAGCGGTCGATATTCCGGTCATTGCTTC
Source organism: Neisseria sp. HMSC15G01 (assembly GCF_001808255.1). Classification (NCBI taxonomy): domain Bacteria; kingdom Pseudomonadati; phylum Pseudomonadota; class Betaproteobacteria; order Neisseriales; family Neisseriaceae; genus Neisseria; species Neisseria sp. HMSC15G01. The sequence continues at coordinate 71,706 of NZ_KV792657.1, forward strand.
CGGTGGCGTCGGTTCGGTACAACACTTGGTGGACGGCATTAAAGACGGAAAGGCAGATGCGGTATTGGCCGCCAGTATTTTCCACTTTGGCGAAGCGAGTATCCGCGAAGCGAAACTGGCCATGCGTGAAGCAGGAATTGAAGTGCGTTTGTGATTGCTACCCAAAGGCCGTCTGAAAAATATGGGAGAAAAACGCGAATGTCGAATATAAACGAAACGCTGCTGAATGCCGTAAAATTTGATGAAAAAGGTTTGGTTTGCGCCATTGCCCAAGATTGGCAGACACACCGTGTGCTGATGGTCGCCTGGATGAACGCAGAAGCCCTGCAAAAAACCGTAGAAACCGGTTTTGCCCACTATTACAGCCGTTCCCGCCAAAAACAATGGATGAAGGGCGAAGAGTCGGGGCATACGCAAAAAGTACACGAATTGCGCCTGGATTGCGATGGCGACGCTGTGGTTATGTTGATTGAACAAAACGGCGGCATTGCCTGTCATACCGGGCGTGAAAGCTGCTTTTACAAAGTTTGGCAAGAGGGTGCATGGCAGACAGTGGATGCCGTGTTGAAAGACGAAGAAGCAATTTACGGATATAAACATCCTTAAGGCCGTCTGAAAGAAATAAGAGAAACCGACCATGACCGATACCATCCTTACCCAAATCCAAAACGTCATCGATTCGCGCAAAGGCGGCGATCCCGATGCTTCTTACGTTGCCCAACTGTTGCACAAAGGCGAAGACAAGATTCTGAAAAAAGTCATCGAGGAAGCGGGCGAAACCTTGATGGCTTCTAAAGATGGCGGCGGCGAACATTTGGTTTACGAAGTGGCGGATTTGTGGTTTCACACCATGGTTTTATTGGCGCATCACGGATTGCGCGCCGAAAATGTGGTCAACGAGCTTGCGCGCCGTCAAGGTTTGTCGGGATTGGTGGAAAAAGCTTCTCGCAAAGAATCTTGAATTTATATTACAATCCCGTATTTGACCTGTTTCAGAATCCGTCTCTTGGGGCAAAAACGATTTCACTTTGTTTGGCGAAACCCGTTGCACCCGTTTTCAGACGGCCATTGGAGCCATTATGGATAATTGTATTTTCTGCAAAATCGCCGCCAAAGATATTCCGGCACAAACCGTTTACGAAGACGATGAGATGCTTTGTTTCAAAGACATCCGTCCTGCCGCGCCGGTACATCTGCTGCTGATTCCGAAAGTACACTTCGATTCACTGGCACACGCCACTGCCGAACATCAAACCCTGTTGGGTAAAATGATGTTGAAAGTCCCTCAAATCGCCCAAGAGGCAGGTTTGACCGACGGTTTCAAAACCCTGATCAACACAGGCAAAGGCGGCGGACAAGAAGTCTTCCACCTGCATATCCATATCATGGGTACGCCCGCATAATTATTATCTCTTTTTAAATTAAACAAATTCAAGGACTTATCATGGGTAGCTTCTCTCTTTGGCACTGGATTATCGTACTGATTATCGTCGTTTTGGTATTCGGTACCAAAAAATTGCGCAACGTCGGCAAAGATCTCGGCGGCGCAGTGCATGACTTCAAACAAGGCCTGAACGAAGGTACAGACGGCAAAGATGCCAAAAAAGACGAAGTCATCGAACACAAAAAAGACGAAGACAAAGCATAATCCATGTTTGATTTCGGTTTGGGCGAATTGCTGCTGGTCGGCGTTGTTGCCCTGATAGTGCTTGGCCCCGAACGTCTGCCGCAAGCCGCGCGTACGGCTGGGCGTTTGGTCGGTAAATTGCAAGGATTCGTCAATAACGTCAAGCAGGAACTCAACACTCAGGCTGAGTTGGACGAATTGCGCAAGGTGAAGCAGGAATTTGAAACCGCCGCATCCGAGTTTCGCGACGGTATCAAAGACTTGGGCAACGATGCACAAAAAAATCTGAGCGATATTTCAGACGGCCTCAAGCCGTGGGAACGCCTGCCCGAACAGAAAACGCCTGCCGATTTTGGCGTGGACGAGTTCGGTAATCCTCTGCCTGATTTGGCTTCAAGCAGCACTGAAAATGAAAGTGCGGCCCAAGTTCCTGAAGAGGGTGGAGCAGCGCAAACTCAAGAGCCTGTCGGGGCTGAAAATGCCGAGTCCGAGCAAGACCGCGCTTGGCGTGAGTATTTGACCGCATCGGTTTCACCCACTCCGGCGGTCGAAGTCAGCTATGTCGAAGCCCCTGTCGCCGATGTTCCTTCGCTGCATACGACTTCTTTGCGTAAGCAGGCGATGAGCCGCAAACGCGATATGCGTCCGAAATTCCACGCCAAACCCAAACTGCGCGTCCGTAAGTAAAAAGTGAGTCAACCGGTGTCCGAACCTCAACACGAACAACCCGTCCAACCGCTTATCGAGCATCTTCTCGAGCTGCGCCGCCGCATGATGTGGATCGTCATCGGTATCGTCGTCTGCTTTTTGGGTATGATGCCGTTTGCCCAGCAGCTCTATACCTTTGTTGCCGAACCATTGATGGCCAATCTGCCTAAAGATACCAGCATGATTGCAACCGATGTGATCGCGCCGTTTTTTGTGCCGGTCAAGGTTACTCTGATGGCGGCATTTCTGCTGTCGTTGCCGCACACGCTGTATCAAGTTTGGGCGTTTGTCGCTCCTGCCTTATACCAAAACGAAAAACGCTTGATTACGCCGCTGGTGTTGTCCAGCGTGACGCTTTTCTTTGTCGGTATGGCGTTTGCCTATTTTTTGGTATTTCCCGTTATTTTCAAATTCTTGGCCGGGGTAACCCCTGTCGGCGTCAATATGGCGACCGATATCGACAAATACCTGTCCTTTATTTTGGGCATGTTTGTTGCATTCGGTACGACGTTTGAAGTTCCCGTCGTTGTGGTGTTACTTGCAAAAATGGGCATTGTTTCGACTGAACAGCTTAAGAATGCGCGTCCGTATGTGATTGTCGGTGCGTTTGTCGTGGCTGCAATCATCACGCCGCCTGACGTAATTTCTCAAACCCTGCTTGCTGTTCCGCTGATTCTGCTCTACGAAGCAGGCATTTGGTTCAGCCGCTTTATCAAAGCGAAAACGCAGCAGGAAGATGAAGATACACCGCAACCACCGGCAGAAGTTTAAGAATCAAGGCCGTCTGAAGAATTTTTCAGACGGCCTTTGTATCATCGCACTTCAGTTTTTAAGAAAAAGTATGATGGATGTTTGGGGAGTCGTAAAACATTACTGCCCAGATTCTTTTGATTCGGCTAAAATTTTTGACCGAGGATTTTGCCGAAATCGAAGCAGTAATGTGTAACAGTCCCTCATGCCTCAATGGGCTGGATTTTAATACCAAACTGCCGGAATTACGTTTGGGAAATGGGGTGATTTTTACCAAGGCATAAGCCGAAAATACTGATTTTAGGTAATTGAAAAAATATTCGTTTCTATTTTATCGAGAAGAATGATGTCAGGCCGTCTGAAAATTAACTACGTTTCAGACGGCCTTTTTATTGCCTTTGTTTTTTCTTTGCTATTCTTAGTTATCAAGCATCTTGCAAAAAGGGTTTTGAAAAAGAGAAATTTATATTTTGACTAAATCCATCCATATGAACCCATAGTGAAATGTGTTATCTTATCTAAGTGTGTTAAGAAACATTAATAAGTTTGTATTTTTCTTACAGAGAAAGGCTTCAAAATGGATGGATGGACTCAAACGCTGAGTGCCGGTACCTTGCTCGGTATCGCCGCGGCAGCGATTTTGCTAATCTTGATTTTGATTGTAAAACTGCGCGTTCATGCCTTGCTGACGTTGGTATTGGTCAGCCTGCTGACTGCCATCGTAACAGGTCTGCCTATGGGCAGCATTGTTAATGATGTATTGGTCAAAAACTTCGGCGGTACGCTCGGCAGCGTGGCGTTGCTGGTCGGTTTGGGCGCAATGCTCGGCCGTTTGGTGGAAACTTCCGGTGGCGCTCAGTCTTTGGCAGATGCGCTGATTCAGATTTTTGGTGAGAATCGTGCACCATTTGCTTTAGGCGTGGCTTCTTTGATTTTTGGTTTCCCGATTTTCTTTGATGCCGGCTTGGTGGTGATGTTGCCGATTGTGTTTGCAACGGCACGCCGTATGAAGCAGACCGTTCTGCCATACGCGATGGCGTCTATTGGCGCATTTTCGGTCATGCACGTCTTCCTGCCGCCTCATCCTGGCCCGATTGCTGCTTCTGAGTTCTATGGCGCAAATATTGGTCAACTGCTGATTTTGGGTTTGCCTGTTGCCTTGATTACTTGGTATTTCAGCGGCTATTTATTGGGTAAAGTTTTGGGTCGCAGCATTCATGTACCTGTTCCTGATCTGATCAGTGGTGGTACGCAAGATAATGACCAACCGAAAGCGCCTGCAAAAGCATCTACCGTTGTTGGTATTATGCTGATTCCTATGCTGTTGATTTTCTTAAATACCGGTTTGTCCACTTTAATCAGTGAGAAAGTTGTCAGTGCAGATGAAGGCTGGGTGCAATTTGGTCGCATGATCGGTTCGACACCGATTGCTTTGCTGATTTCTGTTTTGGTAGCCCTGTATGTATTGGGTGGCAAACGTGGCGAAAAAGCCAGCGCTTTGGAGAAAACCATTGATGGCGCATTGGGTCCGGTTTGCTCGGTCATTTTGATTACCGGTGCGGGCGGTATGTTCGGCGGAGTGTTGCGTGCTTCCGGTATCGGTAAGGCTTTGGCCGACAGTATGGCGGACTTGGGTATCCCTGTTTTGCTGGGTTGTTTCTTGGTGGCTTTGGCTTTGCGTATTGCGCAAGGTTCTGCGACCGTTGCATTGACTACCGCTGCCGCGTTGATGGCACCGGCCGTTGCGGCGGCAGGTTTCAGCGATTGGCAGATTACTTGCGTGGTATTGGCTACGGCGGCAGGTTCCGTTGGTTGCAGCCACTTTAACGACTCCGGTTTCTGGCTTGTCGGCCGTCTGTTGAATATGGATGTGCCGACGACCTTGAAGACATGGACGGTCAACCAAACACTTATCGCACTCATCGGTTTTGCTTTATCGTCAGTGTTGTTTGTTTTGGTTTAATCGGAAGAACGGGCGGATAGTGTTTTTGAGATAACACAATCCGCCCGTTTTTAAATACCGTTAAAATCTAGATAAACAAGGAGTAGAAAAATGACGACACATTTTGTCATGATGGGCGTGTGCGGTTGCGGTAAAACCACTGCCGCGCTGTCTTTGCAAAAACATCTCAACCAATGTCCGTATGCTGAAGGCGACGATTTTCATACCCAAGCCAACCGCGATAAAATGGGTGCAGGTATTCCGTTAACGGATGAAGACCGCTACCCATGGCTCGGCAATTTGCGTGACTGGATGACGGAGCAGGCAAAAAATGGGGAAACATATTCCATCGTTACTTGTTCCGCACTCAAACGCCAATACCGCGATATTCTGCGTGGTGCAGAAGGGAAGGTGGCTTTTATCCATTTGACTCCGCCTCAAGCAATCAATCTTGAGCGTATGCTGTCGCGTCAGGGGCATTATATGAAAGCCGGAATGCTGGATTCTCAGCTGGAGATTTTGGAAGAGCTGGGTGCTGATGAGTACGGTGTCAAAATTGACAATCCGGGTTCGCCTGAAGCCGTTGAGGCAGATATTGTGAACTGGGTGAAAGCGCAAGGCTTGATTTAGTAATGATCAGAAATGGAAAGGCCGTCTGAAATATTTCAGACGGCCTTTTCCTATGGGATTTAGAATGTTTTTTGCGAATCAAGCAATAAGGTAACCGGCCCGTCATTGCAAAGGGAGACCTGCATATGGGTTTGGAATCTGCCGGTTTCGACAGTCAATCCATGTTCGCGCAAAAGTTGCGCGGTGTATTGATAAAGCTTGTCTGCTTGTTCGGCAGGGGCAGCATTGGAGAAGGACGGACGGCGGCCGCTGCGCGCATCGGCGTAAAGGGTAAACTGAGAAACCAGTAATATCGAGCCACCGACATCTTTGAGCGATAAATTTAATTTGCCGTTTTCGTCTTCAAAGATACGTAGGTTGGCGGTTTTATCCGCAATGTATTTGGCGTCCGCTTCTGTATCGGTGTGGGTAACGCCGATCAATATCATAAATCCGTTGTTGATTTCGCCACAGGTTTCGCAGGAGTTTTCGGACAAAACGTCAACTTTAGCTTGGGTAACTTTTTGGATAACAGCGCGCATGATGTTTTTGAATAAAAGAAGTTTGTAAAAAAGGGCGTAAGATACGCCCTTGGGGTTTAAATATAGTTTCAGACGGCCTGAAACCATTGAATTAATTTACGGATTAATGTCGTTTTCTTTTAAGATACGTTCGATCTGATTCTCGACTTTTTGTCGTTTAACGGCTTGGGCAATCTGATTGCGTACCAGTTCGAAAGGTTCGGCATTGGGATCGCGTTCTACTGCACTGAGTTTAAACAGATAAAAACGGCTTTCCATCTGAATCGGCTCATGCGTTACATCGCCTCGGTTCATGTCAGCAAAAGCGGTAGCCAGTTGAGGAGAGAGCTGCTGCGGAGAGATGAAGCCGTCGAACTCTTGTTCGGGGTTGGGATAGCGTTTCATCAGCTCTTCAAATGACAAGCCTTTGAGCAGCAGTTCTTGCGCGGCGCGTACTTCGTCGGCTGAAGCAAAGCTGACTTGTTGCAGCTTGATAATGCGTGTTTGCTGGTCGTAGAAACGGCGCAACTCAGCATCGTCAACCGCGGTTTGGCGTTCTAGATAGGCAGCGTATTGGTTGGCATAAAACTCAGCTTCAACGTTTTTAAGCTGATTCTGCACTTCCGCATCTTTGTCCAAACCAGCCTTGATGGCTTCATTTTTCAAAATTTCCAAAGTCTGCAAACGTGTAACCACATCTTTGCGGATTGCCTGGCCATCGGGTTTGGCAGTCTGGTTGGGATGTTGATCGGCCTGTCTCAATACTTCGGCGACCATGCTGTCGATACGGGCGGGATCGATTTCAGGCGCTTTGGCGGTTGCTAAGCTCACGGTTGACAAGGCGAGGATAGCCAAAACGGCAGTTTTGGGCTTGATGTTCATGTGAGTTCCTTATTGCCCGCCGCTATCACGGCGGGCACCTTATATTATTTGTTGACTTTGATGCTGGCTTTTTTCAGTAATGATTGAATGGCCGCATCAACACGGGCTGCCTGTAAGTCGTTGCCAATCTCGTTTTTAGCGGCTTCGTAAGAAGGTACAGTAACGTTACGACGGTCATTGACATAGAAAACGGCGTACAAATTACCGTTTTGCAGTGGAGTTTTAGTGTGTGCACCTTTTTTCAGGTCTTTGACAGCAGCGTAAAGCGGAGGCGCTGATTCTTGCAAATCTTTAAGCGGAACATAAGCTTTAGGGATGCCGCCGGCTTTTTTGGCCGCTTCGTCAATTGAGTATTGGTTCAATATCGAAACAAAGCTTTTTTTCGCATCCAAATCGGCAATGGCTTTTTGGGCATTGCTGCTGCTGTCGGTCACGATTTCGCCCAGTTGGACTTCCTGAGTACCTTTATAGAAGTTGCTGAAGTCGTTGTAAGCGGCTTTGACATCTTTTTCTTGGACAGGATATTGACGGACGATATGCGCCGCGAAAGCTTGGCCTAACAAATCATTTTCGAAAACTGCCCATTCGGTTTTGAATGTGGCTTTTTTATCTGCACCTTGTTTGGCGGCATCGGCACGCGCTTGCTCCAATGCAGTTTTGAATTCAGCGCTTTGATCCAGTTTTAATTTTTTAGCTTCTTGGGTAACAACAGTGCTGATAACTTGGCGTTCAGTCAGCATTTGACGCAATTCAGGAGTGTCTTGAACGTTCGGGTTGCTGGCGCGTACGGAAGCGATTTGGTCATCGATAACGCTGCTGTCGATGGCTTGGCCGTTGACGGTCACCAAAGTTTGGGCAAACAGGGTGCCGGAAGTCAGAGCAAGCATCAAGGCTGAAGCAAAGTAGGTTTTTTTCATCGTATTTCTCTTTTAAATTAATGATTGGAAATCAAAGTTTGGGCAGTAATCTTAATGGAAGTATTCGTCCGGCGTGGCTGCTTTGATACTGAGTGCATGAATCAGGCCGTCTGAAAACAAGTCCTGTAAAAGCTGCTTAATCATACGTTGCCGCTGGAGGCGGCCAATGTTTTCAAATGCGTTGCTGACCACCACTATGGCGTAATGCCCGCCGCCTTTATTACCGGCATGGCCGGCGTGCAGGTGGCTTTCATCTTCAAAATCGAAGAACTCAGGCTCAAGCGCCTGCAGGCGTTCCTCGATAATTTGACGCATATTGCTCATTTGAATACGGCTTTAAAGGGTTTAATCAATACTTCTGCGTATACGCCGGCATCGACGTAAGGGTCTTGTTCAGCCCATTCTTGTGCAGCGTCCAAAGATTCAAATTGAGCCACTATCAGGCTGCCGGAAACGCGTTCCGGATTATCTGGTAGAGGATTGGGGCCGGCAGTCAGCAGACGGCCTTGCGCTTTCAATTCTTCTAAGCGTGCTAAATGGGCAGGGCGTGCTGCCATGCGTGCTTCGTGGACATCTTCGGCATCAGTAGCCAAAAGCATGAAATATTCCATTATTGATCCTCCTTAGGCTGAAAACGCATCAGATACATACCCTGTGCGATGGAAAAAATGATTGTGAAACCCAATGTGCCGAACAGTTTGTAATTGACCCATTGGTCTGGAAAATATGTAAAGACAAAGAGGTTGGCCGCACCCATAAAAATCAGGAAGCCAATCCATGCATAAGTCAGGTGCGTCCATACAAAATCAGGGAGCTGCATTTCTTTGCCCATGACGGCTTTAAGCCCGTTTTTACCGGCAAGGTGGCTGAACAGCATGACGATGGCACCGATCCAAAACAGAACGGTCGGTTTCCACATGATAAAGCGGTTGTCTTTCAGCAGAATCGTTGCGCCGCCAAAAAAGACAATCAAAATCAGGCTGACCCATTGCATGGTATCCAGTTTACGGTGTTTCCAAAAGGTCAGCGCAGCTTGGGCAATGCCGACTATAACCGCAACAGCTGTTGCGGCAATCATGTCTTTGGTGATGATATATGTGATGAAAAATAAGAATACGGCGAATAAGTCGCTCAAAATCTTCATATATTAATGATGAAACTAATTGAGTAAATGCTAATCATACAGGGAGATGTGTTTTTTTGCACCTTTCCCCATGACTTTAATACCACATATATTTATATAAAATATTTGTTTTGGGTTAGCGAAATTTGTAAAAAAGAAACACAAGCATGCAAAAGTAATAGATTTGCTAAGGAATTTTAGGCTGAATAGCCTCTATTGCTTGGCAGGAATAGGTTAAAAATATATCATGACGTAATATCTAGTAAATATATGGTTGAATGCGCGCACATTGGTTAGTACCATAATTTTCGAACAGGGGATCCGTTTTGAAAAAACATCACAATATTAAATTAATTACAGCTTCTATCGCTTTAATGACATCGCTCAGTGCCTCTGCGGGTTTGGGGGGCTTGAATGTTCAATCTCATTTGGGTGAGCCTTTTACAGGCAGTATCACTGTGACTGGTGAGGAAGCTCAGGCTCTGCTCAATGGCGGTAAGGCCACTATTTCAAATGGCAATTTGCGCGCGGCGGTACGCAAATCAGGCGATAAGGCAGTCGTTACTATCCGCTCTTCTCAAGCCATCAAAGATCCTGTTTTGGTTTTCCAAGTAGGTATCGGCGCGCAATCGCGTGAATACACCGCCATTATCGATCCGGCCGGATATGATTCTAAAGATGCTGCATCTGCTCGTACCCGTCCGGCCACTGAATCTCAATCCTCCGAGCCGACACGTAATGTCCAACAGCCTGCAACGAAAAATAATAAAGCAGCAGGTAATCAGGCCACTCAGGTGCGTAAGGATGTGCAGCGTAAGGCTGAGAAAAAACAAGTTCAGACGGCCTCTGCTAAAAACGACACTGCCTCACGTTTAGGCAGACAGCATTTGGTGCGTACGGGTGAAACCCTGATGGCCATTGCGTCGAGCATCCGTCCGCAAGGTATGACCTTGGATCAAACCATCCAGGCTTTGGTAAATGCCAACCCGGATGTGTTTATTGATAATAATGCCAACCGTATGTTGGCAGGTAAAGTACTGAATATTCCAAACCGTAGCGAATTGCAACGCTTGGCTGCTTCTGCTCCTGCTAAAACTAATACGGCAACAGAAAAAGCTAATGAAACCGCTAATACAACAGAGGCTAAAACAGAAAAACCTGTTGTTCAGCCTGATGCTCAAACTGAAGCTCAGGTTAAAGATGCTGGCGTAAATACACAGCAACAGGAAGAAGTAAAACAAGCTTCAGCTGAACAAACAGAACAAGCAGCATCTGCAGCGGTTAATGAAAAAGCCGCATCGACTGTTCCTGCGTCCGATATTCAAGAAGCTATGGCTTCCGATGCTCAAGAGAATATAGTGGCTTCTGAGCCTGTTGCAACCACTGATTCTGTCGCGGAGCAAACAGAAAGCGAATCAGATGGTAATTTATGGAAATGGTTATTGGCAGGCGGTGCAGCCCTTATTGCTGCTTGGTTGTTGTTGAAAGCTGCCGGTAAACGTAAAGATGAGCCGGAAGCAGCGCCTGTAAGCCGTAAGGATGAAGAAAAGGCTGTACAGAAAAATGTTGCTGCTTCAGCTGCTGCGGTTGCTACAACTAAAGTAACGCCGTCTGAAAAAATTCAAGACGGTCTGTTTATCGAAGACGATTTCGAAGATGATGTGGTCATCAATGAAGTAGAAGAATCTTCCACTATTAATGATGTTAAACTTGATTTGGGTAAGATTGACAATAGTCAGACAGGTATTCTTTCAGGTGCAGTAACGCATGATGCAGAGACAGAGCAACGTCGCTATGCTGATTGGGATAGTATCGAATCAACAGAAAGCGTGTACGAGCCTGAACCGGAAAATCCATATCAGCCGGTATCCGTTGTTATGCCTGAACGTAAAGAAGAGCAGGTAAATACATTTGATGAGTTTGATTTTGCGACAGAAACAAAAGTCTTCGAGTCAAGAAATGAAGAGCCACTCGAGTTTACGGTAGATACCCCTGAAGATTCAGACGGCCATGTGTTGCCATTCGATATCAAGCAAGATCAAGACTTGCAAATTCAAGAAACCAAAGAAGAAGTAGAGAAAGAAGAAGCTGCTTCTGAGTTTGTGATTGAAGAAGGTGCATTGGAATGGGGAGCTGAAGATGTTTCAGTGGCTGCCGATAAAAGCAATAGTGAAAGAGGCTTTGTTTCAGAATCAGTCGGTATGACTGCACCGCTTGAAGCCAAATATGATTTGGCTAAGATGTATATCGAAATCGGTGATCCTGAAGCGGCTCGAGAAACATTGCAAGCGCTGATTGAAGAGGCTGAAGGAGATATTCTGTATAAAGCCCAAAAACTGATGAAAGAGCTTGGCGTATAAGTACTAGTAAAATGAAGATGCCGTTTCAGACGGCATCTTTTTTATGGTAAATTAAGATGAAGGCCGTCTGAAATACATGAGAGGCGTGTGTTAATCACGCCTTTTTAATATTTGTTACTTAAGCGTAGGCAACAATATCAATTTACAAGAAGTATAAGAAATGACTGAAAAAGGAAATACAACAGGGCATCTCGTGCAGCGTTGGGCTTTGACCCTCTCTTATGACGGTAGCCGTTTTTATGGTTGGCAAAAACAGGCGGGAGATTTGCCGACTGTTCAGACGGCCTTAGAGCAGGCGTTGTCTTCAATAGCAAGGGAGCAAATTAATACTATTGTTGCGGGAAGGACGGATACGGGTGTGCATGCAACTGCTCAAGTGGTGCATTTTGATACGTCAGTAAGTCGTCCGGAGCAAGCATGGGTGCGTGGTGTCAATGCACATTTGCCTGATGGTGTTGCTGTGTTGGTTGCGCAAAAAGTTGTACCTCATTTCCATGCCCGATTTGATGCTTATGGCCGCCATTATCGCTATTTATTGGAATCTTCACCGGTTCGTTCTCCATTATTAGTTGGCAGAGTAGGGTGGACGCATTTGAAATTAGATTTAAATCTGATGAGGCAGGCTGCTGCCTTGTTGGAGGGGGAACATGACTTTTCCAGCTTTCGAGCGGCCGAATGTCAGGCGAAGTCCCCTATAAAGACACTATATAGTACAAAGATTAGTGGAACTTCTCGCTATCTGTGCCTTGATTTGCATGGAAATGCATTCTTGCATCATATGGTACGCAATATTATGGGGGCATTGGTGTACGTAGGTAGTGGCAGAATCAGTGTAGATGAGTTTGAGTCGGTCTTTCATGCAAAAAGCAGATTGAAGGCTCCGCCAACTTTTATGTCTGATGGTCTATATTTAACAGGTGTTGACTATCCTGATGAGTTTGGGGTGACACAACTATCTTTGCCCGAGTGGATGAGCGTTCTAGGTAATGATTTTCAGACGGCCTGACTGCGGATTGTTGGTATAAAAGCAACAAAATAGCGTAATTGATGTGTAAACTGATAAAGTGTTGTAAAAATGCAAATTTGGGTTTTGAAGAAATTTATCATTGATTTTAAATAATAAATTTCCATTATTTGGGTTGTCTCTACCTTTATTTGGTTTCTACGGTAGTGGGGGGGAATTGAATAAAGTTTGTTTTTTTAGAAAGGAACAATTATAGTGACAGTCATGGAATCGCTGATTCCAGCGATAAAGTAAGCCTAAGCGGATTGTCCGGTCTGCTTAAGTTATTTCTTCACAATAGAAAAGGAATACAGCAATGAAAAAATCCCTGATTGCCCTGACTC
>NZ_KV792658.1:0-816 GCF_001808255.1 Neisseria sp. HMSC15G01
GGGGATTTTGGGGAATTTTGCAAAGGTCTCAGATAGTACGGCTATGCGAGGCAACGCCGTACTGGTTTAAAGTCAATCCACTATAAGTCTTTTATTCGAGATTCATGTCCAGTTGAGCAAACCCGCCAAACAAAACAAAAAACCCGCAGCATAGCTGCGGGTTTGATACCTATTTAACACTAAACCAGTATTACCATTCGTAGTTCACGCCTACGTTGTAAGATGCAGAGCCGCCTGAAGAGGTGCCGACTGCAAGACCGGCCTTGGCTGCAAAGTTTTCATTGAAGCGGTAGCCTGCACCGACTGCAACTGCGGTGTCAGATTTGAAACCACCCAAAGCAGCGGTAACGTTAAACTTACCAACGCTGTAAGGTTGGAACAGACCGCTGAGGGCTGCTTGTGCAGCAAGACCTTGGCGGGTCTCTTTGCGCAGATTAGCTACGTTTTTGTCCAAGTTGTCGATACGCGCTGAGTTTTTAGCAATACCGGCAGCGTGTTGGTTGCTTGCTGTTTGCAGGGTAGCAATATCGGCTTTGTTAGCGGCAACTTGTGTGGCATTAGCTTTAACTGCATCTTGAGCTTGAGCAGCAGCAGTTTGCGCCGCACTTGCTACATTATTGGCAGCATCAGCGGATGTTTTTGCAGCTTTGGCATGGCTTTCAGCAGTTTCAGCAGATTTTTGGGCAACTTCAACAGCACCTTTTACCACTTGAGCTGATTTTTGAGCTTCAACAGCTATTGTTCTTACGCTTTCTACAGCAGTCTTATCAGCTTTGGTCTCAATTGCTGCTTTATTGGCGTCGATGTCTTGACGGT
>NZ_KV792659.1:0-2048 GCF_001808255.1 Neisseria sp. HMSC15G01
CTGTCCGGTTTGGTTTTTGACGGCGTCGGCCACTAAAAGTATGTTGTGGGAACAGGCCTATGCACTACGTATATACTTACTTACAATAACTTAGAGCTTGTTTTGCTCCTTGTCCAATTTCCGAGTAGTTTCTGTCAACGGGTATGATTATATCTTTTCCATCAATGCCTTCCCACGCATCCGATCTGATATGTTTATTGGGGGAAATTACGATTTCCTTGCTATCCATTTTAATGCTGCACATCATCATCTTTCTAAAAAAAGCTAATTTGGTTTTATACCCCAGTGTTTCTCGTATATGATCAACCCATTGGTTATAGCGTTGAACTCTTTGTACCGGATCGAAAAAATTTTTATATTCTTTACTCCCATATTCAAAAGTTCGACTATTTTTTAATGCCTGGAAAACAGCTTGACCAAGCAGATTGTTATCGACATCCGGAAACAAAATATGAGGTGGGAATAAGGTGTCTAACATTAACAACCTAAATCCGGATTCTGTTTGCACAATGAACGCTTTTTCATTTGCATACAAACTTGCAAAATATTTATTTTCGCACTTATCTTCCATTATTTAATCTCCGTTACTTTAACATTAATACCATGAGTCTTTCCATATTCTATCGCTTTGTTGATTTGCTGCCATTGTTCTTTAGTGGTTTGGGCTGGAATAGCTAAATGTATCTCTCTCCGAGTAATTGTATCAGCATTTAACTTAACACTAGAAAGAGAGTAAGTTTTAAAATTGGCAGCTTTGTCAATATAATTTTTTAAAGTACTATAAATTTGTCTTGGTTTGAGCATCCTTGATGCTGTTTGTGTATCCAATGTCTTAGCACTAATGGCTAAGCCATCACGGGAGTCATAATAATCAAAAGTTTTAAAATTCTTTGGTAGTCGAGCATCCGAGGGAAGGTTTTTACCAACATAATTCTCCCATGGCATACCTTGCTTTCCAATACCATTATTCCATTGGATACCTACTTTTGAATTAGAAACGGTTTTACTTGGTTTGGCAAATAAGATATTTAAATCCGTAACTTTCTGATGTGCAGTTGAAAATTGATTAGCCATACGCCCAGCATTAACATCCAAGCTGGTCAGCGGTCGGTTATATCCGGCCGGAATCGGTCCGCGGATTGCCAACGGAGATTTCTTAACCGAAGCCCCACCAAGACTGACACTACCCAACATTGTTCCGGCACCTAAAAAGAAATTGGCTTTCCCGTGCTCAAGGTTTCCCTGTGTGATTTGATAAGTTCCGTAACTGGCTTGTGCTCCACCAATAGCCATCATCAGATAACGTCCTCGAGTGGTAAATTCCAAACCTAAAGCAATGCCTTGTGCGGTGGAGGCTGCTGCTCTGCCTTCAAAACTATCGGCATAAGCTTTATCCCTTTCAAGGATATTCCAAGCTTTCTCGTATTTCCCTATCGGACGACCTTCCGATAAAAAGAAATGCTTAACAGCAGCCAAACCGGTTTTATACTTTCCTCGGGCATCCTGGATTTCTTTCCAAGAGTTATTCCAATGTTCTCTGACTTTTCTATCTCTTTTGGCTAGCCAAAACGGATAATAAGGTTCTCCATTTCTCAAGATTTCTTTACCTTGATAGAGATCATTCTTAATTTTTCTATCAAGAATTTTCTGATCATCATAGATGATGTCTAGATAGGATCGCAAACTAGCTGCTTCTTGGGTTGTCAGGTCTTTTTTTCCATCTTTTCGATGAAGGTCTGAATAATATTTTCTATATAACTCATTGCTTACTTGGTCTTTAGCAGCCAGCCGCTCAAATTCGGCCTTTTCCTTATTACTTGCTGTATGGTTGAGAATTTTCTCTGTTAAAAGATCGTATTTTTTTCTGTCTTCGTTGTTAAGCAGATTATTCTCCACCGCATTCTGTCCAAGCACACCCCCTACCTGTGCATTGAACAGGGCATTGCTGTTGCCGTTGGTGCTGCCGCTGCCGTTCAGACTGCCGCCCGCCGCACCCACCACCGAAGCAATCGCCCCGGTCTGCGCTTTGATCTCTTCCTTAATGTGCT
>NZ_KV792660.1:0-530 GCF_001808255.1 Neisseria sp. HMSC15G01
AATTAAAGGATGACAACTCTGTTGTTATTCTTGAACAAAAGTACTGAAAGTTATGGTTAACTGTTTAGAATATTTGAAATCAAACGATATTTGCGTTAATATGTCGTAAGCATTTGTGTGGGTATGAGCTGTTGCCCTATCTGCGCGTATGTGACAGTGTTTACAGAGTGGAATAAAACCATTCGGTAGGCTTCCTGACTGATTCAATCAAATATGTTATGGGAAAAAATCTGATGAAGAAATTTTTATTTGGTGCATTTGCCGCCGTCTGTGCAGCATTCTCTTTGGCCGCCGTGAACATTAATACCGCGTCTTCTGCCGAACTGGAGGCCTTGCCGGGTATCGGCCCGGCTAAGGCGAAAGCGATTGTGGAATACCGTCAGAAGAACGGTGCGTTCAAATCGGTGGAGGAGCTGAAAAACGTGAAGGGCATCGGTGATGCGGTACTGAACAAATTGAAGGCGGAGGCGACGGTTTCTCCTGCCGCGCCTAAGGCCGCACAGCCTGCCGTGAAAAAATAAGCCTGACGG
>NZ_KV792661.1:0-9996 GCF_001808255.1 Neisseria sp. HMSC15G01
TTTGAAACAAAAACAGCCGAAAACCTGTGTTTGGATTTCGGCTGTTGGGGAAGGGCTTTTTTGCAAAGGTCTCCGATTGTGATTGAGGATGATGTTTGGATCGGACGGCGCGCGATTATTATGGGCGGTGTCCGAGTAGGCAAAGGAGCGGTTATCGGCGCAGGGGCTGTGGTAACTAAAGATGTGCCGCCGTATTGCGTCGCTGCTGGGAATCCTGCGGTCATCAAGAAGAACCTGTTAGAAGATTAAGTACACACATCACGGTTTTCAACCAGATATAAAAAGGTCGTCTGAAAATGTTTTCAGACGACCTTTTTATATCAAATCAAATTAGCCGCGGCGCCAAGTTGTACCGCCGGCGTTGTCTTCCAGAATGATTTTGTGTTTGTTCAGAAGGTCGCGGATACGGTCGGATTCCGCCCAGTTTTTATCCGCGCGCGCTTGTTTGCGGCGGGCGATCAAATCGTCGATTTCCTCGTTGGACAGGCCGTCTGAAACCGCGCCGCCTTGCAGAAACTCAATCGGATCACGTTGCAGCAGGCCGATGATGCCACCCAAAGCTTTCAGGCAGCCGGCGAGGTGCGCATCATTGGTTTTGTTCACTTCTCCTGCCAGCTCAAACAACACGGCAACCGCTTCGACCGTACCGAAATCGTCGTTCATGGAGGCGTAGAAGCGGCGGGTGTAGTCGTTGGCGTTTTCAGATAAATCAAACTCAGCCGCAGGAGTGTTTTTCAACGTGGTGTACAGACGGGTCAGTGCGCCTTTTGCGTCGTCCAAATGCGCGTCGGAGTAGTTCAACGGGCTGCGGTAGTGGGCGCGCAGGATGAAGAAACGCACGACTTCAGGGTCGTATTGTTTCAACACTTCGCGGATGGTGAAGAAGTTGCCCAACGATTTGGACATTTTTTCGCCATCCACGCGGATAAAGCCATTGTGCAGCCAGTATTTGACGTGGCTGGCGATGCTTTGACCGTGATGGGTTTGCGCGTGGTCGTGGCCACAGGTATGACCGCTGGCACCGACGCTTTGGGCGATTTCATTTTCATGGTGCGGGAACTGCAAGTCCGCGCCGCCGCCGTGAATATCGAAAGTATCGCCGAACAGGTTTTCACTCATGGCAGAGCATTCAATATGCCAACCCGGACGGCCGTTACCCCAAGGGCTTTCCCATGCAGGTTCGCCTGCTTTGGCCGCTTTCCACAATACAAAATCAAGCGGATCGCGTTTGAAACCGTCCACTTCTACACGCTCGCCTGCACGCAGGTCGTCCAACGATTTGCCCGACAATTGTCCGTAAGCGGAAAACTCGCGCACGGCGTAGTAAACGTCGCCGTTTGCGGCAGGATATGCCTTGCCGTTTTGAATCAGGGTTTCAATCATGGCAATCATTTGCGGAATGTTTTCCGTCGCCTTCGGCTCAATATCTGGACGCAATACGCCCAAAGCATCGGCATCTTCGTGCATAGCCTGAATGAAACGCGCGGTCAGTTCGCCGATGGTTTCGCCGTTTTCAGCCGCGCGGGCGATGATTTTGTCGTCGATGTCGGTGATATTGCGCACATAAGTGAGCGGATAACCGCACTCGCGCAGCCAGCGGGCAATCATGTCGAACACAACCATCACGCGGGCATGACCTAAATGGCAGTAGTCGTAAACAGTCATACCGCAAACGTACATACGCACGTTTTTAGGGTCGATGGGGGCGAAGGGTTCTTTTTGGCGGGTGAGGGTGTTGTAGATGGTTAGCATATTCAATAGGTTATTGTGATGATAATATATTTTGATGACGAATCAGATTAAACTGCTGGCGGACATGGCTTTCGCCATATTTGCTTTCTAAGCGTTTGACAATAAAATGTCCGCGAGCGATGTCTTGATAAAAATCAGTAAACATGACGTTTAGGGTTGCACCTGCAACTGCACCGATGCCAGGAACTAATTGCGCTGCCACTTTTTCGGTAAGCGGAACGCCCAAACGTGTGGCAACAGCCTGAATGATTTGAGCTAATGCTTTGCCGATAGCCGAAGTGTCAATCACTTTGGCAGTTGTACCCTGTGTCAAAACAAGTAGTTCTTTTGAGGTTACGTTCATGATTTGGCTCAATGCGATACGGCTGGCATAATAACCGCTTTCAGCGCTGTCATCATCTTTGTCTTCATTGACGGTAAAACCGAAGACGGCAATACATTCCAATTTGGTTTGGTAATCGTTGATGTTGAAACCTTCACTGCGTGCTACGTCCAAAATGGAACGCATCATAATGGCGGTGGAAATTGGCAACTCGGCTGCCAAAGCAGTGAAGCCGAAAAAACCACCAACCGCACCCGTTACGCCTGCCATTAATTTATGAGTTTTAGTAGAGGCTTCAGTTTTCTCACTATTCATAGTGGATGCACTGGCATCGAATACTTTATGCAATGCTGTCTGAATAATTTGATTAACTTTGTCTGCCGCACCTTTGGGTAGCTTGTCTAATAGGTACTCCACAGGCGAACCGACTATTGCCGTCATTTTGGCAGTTAATGACGGACTGGTCAGCAGGGCAACGGCTTGTTTCAATTCGTCAAAATCCTGTTGCACCATAGGTGTGTCGTTTGAAGAAGAAACAAATATATTTTCTGGATTCATCAAATTTTCCTTTGTTTTTATTTTTGGGTGGGATTTCACGCAGAAATGCCACCTGAAACTTTATTCAGCCTGTAAAACGTTAGTATTCGTTTTTGGCTGATTTGCCACAATTTCGGCTTTTGCCGCTGCCTGCTCCGCTTCGGCTTTTTCGGCTTCGATGCGTTTTTTCTCGGTTAGGTATTGGTTGATTTGGTGTACCAACTCCTGTGTACCTTGGTGGGTCAGAGCACTGATTTGGAAGAGGCGCGGGGTTTCCATGTCGAATTGGAAGCGGTCGTCTGGTTTGGGGTAATCCCAGCCGATGGCTTCGAGGAAGGAGGCGGTGCGTGCTTGGGCTTCTTCTTCGTCGAGCATGTCGAGTTTGTTCAGCACCAGCCAGCGCGGTTTGCCGTAGAGTTCTTCGTCGTATTTGCGTAATTCGTTGATGATGGCGAGGGCTTCTTCTGCTGGGTTGACGGCTTCGTCGAAGGGGGCCAAATCGACGACGTGCAACAGCAGGCCGGTGCGCGATAAGTGTTTGAGGAAACGGTGGCCTAGGCCTGCGCCTTCTGCCGCGCCTTCAATCAGGCCGGGGATGTCGGCCATGACGAAGCTGTGGTTTTCGTCGATGCGCACGACGCCTAAATTCGGATGCAGGGTGGTGAAGGGGTAGTTGGCGATTTTTGGACGTGCGGCGGATACGGCGGTAATCAGGGTGGATTTGCCGGCGTTGGGCATGCCTAACAAGCCGACGTCGGCGAGGACTTTAAGCTCGAGTTGCAGGGAACGGGTTTCGCCTTCTTCGCCGGGAGTGGATTGTTTGGGCGCGCGGTTGACGGAGGATTTGAAGTGGATGTTGCCCAAGCCGCCTTTGCCGCCTTTGGCAAGGCAGACGCGCTGGCCGTGGTAAGTCAGGTCGGCGACGATTTCGTCTGTATCGAGGTCGCGGATGAGGGTGCCGACGGGCATTTTGAGGACGATGTCGTCCGCACCTGCGCCGTAGCGGTCAGAGCCGTGGCCTTTTTCGCCGTTTTTGGCTTGGTAGCGTTTGACGAAGCGGTATTCGACGAGGGTGTTGGTGTTTTCGTCGGCTTCTGCCCAAACGCTGCCGCCTTTGCCGCCGTCGCCGCCGTCAGGGCCGCCGCGGGGTACGAATTTTTCGCGGCGGAAACTGGTTGCGCCATTACCGCCTTTGCCTGCGGCGACTTCGATTTTTGCTTCGTCGATGAATTTCATGGTGTTCTCTTATGGGTATTCGGTTGTTTCAGACGACCTTTGTTGATAGAGGAGCTTGGTGTCTGAACGGATAAAATGTTGCTTATTATAAAGGATATTTCGGTTTTAGGCCGTCTGAAATGTGGTTTCAGACGGCCTTGGATTTATTGGGCGAGGGCTTGGTCGATTTCTTGGTAGAGTTGGGTGAAATTGGGTTCGCCAACGTAGGTTTTAAGGATATTACCGTTTTTGTCGATCAGGACGGAAGTCGGGTAAACCTGTGTGCCAAAGGCTTTTGCGGCCGTTTTGTCGGCATCGTACATGACGGTGAAAGGCAGGCCGTATTCTTTGACGTACTGATGGACGTTTTCGATAGGGTCGATGGGCTGGGCAATGCCGAGGACTTGGAAATTTTTGCCTTGATAGTCTTGGGCGGTTTTGATGATTTTAGGCATCTCGCTCACGCAGCCGGGGCAGGAGGGAAACCAGAAGTTGATGAGGGTAACTTTGTCTTTCAAATCGGAGTTGGTAATGATTTTGCCTTGCAGGTCGGGCAGGGCAAAATCAGGGGCGGCTTTGTTGCTGGGGATAAGGACGAAGGCAAGAAGTGCGCCGATCGTGGCAACGACAAGGAGTGTGAGTATTTTTTTCATGATGTAAGGTTTTGAATTGCGTGTGCTAAGGTTTGGGGAACGCTGATGCTGCGGCCGCTTTCGCTGCTGACGGGCATAAGGGTAACTTCGGCTTCGATGGCGGCTTTGCCGTTGGGCAGGGTCGCGGTTTGGCTGAGGATGATGTGGCGTGTGCCGATGTCTTTCAGACGGCCTGTGAAGGTTAAAACATCGCCTTCGAGCGATGGGCGGCGGTAGCGGATATCAACGCGTGCAACAATGAGCATGATGCCTTTGAGTTCGGACAGAAGGTCATGCTCTTGGAAAAACGTCCAGCGTGCTTCTTCGAGAAATTCGAGATAGCGCGCATTGTTGACGTGGCCGTAGCCGTCGAGGTGGTAGTTGCGGACGGTCAGTTTCATCAGTTGAGATTGATGGGTTGGAACTCTTCGCGTGCGATTGGTTCGTGTTCGAGGTCGGTAATCACGGTGGAGAGTTGGATGTCGAACCATTCGTTGAAAATGTCGGCGTCCAAATCAGGCCATTCGCTTTCGTCTTCGCACCAGTCGGCCAATTCGGCAGCAAAAATATCTTCGAAACGCGCTTCGATCTCGTCCCATACTTCGTCGGCGGTTTCGCACGGGCGAACGAGGTAGGAATTGGCATCGGCTTGGATATCTTCAAGCGTCAGGCCGTCCAAGTGATTGCCGGGCAGGGATTTCAGCCAGTTCCAAAAAGGATCGAGGGGGATGAGCAGGAAGACGCTGCGGTTGACTTCGTACATGGTGTTTTCCTTGGTTTCTGTATAGTTGAATGATATAGCAAAGGTGGTGGACTGGCTATCTTTTGGGGGATAAAGGCCGTCTGAATTTCAGACGGCCTTTATTTTTGGGAATAATCAGGGATTTTCTGATGGTGTTTGATACAGGGTTTGGGGATTGGCTGTATCGGGGATTTCTGCCGGAGCAGATTGGGGGGGTGCTACCGGTTCGGAAGTGGCATTGCTGTCCACTAAGTCATCAATGTCGATGTTGTCGTCTTCGCTTTGAGGGAGCGTGCCGCCGGTTTGTTGGCTGCGGACTTTCATGTAAAGGTCGCGTGTGTAGCTGTATTTGTCGATGGCTGCGCCTTCGAGGCTGTCGGTCAGGTCGAGGAGCTCTTCGCGGGTGTTGATGGCTTGCTGGCCGGTTGTACCCCAGCGTCCTGCGCTGGTGTGGAAGATGGCATTTTTAACCGGATAGACGGTGGTAATGGCGTTGCCGACGGTATCGCGTACGGTAGACGGGCCGAGCAGGGGGACGACGAAGTAGTTGCTGTTTTTCCAGCCCCATGAGGCGAAGGTGTCGCCGAGGGTGTTTTTATTGCTGGGTACGCCGCCTGCACCGGCTACGTCGATTAAACCGCCAAGGCCGAAGGTGGTGTTGATGCCGACGCGGACGAGGTCTTCGCTAGCGCGTTTGATGTCAAGGCGCAACACGTTGCTGCCGAAGCTGACAACATCGCGCAGGTTGTTGAAGAAGTTGCTCACGCCGGTACGCACCGGTTTGGGCGTTACTTTGCGATAGCCGCGTGCTACAGGGGAAAGGACGTATTTGTCTGCTTTGTCGTTGAACTTGGAAACGGTGCGATTGTAGCCTTCGTAAGGGTCGGCCGGATTGCGTTCGGCAAGTGCGGGAGCGGAGGCAAGGCTGATGATGAGGCAGAGGGAAGCGGTGGTTTTTTTCATGATTGCAACCAGTCTTTGATTTCGTAAAGTTCGGCCAGTGCGCGGACGGAATCGGGAATGTTTTGAATGGTCGGTTTTTTGTCTGTCCGGCGCAGAGCGTTGAGCAGCAGGGAAACGCAGGCGGAATCTGCTTTGCCTACTTGGCTGAAGTCTATGCTGTCTGTTTCTTTCAGACGGCATTGTTGTTCGTAGCGCGCAAAGGCGGAGGCAGTCAGGGTTTTGACGGTAACGTCGCCGCTGATGTAGAGCGTGCCGTTGCGGATTTCTGTTTGCATGGTGTCTTTATGATGTAAGGCACCATGCCGTCTGAACATCAGGCGGCATGGTGTGTGGGTGGATTATTTACCGCCGTTTTTGGCTTTCAAGTCGGCAATCAGGCCGTCGATGCCTTTGGCTTTGATGGTTTCGCCGAATTGGTTGCGGTATACGGTAACCAAGCTTGCGCCTTCGACTGCGACATTGTATGCGCGGTATTTGCTGCCGCTTTGGTAGGTGGTGAAGTCCATGTTGACCGGTTTTTGGCCGGAAACGTTGATTTCGGCGCGGACAACGATTTCTTTACCGCCTTTGTTTACGACAGGGTTGTCTTTGATGTTGACCTTGGCGTTTTTGAATTTCAGCATGGTGCCGGAGTAGGTGCGGATCAGCAGGGTTTGGAACTCTTTGGTCAATGCTTGTTTTTGTGCGTCAGTTGCAGTGCGCCATGGGTTGCCGACGGCCAACGCGGTCATACGTTGGAAGTCGAAGTAAGGGATGGCGTAGGCTTCGGCTTTTTGGCGTGCGGTGTTGGCATCGCCGCTGTTGAGGATTTTCAGCACTTGAACGGAGTTTTCACGGATTTGGTTAACTGCGTCTGCAGGTGCGGCAAATGCCATGCTGATGCTTAATACGCCGATGCTCAATGCGCTGATAAAAGAAGTTTTTTTCATGATAGTGTCCTGAATATTGAGTGGATATGTGTTTATTGTTCGTTTTGACCGGCAGATTCACCATCTGCGTTTTTCTCGGCAAAGCTGGTCATGAATTTGCCGATAAGGTTTTCCAAAACCATGGCGGAGCTGGTGACGGTAATGGTGTCGCCGGCCGCCAAAGAGTCGGTATCGCCGCCTTGCTGCAGGCCGATGTATTGTTCGCCCAACAGGCCTGAAGTCAGGATTTGTGCAGAAACGTCGCTGCTGAACTGATATTGGCTGTCCAGATTGAGGGCGACTTTTGCCTGATAGGATTTAGGGTCAAGCTGAATGGAGGCAACGCGGCCCACCAGTACGCCTGCGGATTTGACCGGAGCGTTGGTTTTTAAGCCGCCGATGTCGCTGAAATCGGCATAGACGGTGTAGGTTTGAGAGGATTTGCCGAACGATTGTCCGCCGGCGGCGCGGAAGGCGAGAAAGCCGATGGCGGCTGCGCCCAATAAGACAAACAGTCCTACCCAAAATTCCAAAGCATTTTTTTTCATGTGCTATTGTCCTTGTTTCATTCTTTTTAAGTGTCGTTTCAGACGGCCTTTAGTCGGTAAACATCCACGCGGTCAAAATGAAGTCGACGGCGAGGATGGTCAGGGCGGAAGACACTACTGTGCGTGTACTGGCGCGCAAAATACCTTCGGAAGTCGGTACGCAGTGGAAGCCCTGATGTACGGCGATCAGCGTAACGGCTACACCGAAAGCGGCGGATTTGATTAAGCCGTTGAGTACGTCGTAATGGAAGGTAATGTTGTTTTGCATTTGCGACCAGAAAATACCGCCGTCCAAACCCAGCCATTCGACGCCGACCAAATACGCGCCGTAAATACCGGCAACGTTGAAAATCGATGCCAGCAAAGGCATGGAAAACACGCCCGCCCAAAAGCGCGGCGCAACCACGCGTGCCACGGGGTCGACCGCCATCACGTTCATTGCTTCAAGCTGCTCGGTGGTTTTCATCAAGCCGATTTCGCTGGTCATGGCACCGCCCGCGCTGCTGGCAAACAGGATGGCCGCCAATACGGGACCTAATTCGCGCAACAGGGAAGCGGCAACCATATAGCCCAAAATATCGGCGGATTTGAATTTTGCCAGCTGCGTATAGCCTTGCAAGCCCAATACCATACCGACAAACAGGCCGGACACGGCAACAATCAGGACAGACAACACGCCTGCAAAGTAAACCTGGCGGATGCTCAGGCGCGGGCGAGCGAACGCCGTACCTG
Organism: Neisseria sp. HMSC15G01; assembly: GCF_001808255.1. NCBI lineage: Bacteria > Pseudomonadati > Pseudomonadota > Betaproteobacteria > Neisseriales > Neisseriaceae > Neisseria > Neisseria sp. HMSC15G01. The sequence continues at coordinate 8,352 of NZ_KV792661.1, forward strand.
ATTTGGCCAGGATATGCAGGAAAAACAGCGTAATGCTGCCCAGCGATTGGATGAAGCCGAGGGTTTTTGCCCCGACGGAACGGATAAAATTCATAGGTTTCAGTTGATTGGTTAAATGGTTTTCAGACGGCCTTGTTTAAGCTTCAGGCCGTCTGAACATCAGCCCAGCAAGTCTTGTTTTAAAGTCGTTTGCGCCGGATAGCGGTATGCGACAGGGCCGTCTGCCAAACCGCCGACAAACTGGCGTACCCAAGGCGAGTCGAGTTCGCGCATTTCTTTGGGCGAGCCGGAGAACATGATTTCGCCGTGTGCCAAGAAAATCACTTGATCGACGATTTCCAGCGATTTTTCGATGTCGTGCGTTACCATCACGCTGGTTGAGCGCAGGGCTTTGTTGGCACGGCTGATGAGGTGGGCGATGACGCCCAGCGAAATCGGGTCGAGGCCGGTAAAAGGCTCGTCATACAACATGATTTCAGGGTCGAGCGCAATCGTACGCGCGAGGGCGACGCGGCGCGACATACCGCCGGAAAGCTCGGAAGGCATCAGATTTTCAACACCGCGCAAACCGACTGCATTCAGTTTCAACACCACTAAATCGCGGATGACCGCTTCGGGCAAATCCGTCAGCTCGCGCATAGGGAAGGCGATGTTGTCGAAGACGGACAAGTCGGTGAACAATGCGCCGTGTTGGAACAAAACGCCCATGCGGCGGCGGTGTTCGTACAGCTCCTGCGCCGAAAATGCAGCTAAATCGCGCCCTTCAATCAGCACTTTGCCCGATTGCGGGCGGATTTGACCCGTAATCAGGCGCATCAGCGTGGTTTTACCGCTGCCTGAACCACCCATTACGGCGGCGAAATTGCCTTGTGGAATGCTGAAGTTGATGTTGTTCAGAATAGGACGGTCGCCATATGCGAAGGCAACGTCTTTCATTTCGATGAAGGGTGTGGAACTCATGCAGGAGAGGGGTGTCAAAAAATGTATTTTAATTACGGGTATTGTAAAGGGTATTGGATATTCGGGCAATTTTCAGACGGCCTGCGCTTAAGAATAACGGGTAAAAACGTGTGAAAGAATGCAGAAGCGTTGGTGCTACGGTCGTTTTGTCGCGTGTTGTGTCAAACATACAGACGGCTTTGTAGGTATATTTGTATAGAAATACAAAAACAACTGAATCAAATCTAATAAAAATATTTTTATTATCAAATATCAATACTTTTTTTGGGGGGGGAGCTTAGACAGGAAACAGCTAATCCAATATCTATATTGAATTCTTTGTGAAAAGAAAGAATAAAACATCGATAAATTTCCTTTTCTCTCTCTTATAGAGTTATAAGGATATTTCTTTAATCTCATTATTTTGCTCTGTGCCTAAAGCGTCCTGTTGGTCCATACATTTCCCCCGTTATGAGTCTGTTTTCATCCATATAGTTTCAAATTTAGTGGGATACGGACTTAGCTAATGGGCTTAAATCAACGAATAGAAGGAACTCCTCCATTTTTAGAAACAAATATAGGCCAATTTCCAATAATAGATTTGTTTATATCCATTGTTTCTAAATATTCTTTTGACTGATATGGGAAAACCCACCCATCATCATTTTCTCGTACATGAGATTCAACTATTAACAACGAAATTCCC
>NZ_KV792661.1:10016-10299 GCF_001808255.1 Neisseria sp. HMSC15G01
AAAAGATACTGCGATTTTCTTTGCTTCTTGATAAGTAATTACCATGGAAATACTCCAAATTAAAAATGTTTGAAGATAGTAAAATTGACTTCTCCTCCTTTTTGTATTTGCCTATCAATATACCTTTTTGGATAATTGTGCTTTATGGCCTGCTGGATCGATGGCGTTAAACAAAGGCCGTCTGAAACGGTTTTTCTGTTTTCAGACGGCCTCTTAGCTCAAACCTTGAAAACCGCATGCGCGCGTTCCGCACACATGCTACTTATTGAGTTTAAGTTTTATA
>NZ_KV792662.1:0-5235 GCF_001808255.1 Neisseria sp. HMSC15G01
AGGTACTCATGAAAAATCTCCTAAATGTCTTGGTGGTAATTTAGGGGATTTTGGGGGATTTTGTAAAGGTCTCAAACTGCCTTAGCATTGAATGTCCAGATTCCCGGAATGACGGTTTAGAAGTTACCCTAAACCTCAAAAAAAACCTGCACCTTAATCAGTTGGCGGTTTAGTCCGACTTTTGGGGTGCAGATCAAGCTTTCAGACGGTATTTCCTTTAAAACTTCATTTCAAGCGCGAGGCTGAAGTTCCTGCCCGGTGCGGCATACCTTCCATAGTTACTGTCGCCGCCGTGCCGGTTTGCCGTGCTTTCCGCAGTCTGGCGCAAGGATTCCCAAGTAACGTAGCGGTAGTTGCCGATATTGTAGATAGCCGCCCTCAAGGTCAGCCGTTTTTTCAGATTAAGATAGGCGGAAACATCTGCCGTCGACCAAGCAGACGACGCTCTTTTTGCCGAATATCGTTTTTGATCGCCTGCCAGATAAGCAAGTTCATCAGGGTTTTTCCCTTTGGAATAGGTCAGCATAATGTTTGCGCCCCATTTCCCCTCGGGCTGGTCGTATCCGAACCCCAAAACATAACGCGACGGCTGTACCGCATCCAAAGCATAGCTGCGGAGGGACAGTCCCGGCCGGTTGGATACCGATTTCGGTTTGATACGGTTGTACGCCAAAGTCGTGTACAAACCTTCGGGCAGTTTGTGATACACACCGTTCCAGTCGATTTTTCCCAAGATGTTGATGCCTTGGAGCGACATATTTTGGGCATTGTAATAATCGCGTATATCAATCTCTGTCAATTGTCCTGCCTGATTCGGCAATTTGGTTTTTTGATCGGCAACGGCAATCATATCGGTATAACGGTTGCGGAAGCTGCTGATTTCCAAAAAGCCGAAATCGCCCTTCCACTGCAAACCGATTTCGCGGTTGGCTGCCTTTTCCGATTTCAGGGCAGGACGCTGCCAGCCTTTCGGATAATCGTGATAAATGTCTATCCCGAAAAGTTCTTGGAAGGAGGGCGTTCTGAAGCCGCTGGAGGCGCGGTAAGACAAAGAAAAATGCCGGTTCGGTTTGAACACGATGCCGCTGTTCCACGAACGGTCAACATACCGCCCGCTGCGGACGAGTTCTTCCGACGTGGTAAAGTTTTGCCGGTCGTACCTGCCGCCCAAGCTGAAATCGAAATATTTGCCGATTGAAAAACGGTCGTTCAAAGAAATGTGGATATTGCTGCCGTTGATTTTTCTTGGCACGCATTTGCGGGAACGCAGGGTTTCGATGTAGCCGCAGACCGACCCTTCGACGACTTCGGGCTTACCCAAAAGATACTTGTCTCCCTTATCGGTGTAATCCGAGTATTCCGAAATCCTTGCCGCATTGTGGGAAAGCTGTTCGGGGCGGGAGATCGCTTTGGAAGCATCGTAACCGAAGCCCAAAGTCAGATGGTGTTTCGTCCATTTGTTTTTCAGCGACTTCTCAAACGAGGCATTCAAAACATTGTGCTGTTCGCGGTAGTGGAAACGGTCGCTGCTGTCGTAGGAATACGGCTTGTCTGCCGACGCGCGGCAGGATTTGTCCACGGCAGGATACACGGCGCAATTCAGCTTCAGCGTGTTGTTGTCGGTTGCCACGCCCTGTTTGTCAAACGACAACACCGCCTTGTCCGCCCAATTGTCAGAATACGCTTCGTTTTCATAACGGTACAGCAAACCCATACGGCGGCGGCGGTGATGTTCGTCTATAAATTTGGTGCGGGAATATTTCAAACCTATGCCCTTGACCCATTTTTCTTTGTTTTTATCCCACGCTTCTATATTCGGCACAAAATACAAGCCGTCGCGGAAATCGTTGCCGTCGTACACCCCGCTCTTGTCGCTAAACTTTTTCGCCTCGTCCGTACCGTAATACTGTTTTTCCGTCATATCGCGGATGTCGTAACGCTGTTTGGTATCCTCAAACACGCCGCCGACATAATGCCTGCCGCCGAAGCGGTAGCCCAGCTTGGCAAGCCACGAACCGCTGCGGTAATCCATCGGATCGGGCAATATCCTGCCGCCGCCTGTGTACGATTGGGCGGACAGGTTTTCGTGGCGCGCCTGCGCCTCCCGCACCATCGCTTCTTCTTCACTGTTTAAAGCCTGACCTTTTGAACGGCGTTCTTCCACCCAGCGGTTGAGCTGGTTTTTCAAATATTTCCCGTTGCCCGCCAATTTTGCCACAGGCTTGAGCTCACTCTCGCCCTCCGCCAGGAAATATTCCGCCTTTTTATTCGGACTCTGAATATCGTATGTCTGGCGGAACGCGTCCAAACGGTCTATGCCGTATTCCACCCCGTCCGCAATATCGCCGTGCGGGCGCGTTTCCCGCCCTTGGCGTTCGGTTCGGATTAACAGCCCTTCCCAACCGTCCTTACTGAAACCCGCGCCGAGCGACTTCATAAATTGGCGGTTTTTACTGCCGTAGGCGGTTTTTGCCTGTATCCCCCAACTTTTGCCGTCTGAAATCAGGTCTGCCGCCTCTTTGGTGCGGAGGGAGACTGCTCCGCCGAGCGCACCGCTGCCGTGATCGGAAGAACCGGCACCTTTGTCGATTTCTACCGTACCGACGTTTTCATATTCGATTTCGTTGATTGCACCGCTGCCGCCGCGTCCGCCGTATCCGCTCAATGCACCCTGCACGGTAAACGCCTGTATTTGGGCAACACCGTCGACCGAAACCGCCACACGGTTTTTATCCACGCCCCGTATCGAATAACCGCCGCTCGCGCCGTTACCTTGTTCGACGACGGCCACGCCCGGATCGTAGCGCGTCAGGTCGCGGATACCGAGTACCTGTTCTTTGTTCAACGTTTCCGACGTTTTGACGATTTTGCCCAAACCGGTCGCCTCTTTCGATCGCCGTCCCACTTTGGCGGCACGGACGGTAATCTCCTTCAATGATTGACTTTGCGCCGCATCAGATGCCGCCGTTTCGGGGTTTGCCGCATATGATGGGAAAGCGGCTGCAATGGCCAAGGCGGTCAGGGTAAGCGGGAATGTATGCCTTCTGTTCATCGTGTTGCCTCCTTGTCATCTTTCTTCGCACCAAATACCACACCGATTTTTTGTTGGGGTTCGGCAAAGCTGCCGCCCAATTCCGATGCATGAGGTCCGTAAAAGCCCCCTGTTACATGAAGGTTCTCGGCTTTAAACGGTTTGGAGGATGTTGCACCCCTGCCAAGCAGGTCGATACCTGTATCACGGGTACGTGCTGCTGCATGGAAACCGTTGTGCTCAATAATACCGTTTTCAATATAGAAGGCAGGTTCTACACCATTTTTCTCCATCAGGGTGCCGGAAAGGGACTTGTTGGCAAAGTTAACGTCGAATTCGGCTTTTGCCGCTTTATCCGCATGGTTATCCCATTGGATCGGCGCGCCGATACGGGCTTCCCATGAACCTCTATAGTGGACATTCCCAATTTTGGGGATGTCTGCCTCGGAAGTGCGGATACCTTTTATGAAAAGGTCGATATTCCTGTATGCAGAAGCGGGTTGGACAGGTGATTTTCCATCCGTGCCTACGCTTTCCGCGTTGTTTCCTTCATTTTTTCCTGCTGTATTTGCTTCCCCGTTATCTTCCTCTGCCGGCAACTCGGAAGAAGCATGACCGTCATCGGTATCATTTTCCAAACCGTCTTCACCGTCTTCAGGCTCTAAACTTTCATTTTCATCATCAGGTCCCGCGCCTTCATGATCGGAATCTTCGTCCTCTGTTGCAGTCGGTTTGACGACGGGACGGTCGGTTTGCATCCGTCCGATTTTCACATAGTTCAGAAAATCGCAGCAGGTTCGGATTGTCGTTTTCCTGCCGTCGGCAAGAACGATGGTTTGAGTATCTTTGACCAAGGAGATTTCACGCCCTTCGACAAGGAGTTTGTCAGGATGGGCAAAGTCGGGCATAGGCTCGGCAATAAACGGACGTGCCTTAGGATCGGCAGCTTCGTCGGCGGCAATTTTCAGCGAATCCAAGATTTTGGTATGCGTTTCAGACGGCACGGAGCTATTTTGTTTGCCTGCGAATACGCCGAATACGCTTTTGTCGTTGCTGATAAACCGTCCGGCAAGCTCTTCTCCGTTATCGCCGAAAAAACCGCCCTCAAGCCGCTGATCGGCATCGGCATGGAAAAACAAATGCTCCTTACCGGCATGTTTTTCCGCTAAATCAGGATTGACCTTGGCACTGCCGATAAAGCGGTTGCCGTCCAATTTTGCAGTAATGTTGTAAATGATCAGCGGCTTTTTAGGTTCATCTGGATTATTCTTATTTTGCACATACTGATTTTTAATCAACTTACCTTCCAGGTTTTTTTTGTCGAAATTAACCGTATATTCGGCAGGATGTTTTTCCCTGTCGTCGGCATCCCTAGCCGCATAAGAAGTTGCACCAATATTATTACCATAATATGTGTTATAACCCAAATTCTCACTGGCAACCGCCTGACCTGTCCGATGACGTTTGGCATCGGTCATATATTGCCAGTTACCGGAATATTTCACCGTTCCCGCGCTCGGTAAAGATTGGGAGGGATGTTCTCCGGAATAATATACAAACCCGTCATAACCAAACCGGTGGGTAAACCGCTTACCACCTGAGTTCTGTTTGATTTCGTCTTCTCCTGTTTGAGTATAAACATATCCGGCCCGGACATATTTATATTGATACACAGCATCTTTTGAATCGGACGTGTAGATTTGTGCATTAGGATGCCGTCCTTTGATTTCCTTTTTAAGTTTGTCGACCTGTTCTTGCGGCGTACCGTCTAAAAACAGGATATCCTCCTCTTTAAGCGGCAGATACTCCTCTGCCTGATGCTTATCGGGAATTTCCGTACCGTCTTTGTTATAAAAAGCAATATTCCGCCTTGGCAACCGCATTGCCGCACCGACGGCGGGCTGGTTGACCGGCGTGGTTTCTATAGAAGGTTTGGCAGGAGCCGGAGCAGGAATATCCTCAGGCTTGGAAGGTTTGGAATCTGACGGGGTTTGCGCGGTCGGCGTTGATTCGACAACAGGCTGCACGCCGAAATTGCCGCCGATACAAGATGCCAAAAGTAAGGGCAACAAGACAATGCCGCCATAATTCGGTTTACACATCCCTACTTTTCCTCTATTTGATTAATAATAATTATCATTATATTAATATGCACAGATAATATCAACCCGAGACCTTGGCAAAAAAGCCCTTCCCACAACAGT
>NZ_KV792663.1:0-6573 GCF_001808255.1 Neisseria sp. HMSC15G01
TCAGGCCTTTGCTGTCAACGGCGGTTTTGGCATCTACGCCTTTTTGGATGTTATCTTTAGTGCTTTGAGCGAGATCGATACTGTAATTAGTTGTGACTGCGCCATCGGATGCAGTTGTAGTATTGGAGGTCAAATTCAAAGCATTGGAAACTTGTACAGTTGCTTTATCTGCGCTGACGGTATAAGTGGTTTCTTTGCCTGAAGTTGTTTTATTAACGTGCGTGTTGCTGCCTGCCGCTACATTGGTTGTGGTTTTGGCATTATTGATGGCATTGGCTACATCACCAGCAGTCGCTACACCGGCAGTCGGTGCGGAAACTGTGCCATTATTATTGACAGACAATGTGCCTTGAGTGACGTTGATTTGGACTTTTGATGCATTCTCGCCATCGGTAACTGCAACGGTCGTCAAGTTGCCATTAGCGTAGTTGACTGTACCGTTGTTATTGATACGGGATTTGTCTGTACCGTTTTGTTGGATATTGTGTCCAACATTGTTCATAACAGTGTACAGTTGGCTACCATTAACTGCATCGGTTGAAGTGGCGGAAATACGGCCTGCAGCAACATTCTGGATTTGGCGTTCATTGCCTGCGCTGCCTACAGAAACCGCGCCTGTTTTGGAGGATGAAGAAGCCGCATAGCTGACATTGGTCGCAGCGCCGCTATCGTTTTTGAATGTTGCATTTTTAGCTGTTGCATCAAAATTATTGGCAGTGCCAACAGCACCATTGCCCAATGCAACAGAGCTACCAACCGTAGTCGTCGCACCATTACCCAACGCAACTGAATCGCTTCCAGTCGCTTTTGCATTATTACCGCCGGCAAAACTATTCTGCCCGGCAGCTTGGGCTGAGGAACCAATAGCGGTGGAATAAAGGCCTGAACTGTTTGCCTGCTTACCAATGGCGATAGAATAAGATTGAGCAGTCTGTGCCTGATGACCAATTGCAACAGAATCATCACCGACTGCATTTGACAAATAGCCCATTGCCGTACCGTTATTTTGTGCTGCTGCCCTTGCACCGACAACGGTTGCATTTTCGTAGTTGGCTCTACTGTGAGCACCGACGACTATAGAGTAATTGCGATCATTTTCTGTATTCAAACCTATGGCGATAGAACCTGTACCGCGAGAATTGGCATTAGAGCCTAAAGCCACGGCACCCACAGTTCCTGAAGTTACAGTTGCATTTGGGCCAACGGCAACAGAAGACGAACCAAGTACGTTGGCATTATGGCCCAAGGAAACACTACCCGTCGCACCTGTACTTGTTGCTGCATTTGGTCCGATGGCAATCGAATTGGTTGCTTTTGCGCCATCATTATTCCAGTTTTTCGTACCGTCAGTTTTGCCTTCTTCTGACTTAACAGAAAAATAACGAACGCGTTCAAGCGCATTCAATACGCCATAAAGTTGAGAGCCGTTGATGGCATCAGTAGAAGTAGCAGAAATATCGCCAGGGGATACATTGATAATTTGGCGTTCGTAACCTTGAGAACCAACAGACACAACATCACCGGCATCGGTAGTTTGACCGCCTGCCCAAGTGTAGGTTACACCCATAATTTCGCGTTGAACGTATGCCCGACCTTCTTTATCGGTTTTAGAAGCCGTACCCAAAGCCACAGAGTTCAGCAAAGTTGCTTTTGCACCTGTACCCAAAGCTACACCACCAAAGGCAGTGGCTTGAGATTTAGTACCAATAGCCAGAGACAAATCGGCAGATGAATTAGACTGCACACCTAATGCAACAGAACCTTGACCGGCAATGGTATTACCATAAACCCCGCTATTCATTGTATCTCCGGTCATTTCTTTATAGATATCCCGCAGATTTTTACCACGTAGCGCATATTCACCAACTTTCGCACCTTGGGCATTGTATTTGATGAATTTGTCCGTTGCGCTGCCTGAATATTGGGTACCACCAACACTATCAAGGTCATCACCACCCACCGAGATAGATGAATTACCCTCAGCTACAACATTACCACCAACCGCAATAGATTGGTCACCCTTTGCCCACGCGCCCTCAGGTCTGCCCTGTGCATCGACACGGTTACCTGAACCAATAGCAATAGCCTGAGTTATCTTAGGACTACTTGAATCGCCTACTCGAGCCGTATTACCAATAGCAATATTATTGTGAGTTAAACCCGGGTGCATAATGTTTTGGGAAAGAACCCCAGATGCACGTCCAATAGCAATCGTACCAAGGCCGGTTGCATTCGCGTCTGCACCAAGTGCAATAGCACTTGATAGCGCACTACCCGAACTTGGAGAATTTGCCACTGCACTTTTACCGATGGCAATGGTGTTTCCAGTTTGAGCTTGGGTTGAATTACCTATAGCGATAGACTCACTTTGATAACCCACTGCATTGGTACCGATTGCAATGGCATTTTGCGCATTGGCTGCAGCCTGACTGCCGCTGCCAATCGCAATGCCGTCTTGACCTCTTGATGTACTGGATTTACCCAAAGCCATTGAGCCAATACCATAAGCCTGAGCTTCATTACCAAGCGCTGTAGTACTAACATTGTTGGCAAGAGCATTCTTACCTACCGCTGTCGCTTGCGTACCATTTGCTTTGGAATCTGCACCCAGTGCTGTTGAATCTGCAGAAACAGCATTGGCACTTTTACCTATCGCTGTTGCATATGAACTACTTGCACTTGTATCTGCACCCATCGCAACAGCATGAGTTTGGGTAGCCTTGGCATTTGTACCAACAGCAAGACTGTTATTATGTGTTGCATTTGCACTCGTACCTACCGCAACTGCACCATTAGCCGTGGCATTGGCTGATGCTCCTACTGACAGAGCACCAATACCGGTCGCTGTTGCACCGCTGACCGCAGTAGCACTGGTTGGAGGATCAACCGCAATTAGCCCACGTCCCGCAGTTGCCGCATACGAATTACCTGCACCCAAAAGAGCTGCCGAAATCACTGTCAATCTGAAAACTGTCGCGATACCATTTTTACCGGATTCGGCAGATACATCTGTACTGTTTTGTTCTGCAGACGATTTCACACGGCCTTTGGCCAATTCGGACGTTACAACGAAAGATTGAATCGTACGGTTCCAAACGACTTTAAATATCTTATTCATTAGTGTGTCTTTCTCTTTTTATGATGGGTAAAAGCGTAGGCGTGAGCATGACGCTACTTTAAAAAATCTATTGCGGAGGATTTCCCTGCAAAATGCTTGCTTCGAGCTGACGTTTATTGTCACTTTAAGACGAAATTTAGGTCTTTTACTATCTCGAAGTGAAATAGTATTTCATACTTACTAAATATCCGCTAGTCAGAAATATCAACCGATTATCTTTAATTTCTAAATAAAATTACGGCTTTCAACCAAAAAACCAATCATCAAAAGGGTTTCAGCCATGTTTCTATTAATAAGCGGTGTGTTGCATTCCATTGACAAGTCACAAGCAAACACAGTAACCATGCAACTCATATGCCAATTATTTAAAATATTATTTATTAAAAAACGAAAGAAAAAGGCCGTCTGAAATGTTTCAGACGGCCTTTAATGAAATGATATTGAACAACTACTTGCTTAAATAATTTGGTTTTTAAGCTATCAATAAAATCGGCAATATGCTTTTAATACGTCATAGAAAGAATACGCATATCCCTACTTATACAAACGTAGATGGTTTTACAAACCGAATACGGCAATATCGCCCTTGCCTTGACGAATCAGCTCGGTGCCATCGGTCATATCGATAACCGTCGTCGGCTCAGTACCGCACCAGCCACCATCGATAACCAAATCGACAGCATGTTCAAGACGGTCTCGAATTTCGTATGGATCGGTCAACGGCTCTTCGTCTTCAGGCAGCATGAGGGTGCAACTTAAAATAGGTTCGCCCAATTCTTGCAAAAGTGCCAAGGCAGTAGCGTTATCAGGAACACGCAGGCCGATGGTTTTGCGCTTGGGATGAAGCGTGCGATTGGGTACTTCTTTGGTTGCCTGCAGGATAAAGGTGTAGCTGCCGGGCGTAGCTGCTTTGAGCTGGCGGAACTGGGCATTATCCACTTTGGCGTAAGTACCCAATTCACTCAAATCGGCACACATCAAGGTCAGGTGGTGTTTTTGATCGATTTTGCGAATCGTGAGAATGCGCTCCATCGCATTTTTGTCGCCGAGTTTGCAACCCAGTGCATAGCAGGAATCCGTAGGGTAAACGATGACGCCGCCACTGCGGACAATATCGGCGGCTTGCTTGATGAGGCGGTCTTGGGGATTATCGGGATGGATGGCGAAAAATTGTGCCATGTTTTTTTCCTTATCATTCTAATGGTTTGTTGTTTGACATTTTAAAACTTATTTGGCCGTCTGAATATTGGATTTCCACCACAATGAATGGATTTAGCCTTAGCTACAACACGGCTGACCCAGTGATCCTTATATATAATTTTGATTTACCGGCCGATATCGAAAGTCAATTTAATACACTATATAATGCATTATTTTGTTTGAAAGTCATCTCAATGCCTGCTTCTTCCCTACCTTCCCGCCACTTGTCTGTCGCACCTATGCTTGATTGGACAGACAGACACTATCGCTTTATGGCGCGACAAATTACACGCAATGCTTGGCTTTATAGCGAAATGGTCAATTCAGGCGCAGTAGTTTACGGAGATAAAGACCGCTTTTTGAGTTTCAACGAAGGCGAGCAACCGGTAGCTTTACAGCTTGGCGGCTCAGATCCGCATGACTTGGCAATCGCTACCAAAGCGGCTGAAGCGTATGGCTATAATGAAGTCAACCTAAATTGCGGCTGCCCCAGCCCACGCGTTCAAAAAGGCGCTTTCGGCGCTTGCCTGATGAATGATGTAGATTTGGTGGCAGATTGTTTGAACGCGATGCAGGATGCAGTTGAAATTCCGGTGACGGTCAAACACCGCATCGGTGTAGACAGACAAACAGAATATCAAGTCGTAGCAGATTTTGTGGGAACATTACACAAAAAAACAGCCTGCCGCACATTTATCGTCCATGCGCGTAATGCTTGGTTAGACGGTTTATCCCCGAAAGAAAACCGCGAAGTCCCGCCACTCAAATATGAATACGTCTATCGCTTAAAACAAAATTTTCCCGACTTGGAAATTTTGATTAACGGCGGCATCACCACCAACGAAGAAATCGCCGAACATCTGAAATTTGTCGATGGGGTCATGATCGGGCGCGAGGCTTATCATAATCCAATGCTGATGCGCAATTGGGATGTACTGTTTTACAACGACACACACGCACCAATCCAATACGCAGATTTAGCAGCTTGGCTATACGCATACAGCCGCGAACAAATCGCCTCAGGGCGCGGCACCATCCTACGCCACATCGTCCGCCATGCACTGGGCTTGATGCACGGCCTAAAAAATGCCCGCACTTGGCGCCGTATGCTCTCAGATGCCGCTTTGCTGAAAGACAACGACGGCAGCCTGATTCTAGACGCATGGAAAGAAGTCGAACGCGCAAATATTTGGGACTAATGCCATATCGTTCGAATAAATGAAAGGCCGTCTGAAACATCAAATGATGTTTCAGACGGCCTTTTAAATTACAACAGACTGCTAAAGATATATTCATTTCTCTTTGGCTACTATGATGATTAATTCATCGAATAAACCCAACACATAATCTAAGCATAAAAAAATGCGGCCTAAATAGGCCGCATTTACTTTGCTTCGTCTTTTCAGACGGCCTTTTCAGGCCGTCTGAAAGTCAGATTACCATTGGTAACCAACTGCTGCGGTAGCACCGAAGTGACCACGTGAGTTGCCGGAAGCAGTACCTTTGATGATCCAGTTACCACCATCGGAGATGCTAGAGAAGCCGACAGCGTAACCGGTTTCACCGCGGTAGTGACCGCCACCGATAGCCAGCATGCTCTTACCTGGCAAGTAAGCTTGTGGCAGACCGGCAGTAGCCAGAGCTTGAGCCACACCTGCGCGGGCGTTGTTGTCAACCTTGTTCACATTGCTGTTCACATCGCCGAATTTTTGGTTCAGCTGGTCAACGTTAACTGCATCGGTACCTTTCTTACCTGGAGCAACATTTTGGATAGTAGTATTGCCGGCATCGATACCACCTTGGTTGATGGTTACAGGACCTGCTTTCAGTTCGTTAGTAGTAACACTGTTAACGGTCAGATCAGGGTTCATGCTGACTTTCAGCGCATCGCCGTCTTTCTTAACGAAGATGTTTTGAACTTCTTTCTCTGAAGTCTTACCGGTTGCTTTGTCGAATACTTGAACTTTAGTACCCGCATCACCTTTAATCTGAATAGTGTTATTCAGAGGTTTGGAGATAGAGCCGTCAGTAGTACCAGTCTCGTCAACCAGACCGAAGGTGCCATCAGCATCTTTACCGTCTTTACCGTCTTTACCATCTTTCACGGTTGCAGTAGAAGTAGAGATGACTTTACCGTCTTTATCGAAGTTGTTGATAGTGATGGTAGAAGTACCTTTAGCTTCATCACGCTCAACTTTACCTTCAGCAGACTTACCGTTGTCACCGGTATCACCTTTAGCTGCAGCTGTACCATC
>NZ_KV792664.1:0-5248 GCF_001808255.1 Neisseria sp. HMSC15G01
CCAAAGACGGTTTGAACAACGCCGGCAACAAAGTGACCAACGTAGCCGATGGCGACCTCAACGCCAACAGCAAAGATGCCGTTAACGGCAGCCAACTGTTTGCGACCAACCAAAACGTAGCGACCAACGCCGCCAATATCGCCAAAGGCTTCAACTTCGGCGGTACCACCGGCAGCAACAACTACGCATTGGGCGACACCATCAATGTCAAAGGCGACAGCAACATCATCAGCGAAACCGTAGCCGGTGGTGCACAGCTGAAACTGGCCGATGTGTTGAATGTCGGTCAAGCGGCTCCGGTGAAAATTGATGGCGAGAAAGGCGAAGTCAGCGGCTTGAGCAATACGACTTTGGGCGGTAGCGACTTTGCCCAAGGCAAACGTGCGGCGACTGAAGAGCAGCTGAATGCGGCCCAAGATCAGTTGGTGAATGTGTTGGGTGGCAATGCGGCCAATAATGGCGGCAACATCAGCATGACTGATATTGGCGGTACTGGTGAGAACAATATCCACGATGCAATCAAAGCCGTCAATGCAACTGCCAATCTGCCTTTGACTTTCGGTGGTGACAGCGGCAAAGACGTTGAACGCAAACCGGGTACGAAACTGAATATTGTTGGCGGTCAAACCGATGCAGCCAAACTTTCAGACGGCAATATCGGCGTTGTAGCGAATGGCTCTGATAAGTTGGAAGTCAAATTGGCTAAAGACTTGGCAGTTGACAGCGTGAAAGCCGGTGATACCACAGTCAATACTGACGGCGTGAAAGTTGGTGATGTCAACCTGACTAAAGCCGGCTTGGACAATGGCGGCAACAAGATTACCAATGTTGCAGCCGGTACCGATGACACTGATGCGGTCAATGTTGCTCAGTTGAACAAAGCTGCGGCTGCGGCTAAGACCGAAGTCGTTCAAGGCGATAACATTGTTGTAACTCAGGATGTCGGCGCCAATGGCCAAACCATTTACAAAGTGGCTACCGATAAAAACCTGAAAGTCGACAGTGTTACCGCAGGCGATACCGTGATGAATAATGACGGTGTCAAAGTTGGCGATGATGTTGCATTGAACAAAGACGGCTTGAAAGTTGGCGATGTGAACCTGACCAAAGCTGGCTTGAACAATGGCGGCAACAAGATCACCAACGTGGCAGCCGGTACGGATGACACCGATGCAGTCAATGTTTCTCAACTGAAACAAGCTGCTGCTGAGTCCAAGACTGAAGTCGTTCAAGGTAAGAACATCGTTGTGACGGAAAAAACAGGTGACAAAGGTCAGACTGTTTATGAAGTTGCTACCAATAAAGACTTGGACGTTGACAGCGTGAAAGCCGGCGATACCGCAGTGAATACTGATGGTGTCAAAGTTGGTGACGATGTTGCATTGAACAAAGACGGCTTGAAAGCAGGCAAGGTAAACCTGACTAAAGACGGCTTGGACAATGCGGGCAACAAAGTAACCAACGTAGCGGATGGCGACATCAATGCCAACAGCAAAGATGCCGTCAACGGCAGCCAGTTGTACGCAACCAACCAAAACGTAGCCAACAACGCTGCGACTATCGCCAAAGGCATTAACTTCGGCGGTACGACAGGCAGCAACAACTACGCATTGGGCGACACCATCAATGTCAAAGGCGACAGCAACATCATCAGCGAAACCGTAGCCGGTGGTGCACAACTGAAGTTGGCTGACGAGATTAGCGTGAAGACCGTGAATGCCGATACCTTCAAAGCAGGCGATACTGTGATGAATAACGACGGCGTGAAAGTCGGAGATAAAGTTGCGTTGAACAAAGATGGTCTGACCGCAGGCAATACCGTGGTCAACAACGATGGCGTAACCATCGCTGCACCGACTGAAAACAATCCGAACAACCAAGTCAAATTGTCTCCTGTCGGTCTGAACAACGGCGGCCAACGCATTACCAACGTGGCTCCGGGTAAAGACGGTACAGACGCGGCAAACGTGAACCAGTTGATTGGTTTGGGTACCGAGTTGCAGAACAACATCAACCAAGTAGGTAAGAAAGCCTACGCGGGTGTGGCCGGTGCGATTGCCCAAGGCTCGATTCCGCAGGTAACCCGTCCGGGTGCGACCGGTATTGGTGTCGGCAGCGGCTACTATGGCGGCCAGTCTGCTATGGCCATCGGCGTGTCTGCGATGAGCGACGGCGGCAACTGGATTGTCAAAGGCAACTTCTCGGCCAATACCGACGGTCATGTCGGTGTGGGTGCCGGTGCGCTGTATCAGTGGTAAGTTGGCAATGACAGGCAACTAGATTTGCTGCCTGAATAGGGAGGCCGTCTGAAATTTTAGGTTTCAGACGGCTTTTTTTCTGAAAACACTTGAATTTAGGCTAGATGAAACGATATGCTTCATCTATTTACCGCATGACTCTGAAAGAGAACAAATGAGCAAAACCATCCATTATTTGAAAGACTACGCCGCGCCAGCGTACCGTATTCTGAAAACCGACCTGCATTTCGATATTTTAGAACCGCAAACCATCGTCAAATCCAGTCTGACCGTTCAACCTGAAAGAGCAGGGGAGCCGTTGGTATTGGATGGTTCGGCAAAACTGCTGTCTGTGAAAGTAAACGGCCAGGCCGTAGATTATGTGTTGGAAGACGAAAAACTGACGATTGCAGGCGTGCCGTCTGAAAACTTCACGCTGGAAGTAGAAACCGAAATTTTGCCGGCTGAGAACAAATCTCTGATGGGTCTGTATGCTTCCGGCGGCAACCTGTTCACCCAATGCGAACCGGAAGGTTTCCGCAAAATTACGTTCTACATCGACCGTCCGGATGTCATGTCTAAATTTACCACCACCATCGTTGCAGACAAAAAACGCTATCCGGTGTTGCTGTCTAACGGCAATAAAATCGATGGCGGCGAGTTTTCAGACGGCCGTCATTGGGTGAAATGGGAAGACCCGTTTGCTAAACCGAGCTATCTCTTTGCTTTGGTGGCAGGCGATTTAGCAGTAACGGAAGATTATTTCACGACCATGAGCGGCCGTAAGGTCAAAATCGAGTTCTACACCACTGAGACAGACAAACCTAAAGTCGGTTTTGCCGTGGAATCGTTGAAAAATGCGATGAAATGGGACGAAACACGCTTCGGTTTGGAATACGACTTGGATATTTTCATGGTCGTTGCCGTGGGCGATTTCAATATGGGCGCGATGGAAAACAAAGGTTTGAATATTTTCAACACCAAGTTTGTGCTGGCCAACAGCCGTACCGCGACCGATACCGACTTTGAAGGCATCGAATCTGTTGTCGGCCACGAATATTTCCACAACTGGACGGGCAACCGTGTGACCTGCCGCGATTGGTTCCAATTGTCGCTGAAAGAAGGTTTGACCGTATTCCGCGATCAAGAGTTTTCCGGCGACCGAGCCAGCCGCGTGGTACGCCGTATCGACAATGTCCGTATGCTACGCTTGTTCCAATTCCCTGAAGATGCAGGCCCGACTGCGCATCCTGTTCGCCCGGCCAGCTATGAGGAGATGAACAACTTCTACACCATGACCGTCTATGAAAAAGGTGCAGAAGTAGTGCGCATGTATCATACCTTGCTCGGAGAAGAGGGCTTCCAAAAAGGCATGAAGCTGTATTTCCAACGCCACGATGGTCAGGCTGTGACTTGTGATGATTTCCGTGCCGCAATGGCAGACGCAAACGGCATCAATCTTGATCAGTTTGCTTTATGGTACAGCCAAGCCGGTACGCCGGTTTTAGATGCTCAAGGCCGTCTGAAAGGTGGAGCGTTTGAATTGACCATTAAACAAACCATTCCGGCCACGCCCGATATGGCGGACAAGCAGCCGATGATGATTCCGGTCAAAACCGGTTTGCTGAATGAAAAAGGCGAAGCGGTTGAGTTTGAATATCAAGGCAAACGGGTGAAAGAGGCGGTTTTGGTATTGACCGAAGCCGAGCAGACTTTTGTGTTGGGCGGCGTCAATGAGCCGGTTATCCCGTCTCTGCTACGAGATTTTTCTGCACCGGTTACCCTGAACTATCCATACAGCGAGCAAGAATTGGCGACTTTGCTGGCGGCAGATGAAAATGAGTTTGCACGTTGGGAGGCTGCTCAAACCCTGTATCATCGCGCCATTAATGCCAACCGTCAGGCATTGGCGGAAGGCCGTCCTTTACCGGAACACAAAGCATTGATGGATGCTTTGGCTTTGGTGGTTTCCGGTGACTTTGATCCGGCATTCCGTGCCATTTTGCTGCAAATGCCGTCTGAAACCGATGTATGGGCGGAAGAAGAAAATATTGACCCGATTCAGGTTCATCAAGCGCGTGAAGCCTTGCTCAATTCCGTTGCCGTCAAGTTCCTGCCTCAATGGCGCGAGTTGAACCGTCAGGCTGCCGAGCAAGAAAACCAAGCCGATGCCGCTGTTCGTTATGAATACAGCCCGGAATTGGCCGGCTGGCGCACTTTGCGTAATGCTTGCAGGGCATTTATCCTTCGTGCTGACGCTGCGCATATCGAGCACGTTGCGGAGAATTACGAAGCAATGGCGCAAAACATGACCCACGAATGGGGTATCTTATCTGCAATCAACAGCAATGAAAGTGAAATCCGCGATCGTTTGTTGACACAATTTGCCGATAAATTCGCCGATGATGCTTTGGTAATGGACAAATACTTTGCCCTGATTGCCTCAAGTCGCCGTAAAGATACTTTACAGCAAGTTCAGACGGCCTTGAATCATCCTAAGTTCAGTATTGAAAACCCAAATAAAGCCCGTTCTTTATTGATGAGCTTCAGTCGTAATATTCCGCACTTCCATGCAGAAGACGGCAGCGGCTACCGCTTTGTAGCAGATAAAGTGATGGAAATTGACCGCTTTAATCCGCAAGTTGCCGCTCGACTGGTGCAGGCTTTCAACATCTGCAACAAATTGGAAGCCAACCGCAAAGCCGTTATGACTAAAGAGTTGCAACGCATCCATGCACAAGAAGGTTTGTCCAAAGATGTGGGCGAGATTGTTGGTAAGATTTTAAATGAGAAATAAAGCTTGTCTGTTGAACTTATTGTTATTTGGCAATAAGGATAGATAGACTAAAGGCCGTCTGAAACTGATTGGTTTCAGACGGCCTTTTTATATACAACGCTTAAATTAATTTTCGTTGAGGGTAGGGCATAAGAATAAAAAAGAGCCTGCATAAAACAGGCTCTTTTTCATACTAATCCAAAGATTAGAATTTGTGACGCAGGCCAACAGTACC
>NZ_KV792665.1:0-232 GCF_001808255.1 Neisseria sp. HMSC15G01
GTGTTTCAACACACAGCCGCCTAAAGGCGGCTGGCCTGTTGCAAATCCTTTCCGTTGCATTTTGTGATGGTTTCAACACACAGCCGCCTAAAGGCGGCTGGTACTCTTTGTAGAGGTTGCGGCCGACCGGCAGCAGTTTCAACACACAGCCGCCTAAAGGCGGCTGGTTCAACCAGCATTGTTTCTCGCTGACCGCCATAATGTTTCAACACACAGCCGCCTAAAGGCGGCT
>NZ_KV792665.1:252-350 GCF_001808255.1 Neisseria sp. HMSC15G01
GTTTCAACACACAGCCGCCTAAAGGCGGCTGGGCATCTACCCATGTTTTAAATTCTGCCCATGTTTTGTTTCAACACACAGCCGCCTAAAGGCGGCTG
>NZ_KV792665.1:1350-1579 GCF_001808255.1 Neisseria sp. HMSC15G01
GTTTCAACACACAGCCGCCTAAAGGCGGCTGGAATCGAGAATTTCTTTATCATTCTTTTTTAAACGGTTTCAACACACAGCCGCCTAAAGGCGGCTGGATTCGGACGGCGAGACTATCGCGGCAGAAGCAATGTTTCAACACACAGCCGCCTAAAGGCGGCTGGAAATTTCTTCAGCAAGCATGGATGCGGCACGGATGTTTCAACACACAGCCGCCTAAAGGCGGCTG
>NZ_KV792665.1:1599-1831 GCF_001808255.1 Neisseria sp. HMSC15G01
TTTCAACACACAGCCGCCTAAAGGCGGCTGGTCAACGAGCTTGAGAAGCTGGCAGGATTTTTCAACGTTTCAACACACAGCCGCCTAAAGGCGGCTGGACGGCATTACACACCGCATCAATCAGCGGATTCCGTTTCAACACACAGCCGCCTAAAGGCGGCTGGGACCGATTGGGCGCGATGGACGCACTGTTTGGCGAGTTTCAACACACAGCCGCCTAAAGGCGGCTGGG
>NZ_KV792665.1:1851-2949 GCF_001808255.1 Neisseria sp. HMSC15G01
GTTTCAACACACAGCCGCCTAAAGGCGGCTGGGGGGATATATTGCGCATGTATAAACCCTATACTAAGTTTCAACACACAGCCGCCTAAAGGCGGCTGGCTTATATTGCTGATACGCAAAGCACTGAAGCAACTTGTTTCAACACACAGCAGCCCGAAGGCGGCTGGTTGTACGCAATCTCGTTTCAAAACATACACACCTTGTTTCAACACACAGCAGCCCGAAGGCGGCTGGGTCACTGGCCACATCTGCTTATGCTGCTTTGCCTGTTTCAACACACAGCAGCCCGAAGGCGGCTGGCAAACCATAGCGAGTTGACAAACCAATTTTTTGAGTGTTTCAACACACAGCAGCCCGAAGGCGGCTGGCCGGCTTAGTCGATAAAGCTGCTTTCGAGCATTTGTTTCAACACACAGCAGCCCGAAGGCGGCTGGGATTTTTGTAATGCGTATTCAGGCTATCTTGTTGCTGTTTCAACACACAGCAGCCCGAAGGCGGCTGGCGTTATCCGGGCCAAGTTGGTAACAGCTTTTATAGTTTCAACACACAGCAGCCCGAAGGCGGCTGGACAAATCAGCTATGAACCGCTCTGCGTTTTTATGGTTTCAACACACAGCAGCCCGAAGGCGGCTGGGTAAGTGAAATTATGAGTAAGGAGAATCTCCAATGTTTCAACACACAGCAGCCCGAAGGCGGCTGGATATCTCTTAACTGCCGACCTTTGCACCATTTTGGTTTCAACACACAGCAGCCCGAAGGCGGCTGGGCGGGATTATCCAGGCTCGTTACACACTTATACCAAGTTTCAACACACAGCAGCCCGAAGGCGGCTGGGGGATTATCAAGGTTTGTAACACATTTATACCAAGTTTCAACACACAGCAGCCCGAAGGCGGCTGGTAGTCTCCCCTGCAAGGCTTTTACTCTGCACGCCCGTTTCAACACACAGCAGCCCGAAGGCGGCTGTGATGAAATCAGCACAAGCAAACGGCGAGCCGTTGTTTCAACACACAGCAGCCCGAAGGCGGCTGGGAAACCGAGCATTTGCAGCCGTAGCCGTTGGGCGGTTTCAACACACAGCAGCCCGAAGGCGGCTGG
>NZ_KV792665.1:2969-3134 GCF_001808255.1 Neisseria sp. HMSC15G01
GTTTCAACACACAGCAGCCCGAAGGCGGCTGGGTTTTTCCGCCAGTTGGTCGATACGAGCCGTCGGGTTTCAACACACAGCAGCCCGAAGGCGGCTGGGTCACTAATTCAACCGTCAAAGAAGCTTCAAAAGGGTTTCAACACACAGCAGCCCGAAGGCGGCTGG
>NZ_KV792665.1:4134-35514 GCF_001808255.1 Neisseria sp. HMSC15G01
GGGTTTCAACACACAGCAGCCCGAAGGCGGCTGGTCGGCGAAGAACCTTTGTTCTGCTTGGCTTTCCGGTTTCAACACACAGCAGCCCGAAGGCGGCTGGGGCCTCTCTCAAAAGCCTTGCTCCATCAGGTTTCACAGCACCAATTTCGCTAAGCTCCCAAGAAAAGCAGAAATGCGAGTATAACACAGCCTTTTCCGTTGCGTCCGTATTCGCAATATCCTGATTGTTAAAGAACAATCCCAGTTCGCCAACCCTGCCGCATTTTCATGAGAACCGCAGGTTGGCGATTCACACAATCAACGTATCCTTAAACACATCTACTGCCGGTCTTGCGCCGTGGTGTTCTACTTTCCGCCTCCATTTGCTGCCTAAATGGTAAAAACGCAGACTGTCGGTTTCAGGGTTGTAGATTTTCAAGAGTTTGTCTTTTAAAACAACCCACTGGTCGGGCGCGATGTCGCATTCGAACACCGAATACTGCACGCGCACGCCGTAGTCCAAACACAATTTCGCCACGCGCCGTAGCCTTGCCTGTCCGTCCGCGTCTTCCAACGAAATATCGTAAGTAATCAGCATTAGCATTTTGTATTCCCATATACAGGCTGCTTTAAAGGCCGTCTGAAAATATCCGATCCGTTTTCAGACGGCCTGCAAACCTATCTCATCAAAAACGGCGGATATTCCGCCAAATCTCCTCGCAAGTGCCGCGCCAACAGCATCGCCTGAATATACGGCAGCAGCCCGATTTCCACTTCCTCGCCCAAAAACGGATGAACGATTTTCTCCTGCTTTTTCGCCTGCAAAGCTTGGAACAACAGCTTACGCGCCTCTGCTTTTAAGCTTACCGCGCCGCTTGCCTCGGCAACAAAATCCTGTGGTTTTATTTGCCCGCGATTAATCAGTGACAACACCAACCTGTCCGCCCACCACGCGCGGAATTCTTCCAAAATATCCTGCGCCAAACTGTCGCGCCCCGGTCGGTCGGCGTGTAGAAAGCCCACCTGCGGGTCTAGCCCCACGCCTTGCAGCGCGCCGCTGATGTCCTTGCCCAACAGACTGTACACAAACGACAACAGCGCATTCACCCCGTCTCTGGGTGGACGGCGGTTACGCCCGTCAAAAGAAAAGCCGCTTTTTTCGCTCAAAAGCTGCCCGAACACGCCGAAATAACGCGCCGCCGCATCGCCCTCAATACCACGCACCACGTCCAGCTCCGCCGCGCCCTTCAACTGCCGCAGCGAAATGTTCAAAGCATCGACTGCACTTTGAATCGCCGCATTCTCGCCATAATTGCGAATCTGCCGCTGAAGCACCCGTTTACTCGCCTGAATCTTTGCCGCAATGATATTGCGCGCAATCGGCACGGGGTTTTGTTCCGACACCCGATACTGCGCCCGACGCAGCAACACATTACCACTTTGCCGTCCCTGAAGCCGCCCTAAGAAACGTCCGTTTTCGGTAAAAAATGCCAAATTCACATTATTTTCGCCGCAAAACCCCAGCAAAAACGGCGACACCAGCACATTCCCAAAACAGAAAATATGCCCGATGGAATGCACCGGCAACTGCGCCACCTTCTTACGCTCCTGCTCCACCACCAGCGTCTCCCGCTCCTTATGCAAATAACTGCCTTGGGTGGTGATGTAGAGCGTGTTTTGCAGTTTGCGCATGGGAAACTCCTTGGATTTTGACCGCACTTTTGGGACAAATAGTTCGTGTAGGCTACCTGAAAAAATAAATAAGTAGGATTAGGCGGAATACCGTAACCAAGTATCACATCTTGCTTAATTATTTGTATAACACATGATCTTTCAGCTGCTCATCATTTTTTTGTGAAGATACATGATTCAGCATTTCTAATTGTGATAAACAATATTTTGAAGCTCCAATTAAATCTGGATATATGGTTAAATGACTAATATTCATCATGAATAGACCTTTCAAAATTTTCTCTCTTTCACAATCTGGAATATTAATTTTAAACATTGAAGGACGTTTTTCTTCCCCCTTTAGTTCATTTTCAACCCATTCCCGAACATTAAAATTTAATGGCTGTTTAGTAAATATCCCTGATTGAGACAGAAGTCTAGAATTGGAATTTGTCATCAAATCAACAAATTTAAATTCAGAATATTTATCTTTCCCTTTATTAAAATTCTTCATTCTTTCAGCTAAAAAATGATGTATTCCCCAAACTGTTCTGTATCCAGTACTAGATGGTTTTTTTTCCTCAAAGGCAAAAAATAAAGCTATAAAAATTGCAGAAGTCCAATCTAAAAATGGTGTTGCTAATCCATTATGTTGCCCTAAAGCCCATATTTCATCCTCATCATCTTGAGAAATTACAACCTTTCCACGGATTGCCTTCATGAAATCATTAAAAATCTTGTCGTATGTACCACCAATCCTTGGATCCAATGTTGCTGAAAATCTATCTAATGTGGTTGTTAGACCCCAGCTAGAATCTCTTTGTCCACGGAAATATACTCTACTCATGTTATCTGAAAAAAATGTACTGAATTCTAAAAATTCAAACCAATTATTTAAAGTTACTTCTAATACCCCATTATTAGTGGTTGCACGAGACCATACATCGCTCATAAGAATCTCCTAAAAATATTTATTAAATTTCATTATTAAACAACCCTGCCACATATCCCACACTCCTATCCCGTTCCCCCAGCAACTCAGGCTGGCAAATCTCCACCAGAGAGCAGGCTTTGCAGCGTTTTTCGTAGTTGGGCGGCGGGGTTTGACCGCTGTTTAGAAGTTCGCGCACGGCGGCGATGGTGGCGTGTGTTTGGGCGCGCAGGTCGTCTGAAAACACGACGGGGACGCGGTGACGGGTTTGCATATACCACAGCGCGCCCTCAGAGACGGTTTGCCCCGTCATTTCTTCCAAGCACAAACCTTGGGCGCAAAGCTGGATTTCGTCCATCGGGTCGGGTTTGGGCTTGCCGCGTTTGTATTCCACGGGTTTCAGACGACCTATTTTCGTGTCCACTTCCACCAAGTCCAACACGCCGCTGATGCCAAGCTTCTCCGCCGACACATGCACCGTTCGCTCAAAGCGCACACCCTTGCGCGTTTCCGGCTCACCCGAATCCACCCGCTCATGCAACGCCTTGCCCTGCGCGGTCAAATAGTTCTCCGCCCACGCCTGCTCGTTATGAATCAACGCGCATTGGCGCGGGCAAAAAGCGTAGTGTTGCAGGGCGGAAAGGGGAATCAGGCGCGTGTCCCGATTTTCCCCTTGGGTTTCGGTTAAAAGTGCGGTCATTTTTTTAAGTGTTTTAAAGCAATTCTTCCACACTCACGCCATTCAGGCCGTCTGAAACCACGCTGATTTTGTAATCGCCAAAACCGCTTGCGGGCGTACCTGATTCGCCGTTTACGCGTTCGACTTTCACGGCATCAAACAATTTATGTGCAGGCTGGCTGCCGAGCGCGCTGTCGTGTTTGAAAACAATCAGTTTACGTGCTGCCATTTCGCCACGGGCGGCGGAGCGGTCGTGTTCAAACATCAACGTCAGGGCTTGCCAGAGTTTGGCTAAGTCGTCGTCTGAAAAACCGGTTTTAGCGGCAAGGTTGGCGGAGATAAAGCCATGCACGCGGTAGAGCGCATAAGGGACGATGTATTTGCGCCCCATGGTGCGTTCTTTTTCCAAGTCTTTTTCGTTGGTTACCGCCATGCGGGTGATGGAAACTTCCAGCGGCACAATCGGATCAATGGATTGGGCAAATGCCAGTTGCACCGGGCCGCGCACTTGTCCGCTGTTGACTTCGGTGGTCATCACGGCGCCGAAGGTGCGGATATCAAAGAAGTTTTTGCACATCCACGCGGTAATATCGCGGGCTTTGGCTTCGTCTTTTGGCAGTTTTTTGGCCTCAGATTCAATGCCGAGCGCTTCATAAGCGCGTTTGTTTTGCAGGTTTAACACGCTCTTTTCTTTGACGTAGATTTCGTAACCGGCTTCGTTTTCACTGCTGATTTCGACAAAATTACGAATTTTGCGTTTCAGGCAGACATCGGTTACCAAGCCTTTGCTGGATTCGGGATCAAGACGCGGCATATTGCCCGCGTCGGGATCGCCGTTGGGGTTGCCGTTGATTACGTCAAAAAAGTAAACAAATTCATAGCGGTTTTGAATGGCAGACATTTTCTGGCTCCTTAGTTTTCAATGGTTTCAGCGGTTTCTTTTTTAGCAAAATAGCTTTGTTTTTGATGGTAATAGCCGATGGCAAAGCGGCCTTGCTCGTCAATGCTTAGATGGCGCGGAAAGGTTTCGGGCAGTTTGGCAATGATTTCGCCCAAATCTTTATCCAAATTCACCGCCATACCGGCTTTGTCTTTACGCAAGCGCGACAAATGGTGTTTTGCACCCGACAAAAGGCGCGGAAAAACCGAAAACGGCACGGCAGATGCAGAACCGTAATAGCGGTCGGCAATGCCGGCGTTTAATTCGCCCAACGCCTGATATTGAATGCGCTCCAACACGGCAAACAGCCGCCCTAAAAGATAGGCGCGATTCGGGCTTTCATTGTTCAAACTCATAGGAACTCCTTCTTCGATAAAACCTTTTCTAAAACGCCGCTCTAATACGGCTTTCATCATTGCCACGCGCAGGCCGTTTACATCGCCGTCGGCGCGGATTCGGGTAATCAGTTGTGACAGTAAACTCAAGGGATACGGCGTGCCACAAATCACGGCGCGGGTCATTTCGCCTGCCAATACGGGCGAGATATTTTCGCTTTTGCCCAGCACGGCAGTTTGCAATAAAAGTCGCCAAATAGACGGCGGCGTTTTCCATGCACAAGGCTCAAGGGCTAAATCTTGCCAATGCTGCGCCAAATTTTCCGCCAGCTGCCCAAACGTGGTGTCCAGCCAAAAGCGAACAGAAATCCGCGCGGCATTAGGGGCAAGCCCTAAGATGTAAAAATGGGTATTGGGAGAGAGTTCGGGCGCAATTTCTTGCAGCGGACGACCTTTGCCGATTTTTTCCAACACATTGAAAATTTTAGCGCTTTCTTGTTCATCATCCGGCGGCGTGAACACGTGCGCGAAAAAGCCTTCGGCAGCCTGCGCCGTAGCGCTATCGTCCGCTTCCGCCCAAAAGACCGTGCTGGCATCACCGATGGTCAGGCAGTGATTGTTTTCTCGGCGTAACAGATAGTTCAGCGCAGTGGTGTAGGCAAAGGCGGATTGTTCGGAAACAGGGGCATTTGCGCCTTGCTCCTTGCCAAAAGAGGCAAAGGCTTCTTTGTTGAATGAAATAATCGAACCGCCGGAGCTTTGCCCGCCAAACACGCCTTTAATCGCCGGATGCAGCCGTGCAATCGGGGCGGTGTCGCCGCTAATCAGGCACAAGCCTTCTTCAGCCTCATCACTTTTCAGACAGTTAGCCCATATGGTCTGTGCTGCTTCTCGTTTATGCATACAAGCGGTCGTTTTTTCAAAAGAAAATGCAATATTGGCATCGAGCATTTCGGCAGGCAGATTTTCGGCAGCAAAATGTGCAGGCTGCCAGTTTTGCAGAAAACAACACAAGGCTTGCAAGCCTTCATCGTCGCTGTTTTGCAGTAAATCGAGATGGTATTGCTTAAAGGCATCAAAGGTTTTTTCAGACGACGTAAACGGTTTTTCTTTCGCTTCGGCTTTGTTTTTATTAGCTTCCACGCCAAGCGCGTAGGCGGTTTTATCCCACAAAAAATTTGGTTTGATACCCGATGTGCGTTTTTCAGGGCGAGGCACGCTCATCAGCTTCGGCTGCGGCTTTTTATCGGCAGTCAGATTCGGCACAACGGTTTTCAGACGACCTTCTTTATCCAACACCAAAATCCAGCTGATTTTCTCCTCGCTAAAGCCATAAGGCGGCACTTTCGGGTTGCCCATTTCATCGGTTTCTGCTGCCAAACGGCGGTAATAGCGGGCAAGGGACGCAAGAATCATGCTTTCACCTCCTCGGCGTAAAACGGCGGCACATCAATCACGCCCTCTTTCATTTGCGCGCGGAAAAAATGCGGCGTGTTGCCATGGTCAAAATCAATATCGTGCAACATCCAGCCTAAATCACGGTTTGCCTCGCTTTCCAATAATGCCGATGGCGGCAGCGGCTCGCCTTCGTCAATCAACGCAAAATCGGCAGGAAATTCACGCACGCCCAAACAAGGTTGCTGAAAACACTGCCCCTTTTTCGCTCGGCGTTTAAACATCTCGATATGCTTGGTAACGGTCTCATCCGCCCCCGCTTTTGCCGTCAGCACCGCATGAGCTTCAATTACATAAGCCACGTCTTTAAGCACCGTTGCTGCGCGCTGCTGGCGGTCGTCTTCAATCAGCGTATATAAATCGGCAACGCTCTTACGCTTCATCGCGCCGCTGACCTTACCCACTGAAATCTTGCCGCCTAACTCATTGCGCCGCACCGACTCAAACCGAATCGGTTTCAACACATAAATCCGGTCTATCACCCACCGAATCGCCGGTTTCCAATGCACCGCCGCCAAAATCCCGCGCGCCGCCGACGGCGTGATGACATCATAAGACACCCGCTCCACCTTCATCTCCGGACGGGTAAAGCAGGCATAATCGCCCCAAATATGTAGGCAGATTTGGTTCATTTGGTTCTCCTTTTTGTACACACGCCCCTTCACAAAGAAGGGGCGGATTAGCTGACTAATCTAACTACTTTAGTTTCAATCCACGCACGGTTAAGTGCGAAAAGGGTCCAGACAACGTTAGCAATTAACAACTCTCAAAACTCTAAACATCTCTCCGTGCAGCCCATTGAGTATGTTCTCGACTAAAAGCATTTTCTGCATCGCCTACAAATTTAGAAAAATCTTCTTCACTTTGTATTGTTGCAGATTTCTCATTTATAAATCCTATTTCATGAGCAGTGAGTGCATAGGATGCTGAAAGCTCAGTAAATCGTTTTGCTTGGATCCAACTTAAAACACCTGCAGCTAAAGCGATTGTTACATCGACAGGAAGATACGCAGGATTGATACTGCTTATTATCTTTAAAATTGCTAAAAAAACTGCCATGGCATTGCTAAAAACTAATCCTAAAAAGAAGTAATTTCCCATTCTTTTATTGTATATCGCTTTCTTGGCATACCAATCACGTTGGTTTTTAATCCTATTTTCAAAGTAATTATTTTTACGTTCCTCTAAAGATGAACATCGCATCTGATTCATTGCTGCTGTAAATTGCTCTTCATTAGAATGATCCGTCAATTTACTGCATACATCACGATTTTGTTCAAAGATGAGCTTAAGGGAATTCTTAAACTCATTTTGAGCAAAAGTATCTTCAGTATGGAATGGCTCAGCTTTACTAATATATCGCCAAGTAATTGTTTTAACTGATTCAGCAACCGCACGCCCTGCATACCAATAACGATCAGGTCGAAAAGCCCATAAATAAATGGAGCAACCAAATGCAGCAAGAAGGGTGATCAATTGTGCAGCGGTCCCCAATTTTATAGAAATAGGAACAAAGGAAAATATAGCTGCAATTACCAATACCGTCAGATGGGCTAATAGTATTCGGAAAAAATGCTTCTGTGAATCCAGTGATAATTTATCTGCCGAACGATACAATGCAGGAAAATCTTGTTCTTCCATTGATACCTCCTAAATTTTGTAGCCTAAATTTTGATATACAGAATCCTTATAGTGCCAACTTCCACTATCATGCATTTGATAATTATCCAAAGCATACGCAATAATTTGAGGAGAAAATGGTACAAAGATGGCACCAACATCCTGAATGATTTTAGGACAGGTATTTGGATTCATGTAACGAGAACCATCAAGATTGACACCGATAATCCGGCAATTTTTTTCCAAGGCAACTTCTAATTCCCAACGTACATACTTATGTTTAGATTTTGTATCTTGCCCAATTAAAGAAATAAAAGTTCTAGCCATATTGATACGCTCTCTACATTTCTTTTTAATATACGCTTCATTTGCAGAATTAATTTCTTGAGCTAACTGACAATCAACAAAATTGAAATCAATTTTTGAATTATTTTTCCAGGCACACATAAGCCGATAATAATGAATATCTGTGCTACTGAAACCAACAAATGTTCTAGGCAACCCCATTTCTTACCCCTATCATTTGGCGTAACTGCGAATAGCTTGAACAATTGATTCAGTATTCCAACGAATATCTATAATCGAATTATCAAAAACAACTTTAGAAATTCGTTCTTGTCCACGAGGAATAATGCCCACAATAGGGATGCCTAACGCTCTTGCTGTTTCTATTTCCCACTTCATCCAATCACTATGGCTTGCATAGATTCCAGCAAGAGCAAGAAGAATATCTGAATTTTTTATTCTCTCTCTCAATCGCTGCTTAATATAAATTGCATTTTCAGAATTGATAGGGTTATTTTTAGTAACCTCTTGTGGATCATAGTAAAAATATCCTCGGCTACTTAATAAGTTATGAAGACTAACAAGATCATTTGAATGATCCCAAGAATGACTAACAAAAATAGTATATGTTTTGACCATAATTAGTTCCTTTTATTAATTATCTAAACGTTATTTAGCCACTATGTATTCTCAAACAGCTCTAATGACTTTATGGATATATTACTCTTGCATTTTTCAAAAATCAACTTCTAAAGAAGTTAAATTATCTACATTATAGACCAAACTTAAAACACCAAACTCTCCCCCTTCAAAAACTCCGTATCCTCCCAAGAAAGCCCCGCCACTTCGTCATACAAATCTAGCCCGATCAGCGTATAAAACTGTTTTCCGAAGTTTTTCTCGTTAATCGGTTCGATACGTCCTGCTTTATATAAAGCGGCGAGGGCTTTTTCGGGGATTTGGACGGTGTAGGGTTGCAGTTTGCGCAGTAGTCCACCAATGTGATCGGCGTGGTGCAGGCTGCTGATGAGGCTTTCGGCATCAACATCAAACGGAATAATCAGCGGTTGCATATGGCTTTCGATCATGCGGAACTTGTCGGCAATGGTTTGGAATGGAAAATCGAGGCTTTGCCCTGTATCGTTGTGCATTTTCAGGATTTTTTTATTGTCCAGTTCACTGCCTTTTAATTGATAAAGCTCGGCGAAGTAGGCGGCGACGGCTTGGGTGGATAAGAGGTCGTCTGAAAAGCTGTCGGCGGTCAGGCGCATGATGGCGGCTTGTGCGGCAAGTTCGGGCGGGGCTTTCCATTGTTCTTCGGGCGCGAATATCCAGACAAAGCTGTTTTCAGACGGCCTTTTGCCTTCGCGATTGCAACGTCCTGCAGCTTGGGCAACGCTGTCTAAACCTGCTTCGGCGCGCATTACTAGCGGAAAATCCACATCAACGCCGGCTTCGATTAAGGAGGTGGCGATGACGCGGCAGGGTTCGTCGTTTTTCAGACGGCCTCGGATTTCATCGAGTTTTTGGCTGCGGTGTTTGGCACACATTAAGGTAGTCAGGTGGAACGTGCCGTCAAGGTGTTTGGCTTGGTCGTACAGGCTGCGGGCGTGGCGACGGTTATTGACGATGACGAGCATTTGCGGGTGTTCGGCGAGTTTGGCGAGCAGGTCGGCATCGGTTTGTGTGCCGATGTGTTGCACGGTGGTGCGGCGCAGTTTTTCGAAAAGTGCGGTCGGTTTTGGAGCGATTTCGCGCACGTTTTCAAAGCCGCGATAGAAGCCGTTTTCGGCTTGCACGGCTGGCTGGGTGGCGGTGCACATGACGACACTGCAGCGGTAGTTCTGCGCCAATTCTTTGATGGCTTGCATAATGGGCAGCAAAAGATTGAGCGGCAGCATTTGCGCTTCGTCGAGGATGATGACGGAGCCTGCGATGTTGTGCAGCTTGCGACAGCGCGAGGAGCGATCGGCAAAGAGGGATTCGAAGAATTGCACGGCGGTGGTCACGACAATCGGCGCATCCCAGTTTTCCGAGGCCAGGCGCAATTTGTCTTTGGTGGCCTCATTTTGCAGTTTGCCGTCGTCGAAGGTGCTGTGATGTTCCAATACGGCTTGTTCGCCCAATTCGCCAAAGGCTTTACGGAATTCGGCGGCATTTTGTTCAATGATGCTGGTGAACGGGATGACGTAAATCATGCGCCGCATACCGTGCCGTTTGGCGTGTTCCAGCGCAAATGCCATGGAAGTGAAGGTTTTACCGCCGCCGGTCGGCACGGTGAGCGTAAACAGTCCTTGCGCTTGTGTCGCTTGTTCTACGGCGTAATCGAGAATTTCACTGCGTAGGCGGTTTAAAGCGGCATTGCGTTTTTCGGCTTCGGTTTTCTTTGGAGTTTGAGCGATACGTCGTCTGAAATCGTTGATGAATTGATTGAAATTGTGTTGTAAGGCGTTTAAATCGGGATAACCGCCTCGCTCGACGGCTTTGTTTTCTAGGTTTGAATAAAAGGCTTCGGTGTCGAGATAATCGGCATCCACCAAGCAGGAATAGAGCATTCGGGTGAAGAAGGCGTAGGAGAAAAAAGGATGATGCGCGTCGGCTTTGAGTAGCGGTGCGGACAGGGCTTGAGGGAGCTTGATTTCTTGTTGCCACAGATTATCGAGAGCGGGAATATCTTCGCCAAATTGCAAAGCTAGACGCTGTTTCAAAGTACTGCGGTTATCGCCCTCACCACATCCATTAGCCAACCCTGCATGATGCCCCGCAATGCAAAACGCCATTAACTTACCGATAACATTTCCCCAAAGCTCAACGGCAATTTTGGCTCCGGCGGTAGCATGATCGACTGATGCGCCGCCATGCAATCGGCGGTTAAAGGCTTCTGAATATTTCCCTAAGTCATGCAGCTGTCCCGTCTGGCAGGCCTGTTCCTGCGCCCCGAATACTCGCGCAAACTCCGCCGCCATTTCGCCAACATTTACCGAATGGCTTTGCAAGGTTTGCCAATGTTCGTAAGGCAAGAGATTGCCGAGTTTATCTTGCGCGGAATGGGCGTAGTAAATTAGGGGTTTCATATTGAAATTCTAAAAAATTCAAATTGATACATATGCAATGATAATATGATATTAAATTTAATATGTAAATAGAAAAAATGCCGTCTGAAACTTTTTCAGACGGCATTGTTATTGATTAACCTTTATAACTTGCTTCTAATATCCTCTACTGCTTTCACTAAAGCCTCGGAAAGCAAAGGATCAAAAGAAGAATGGCCTGCTTGGACGATTCTCAATTCCGCTTCAGGGAAGGCTTGCGAGAGCTCCCACGCGCTTTGCATCGGGGTGCATAGGTCGTAGCGGCCTTGGACGATGATGGTTGGGATATGGCGGATTTTGTCGATATTTGCCAAGATGGCTTTATCGCCCTGCAACCAGCCTTCGTTCACGAAGTAATGGTTTTCCATTCTTGCGATGGCAAGGGAGGCTTGCGGATCTTCATCCACGTCTTTAGGTTCAAACTGAATAAGGTAGCTTTCCCAGTCTGCCCATGATTTGGCTGCTTTGAGGCGTGTGGCTTCATCTTCGCTAAACAGCATTTCATGGTAGGCTTTAATTAGGGCTTGGCGTTTGTTTTCGGCCACGGGGGCAATGAATTTTTGCCATTGGGCCGGATAAATTTGGCTTACGCCGCCTGCTTCGTTCAACCATGCCATTTCAGACGGCCTGCACAGGAAAATACCGCGCAAAACTAAGCCGCTGACGCGATCGGGATGGGTTTCGGCATAAGTCAGCGACAAGGTGCTGCCCCATGAGCCGCCGAAAACCAGCCATTTTTGAATACCGAGCATTTCGCGCACTTTTTCAATATCGGCAACCAAATCCCATGTGGTATTGTCTTCGATACAGGCATAGGGTTTGGAACGTCCGCAACCGCGTTGGTCGATAATAACGATGCGGAAATGCTCTGGATTGAAAAAGCCGCGACAGGCAGGTGATGCGCCTGCTCCGGGGCCGCCATGCAGGAAAATCACGGGGTGGCCATCAGGATTGCCTGATTCTTCCCAGTAGATCTCGTGAATGTCGGATACGCGCAAAAGGCCGCTATTTCGTGGTTCTTGAATCGGATGCATGAGCTTTCTCCTTTGTCTGATGAATATGTTGATTGTAACACTTTGCCTTCTGATTTTTCAGACGGCCTACATAGGTTTGGCGCCATAAATGGCGTAAAATACCACTTTTTTGACAGGATTATTTATGTCTGACAACAAACAAACACATGCTGCACCCGAAGGACAACTTTTATTGCGTACGGTAGCCATGCCGCGTGATACCAATCCTAATCAGGATATCTTCGGCGGCTGGATTATGTCGCAAATGGATCTGGGCGGCGGTATTTTGGCGGCAGAAATCGCACAGGGACGAATTGTAACCGTGGCTGTTCAAGAAATGAATTTCATCAGACCGGTAAAGGTCGGCAACGTCGTGTGCTGCTACGGTCATTGCGTCCGAGTAGGCAATACTTCTTTGCAACTGAAAATCGAAGTGTGGGTGAAGACTTTGATGAACGATATGGTAACGGAAGACCGTCAACTGGTCACCGAAGCCGTGTTCACTTACGTCGCCATCGATTCACAAGGCAATCCGCGCCCTATTCCTCGCGAAGGCAATGCAAAGCTGGCACATTTGTAAGTTTAAAAATTCAAAACAAGGCCGTCTGAAACCTCAACGTTCAGACGGCCTTTTTTAATACAGAAGCAAAATGTAATAATATTTCTTTTGAGCTAAAGCAAGGCGAAGTATCTGTTTTTTAGGTTTAATTCAGGCTGATTGATAAGACAAAGACCATACACCGGCTTCCTATAACACTGCCCTACCGCGACAGTTTGCGCCACTTTTGAAACGGCGTTTCCTCCTCAACCCACTTTAAGGAACATCATGGCTTCGCGCGATTTATACCCACAGGAAATTTTACAGGTTGTTCTCGACAAAAGCTGCGCCAAAGCACAATCCAGCATCCCTACACTGGCAATCTTAAGCGTTTTGGCCGGCGGATACATCGGCTTCGGTTATCTTGCCTATTTAAAAGTAGTCAGCGGCATTCCGCACGAATGGGGCGGAGTTGCGACTTTACTCGGTGCCGCCGTGTTCCCAATCGCTTTGATTTGTATCCTGCTTGGCGGTGGCGAGCTGGTAACCAGCAATATGATGATTATGTCTTTAGGCAGATTGGCCGGACGGATTTCCTCCAAAATGCTGCTGCGCAACTGGGTTATCGTCTGCATGGGCAATTTGGTAGGCACGCTGGCAATGGCTTTTTTCCTTGGATACTATGTCGGCATGATTGAAGGCAGCGTGGCAGAAAAAACCATTGCTGTGGCGGAAGCAAAAGTCCATATGGATTTCGGCCGCGCTTTTGTATCGGCAGTCGCATGTAACTGGATGGTCTGCATGGGCGCGTGGCTGCATTTTGCCGCTAAAAACACAACTGGACGAATGCTGGCCATTTGGTTCCCCGTCATGATTTTCGTATTAAACGGCTTCCAACACCTTGTCGCCAATATGTTCGTTATCCCAGCGGGTATTTTGGCAGGTGCAAACATCACATGGGGGCAGTTTTTCTTCAACATGATTCCCGTATTCCTGGGCAATGTCATCGGTGGCGCATCCTTTGTCGGCGCATCTTATCTTTATACTTATAGAGACACGCTGAAAGATAGTACCGAATAGTCCTGCTTTAGAAACAACAAAACCTGCTTTGAGAAAGCAGGTTTTGTTTCAGACGCCATTGGTATTAAGTTTTAAAATCCATTCGGACACATTATTCAGATAAATCATCCAAACGAAAAAAGAGTCGTTTTTAAAACGGCTCTTTCCAATTTTTTGGTCGGAGTGAAAGGATTCGAACCTTCGACCCCTTGCACCCCATGCAAGTGCGCTACCAGACTGCGCCACACTCCGACTCGATAAGCTGTGAATTTTAGTTTCAAACGCTGATTTTGACAAGTGCTTTTTAGAAAAGGAAATTTACTCGTTTGAAAACATTTGAATTATTTGTAAGCAAAAAAAGGCCGTCTGAAATCATTCAGACGGCCTTTGATTATTCAGTCAAATATCAAGCTTCAACCGGAATAATACCGATTTTTGCCTGCCATTGTTTTGGTGCAATGGCGTGAACCGATTCACCATTGCTATCCACCGCAACGGTAACAGGCATGTCTTTGACTTCAAATTCGTAAATCGCTTCCATGCCCAATTCTGGGAACGCCAAGACTTTAGATGCTTTAATGGCTTTGGCAACCAGATATGCCGCGCCACCGACAGCCATTAGATAAACGGCTTTGTTATCGGCAATGGCTTGGCAAGTTGCTGCGCCGCGTTCGGATTTGCCGATCATACCCAAGAGGCCGGTTTGTTCCAGCATTTGACGGGTAAATTTATCCATACGGGTGGAAGTAGTCGGACCGGCTGGGCCAACAACTTCGTCACGGACTGGATCAACCGGGCCAACGTAGTAAATCAGTTTGTTGATGAAATCTACCGGCAATTCTTCGCCTTTGTTGAGCATATCAACCAAACGTTTGTGCGCGGCATCGCGGCCGGTCAGGATTTTACCGTTCAGCAACAATACATCGCCGGTTTTCCATGTGGCCACTTCTTCTTTGGTCAGATTGTTGACATCGACACGTTTACCGTTGTCAGGGCTGTAAGTCAGATCCGGCCAGTCTTCCAAAGACGGGGCTTCCAGTTTGGCCGGGCCTGAGCCGTCCAATTCAAATTCGATGTGGCGAGTTGCCGCGCAGTTTGGAATCATGGCAATCGGTTTGGAAGCCGCGTGGGTTGGGTAGTCAAGGATTTTGACATCCAGTACGGTACTCAAACCGCCCAAACCTTGTGCGCCGATGCCCAAGGCATTTACTTTTTTGTAGAGTTCCAAGCGCAGGGCTTCGGTTGTAGACAATTCTGCACCTGAATCGGCTTTTTCTTTGAGCTCCTGAATATCGATATGGCTCATCAGGCTTTCTTTGGCCATCAACACTGCTTTTTCAGGCGTACCGCCGATACCGATACCCAAGATGCCCGGAGGACACCAGCCGGCACCCATTTGAGGAACGGTTTTCAATACCCAATCAACAATATTGTCTGAAGGATTGAGCATGGCAACTTTAGTTTTGTTTTCAGAACCGCCGCCTTTGGCTGCGCAAGTGACTTCGACTTTGTCGCCTTTTACGATTTCCATATGTACAACGGCAGGGGTGTTGTCTTTGGTATTTTGACGTTTGCCAGCCGGATCGGCCAATACGGAGGCGCGCAGTTTGTTGTCAGGATAGGTGTATGCACGGCGTACGCCTTCGTTAACCATTTCCTGTACGCTCATCTCGGCATCCCACTGTACATCCATGCCTACTTTCAAGAATACGGTCGCAATACCGGTATCCTGACAAATCGGACGGTGGCCTTCAGCACACATACGGCTATTGACCAAAATCTGCGCCATCGCATCTTTGGCGGCAGGGTTTTCTTCTTTTTGATAAGCCTTATACAAAGCCTGGATGTAGTCTTTAGGATGGTAGTAGCTGATGAATTGGAAAGCATCGAAAATACTTTGGATAAAGTCTTCTTGCTTGATGACGGTCATGATTGTGTTCCTTTTCGGGAGTCATGGTAGGGAGGATTTGTTTATTTCTTAAGAGACCGATTTTTTCAGACGGCCTTCAATAGTGTAATAGTGCTTTCAAATGAATGACCCAGACAATATCATTTTCATACCTTCTTGATTTAAATGAAATTTAATATCGTATTAAATCACTTGGTTATTGATAATCTATATCTACTGACCATTCACTTACATAGAAATAAAATTACATTATTTTTTAAATGATATTCTAATTGCCAGGCCTTCTGAAAATATTTGCCTTAAGCATCTAAAAAAGAAATTTAGTAGCCTGTATTTAAAAGGGAATTATCTAAATTTCAGACGGCCTTTCTTATTCTCCAATACAATACACAATTGTAAAATCCATGTCATTTTCTCCCCCAATCTTCTTGACTGATATCAAACTTATTTAATTTTCTGAAATTTTATAACAATATTTTCACTTGCTTATATACCTAAATATTATTCAATATATACAACAATCTATGCAAAATTATCTGATATATAATAATGATTTTTACTAGTAGATAGACGAATTTTTTAAAATTTATACTAAAAAAGTAATTTTATTTTACTTTTAAAATCAAATTTTTGTAATAAATTTGTCTAAATAATAGGCATGTTTTGTTTGCAATCCTCCTTCTATAAAACCTTGGATTACCCCTATCATCAAAATCACTAAATTCTGATACACTTCAACTCATAAAGATAAATATTGATTTTAAAAGAATTTCTGAGTAAATCACTTGGATATTTCCACGCACACAATAGATGTAATAAAAATACAATTAATTAAATTACCCACTATTCCAACTTCCAATTTCACAGGAACAAACCATGAGTGAAAATTTGTTAACCCTGACCATAGACGGCCATGAAATCAAAGCTTCCGCCGACTCGTCAATCATCCAAGCCTATGCCCGTTCAGGCAATGCGATTACTGCCAATGTCGGCTGTATGGGTCAAGGCGTATGCGGTTCCTGCCGCTGCATGATTCGTAAAGAAGGCGAGCGCGAAGTCACCACCGCACTGGCATGCGAGACCAAAGTTGAAGAAGGTATGCAGGTCAGCTTCTTGGATTACTTTATTCCCGAGCACATCCAATATTACGACGTCGGCGAGATTGGTGATGGCTGGAACTGGTTGGACGATACCGCCAAAGCCTTCCCAGAAGCGCAAAACTGCCGTCATTGCGGCGGCTGTAATCGCGCCTGTCCTAAAGGTTTACAAGTAGAAAACGGCGTAGCGCAGGTAGTTTCCGGTGATTTCGGCGCGGCTGCGCTGACCTTTGACCAATGCGTGATGTGCAACCTCTGCACCCTCTCCTGCCCCGAACACATCCGTCCGAACCACTTGGGCCTGTTCGCTCGCCGTATGAAAGCAGCGCGCACATTGCGTCCTGTGGATTTGATGCGCCGCCTACGCGAAATCGACAGCGGCAAAATGAAAGTCGAATTTGAAGAGGAGTCAGTGTAATGGTTAACAAAATCCAAGGCATAGACTACGAAACCGCCCTTGCCAACCTGCGTGCGTCCTCATTGGAGCTGCGCGGCGATTTACCTGAAAAAAACGAATTACTGAGCCAATTTCACCCTGACTATCAGGCAAATGCCCGTGTGAAACTGCCTATCGGTCCAAACCAAGGCGATTACTGCCATCCTGATTTAGCCAAACTCTTAATCAGTCAGCCTCTGATTGACGACTATAATTTGTCAGGCGCTGAACATTTAAACACTGACGTATTGGTAATTGGCGGCGGCGGTGCGGGCGCAGCGGCGGCATTGTCTGCGACTGAAGCCGGCGCACGCGTCATCATGGCGAACAAACTGCGTATCGGCGACAGCAATACCGTGATGGCCGAAGGCGGCATTCAAGCAGCGGTCGGCGCAGAAGACAGCCTGCAACGACACTTTGACGACACCATCAAAGGCGGCCACAACGTCGGCAAAAAAGAATTGGTGGCACAAATGGTTACCGATGCACCATCTGCCATCCGCTGGCTGATTGGCTTGGGCATGACTTTTGACTTGACTAAAGGCGCAGACAGCAACGGCATGTTGAGCCGCAAGCGTGCAGGCGGTACGACCGTGCCGCGCATTCTGAGCTACCGCGACTTTACCGGCCTTGAAATGATGCGCGTACTGCGCGAGGCAGTCGAACTCGACGAAAACATTACCCAGCTCAACCGCCACCCCGCCATCGAATTATTATCAGACGAACACGGCCGCTGCGTCGGCGCGATTTTGTACGATTTGGAAAAACGCTCTTTGGTGTTGGTTCACGCCAAAGCCGTGGTATTGGCAACCGGCGGCAGCGGACGCCTGCATTTGCAGGGTTTTGCCACTTCCAACCATTATGGCGCGACTGCAGACGGCCTGGTTTTGGCCTACCGTATCGGCGCCAAACTGCGCGATGTCGATTCTTTCCAATACCACCCGACCGGCGTTGCCCACCCTCCACACTTGGCAGGCGCGCTGATTTCCGAAGCCGTGCGCTCCGCAGGCACCAAACTGGTCAACGGTTTGGGCGAACGTTTCGTTGACGAATTACAACCGCGCGACGTTGTTGCCGCTGCGATTCTGCGTGAATGCCGCGAAGGCCGCGGCGTGGTACGCGACGGACAAGTCGGCGTATTCCTCGACACCCCGCGCCTGATTGCCAACGATCCTGACGTATTAAACCGTTTGGTAACACTCGGCCACGTTGCCCACAAATGCGGCATCGACCCTGCCGTTGAGCCGGTCATGATTCATCCGACCCTGCACTATCAAAACGGCGGTATCGAAATCAACGGCGACGGCGCAACCTGCGTTGAAGGCCTCTATTGCGCCGGCGAAGTAACCGGCGGTATTCACGGCCGCAACCGCCTGATGGGCAATGCGCTTTTGGACATCATCAGCTTCGGCCGCCGTGCCGGTAAAGCCGCCGCAGGTTGCGGCCTGCCGCTGAAAAAAGTACGCGGCGGTGTCGGACACGTCCATGACCTGCAACGCGAAATGACCCGCGCCGGTCTGACCAGCGACATCAAAGCCCCCGTTTTATATCCCGACTACGGCAAATTCGATTTGCGCGAACACGCCGGTTTGCAGGAGCAACAATCATGAACCAAGCCAATCAAAACTTACTGCATCCTTCCCGCCAAGTCGGCGCAGATTTAGCCGCCTGGCGCAAAGTCGGTGGCGGCGAAGGCTTGCTGGCTGCGCTTGCCGATCCTCAAAGCATTGTTTCCAAACTGCAAGATGCCAATC
Source organism: Neisseria sp. HMSC15G01 (assembly GCF_001808255.1). Lineage (NCBI taxonomy): Bacteria > Pseudomonadati > Pseudomonadota > Betaproteobacteria > Neisseriales > Neisseriaceae > Neisseria > Neisseria sp. HMSC15G01. Next base: position 22,928 of record NZ_KV792665.1, read on the forward strand.
TTTGCGGTATGGGCGGTGCAGGTTTCCCGACTTGGCGCAAATGGGAGGCCGCCGTTGCCGCCCAAAGCAAAAATGGCGATAAATACGTTGTCTGCAATGCCAACGAAGACGAACCGGGTACATTTAAAGACCGCGTACTGCTGGCAAATACCCCGCACCAAGTCATCGAAGGCGTCCTAATTGCCGCCGTTGCCTGCCGTGCCAACAAAGCGATTCTGTACGTCAACCCTCATCAAACCGAATCCATCGCTTCCATCACACCGGCCATCGAGCAATGGAAAAACAGCGATTTGTTTATCCGCATCGAAAACTACTTGGGTAAACCTTTGGACTTGCAACTGGTTGAAACTTCAGGCCGTTATATCGGCGGCGAAGAAACTGCCGTGATTTCATGGCTGGAAGGCGGTTTCCCCTTCCCTCGCCGCAAGCCGCCTTTCCCTGCCGAAAGCGGTGTCAACGGTGAGCCGACCCTTATCAACAATACCGAAACCTTCGCCAATATTCCGCAAATCCTTGCCAAAGGCGCGGAATGGTACAAATCTTTGGGTTTGGGCGATGCGGCAGGTACGAAACTCTACTCGCTCTCCGGCGACGTATTGAATCCGGGCCTGTACGAACTGCCGATGGGTACGACCCTGCAATCGCTGATTTACGATCACGGCGGCGGTATGCTCGAAGGCCGCACGTTTAAAGCCGTATTTACCGGCGGCCCGTCCAATACGCTTTTGACTGTAAAAGATTTGGATGTGCCTTTGGACTTCGTTTCCGTACGCGAACGCAAATCCAGCCTCGGTACCGGCGCGATGATTGTGATTTCCGAAGGCACCAGCGTGGTGCGTAAAGTGGCCGAGTATGTGGAATTTTTTGCTTCCAACTCATGCGGTCAATGCCCGCCGTGTAAAGGCGGCACATTCCAGCTTTCCCGCCTGCTCAACCGCGTGGACACCGGCATCGGCACTCCCGACGACCTGCGCGCCCTGCAAAGCCTGTGCCAACTGTTGCCACGAAGCGGCCGTTGCGGTTTGATTGACGGCGCGGTTACCGTGTTGCAAAGCTCGCTGCGTACCTTCCCCGAAGAGTACGGCCTGCCGCAAGAACAGGAGTAAAACGGCGTTGTTTTCAGACGGCCTGTTTCTGTAAAGGCCGTCTGAAAGACGATACTCGACTCCCATTCTCTTCTTTCCAAGATTGAAGAGAAACCCAATAAGAAAAATACCTTCCGAACCTACCAAAATACGTTCAGACAGGCTTTAGCAACACTCAGGCCGTCTGAAAACAGATTTCCCAATACTTTAAATCCTCAAATTAGGAGATTCAACATGGGCTTCAAGCCAATTCCTGCGGCGGTCGCACTTGTGCTGACGCTGCTTATCTGGTTCGTTATCCCCGTTCCTCAAGGCGTATCGCCTGACGCATGGCATCTTTTGGCATTGTTTGTCGGCATCATTGCCGGCATCATCGGCAAAGCCATGCCTATCGGCGCAATGGCGATTTTGGGCATTACCTTGGTTGCACTGACCGGCGTGACCAACGAAAAAGCTGCAGACGCAACCAAAGACGCTTTGAGCAGCCTCAACAACCCACTTATCTGGATGATCGGTATCGCCATCATCATCTCGCGCGGCCTGTTGAAAACCGGCTTGGGTATGCGTATTGGCTATCTTTTGATTTCTCTCTTCGGCAAACGCACGCTGGGCGTAGGTTACAGCTTGGCATTGGCCGACTTGGTCATCGGTCCGGTAACGCCGAGTAATACCGCGCGCGGCGGTGCCATCGTACATCCGATTATGAAATCCATTGCCCTGAGCTTCGACTCTGACCCTGAAAAAGGTACGGAAGGCAAAATCGGTAAATACCTTTCACTGGTCAACTTCCACTCCAACGTAATTACCTGTCTGATTTTTATCACTGCCACCGCACCCAATCCGCTGGTAGTCGAATTGGTTGCCAAAGCCACCAATTCACAAATCCAACTCTCTTGGGGTACTTGGTTCTTGGCAATGGTAGTACCCGGCCTGCTTGCCATGCTGCTGATGCCGCTGGTGTTGTATTTCCTGTATCCGCCTGAAATCAAACAAACCCCTAACGCCACTGCATTGGCAAAAGAGCATTTGGCTGCCATGGGGCCGATGAAGCGTGAAGAAAAAATCATGCTGGGTATTTTCCTGGTTCTGCTGCTGTTGTGGGCGGGTATTCCCGAGATGCTGTTCGGCGTGAAAGTTGACGCTACCGCCACCACCTTCCTCGGCTTGAGCTTGTGCCTGTTGACCGGCGTACTGACTTGGGACGACGCGCTGAAAGAAAAAAGCGCGTGGGATACCATTGTTTGGTTTGCTGCCTTGGTGATGATGGCAAACTTCCTCAACAAACTGGGCCTCATCAGTTGGTTGTCCGACTCCATGCAAAACGGCATCGCCCACATGGGCTTGGGTTGGGAAGCCGGTTGCGCCCTGTTGATGCTGGCCTACCTCTACTCCCACTACGTTTTCGCCAGCGGTACGGCACACGTTACCGCCATGTTCGGCGCATTCTACGGCGCAGGCTTGGCCTTGGGCGCACCACCGATGCTGTTTGCCCTGATTATGGCAGCCGCTACCGGCATCATGATGTCGCTGACCCACTACGCCACCGGTTCCGCACCTGTCATTTACGGCTCGAACTACGTCAACATGACCGAATGGTGGAAAGCCGGCTTCATCATGAGCGTGGTCGAAATCCTGATTTTCAGCACTGTCGGCATCTTGTGGTGGAAAGCCTTGGGCTATTGGTAACCCTTTAGCCGATTGAAAAATCAGGCCGTCTGAAACTCCAATTTCAGACGGCCTTTTGTTACAATTTCATTTTTACCGAACACACTCAATTACCGTGAAAATACTCATTCTCGGCAGCGGCCAAGTCGGCTCGACCGTCGCCCAAAATCTCGCCTCCGTTCCCAGCAACGACGTTACCATCATCGACATCGACGAAAAAGCGCTCAACCGCATCAGCAGCCGCCTCGATGTCCAAACCATCGTCGGCAACGGCGCATCGCCCTTTACCCTCGAACAGGCAGGCGCGGCGGACTCCGACCTTCTGCTTGCCCTGACCCGCAGCGACGAAACCAACATTGTCGCCTCCAAAATCGCCGCCGACCTATTCAACATCCCCAGCCGCATCGCACGCGTGCGCTCAAGCGAATACCTCGAATATCCGGTTGACGGCAGCGATAACCCCGAAGAAGGCAGCCTCAACATCTTCGGCATTACCGAAACCATCAGCCCCGAACAGCTAGTTACCGAACAACTCGTCGGCCTGCTCAACTACACCAGCTCATTGCAGGTACTCAGTTTCGCCAACGACCAAGTCCGCATGGTGATTGTTCAAGCACGCAAAGGCGGTTTGCTGATCGGCCGTGAAATTGCCGATATCAACCAACACCTGCTCGAAGGTGCGGACTGCCAAATCTGCGCCATCTACCGCAACAACCGCCTGATCGTCCCAACGCCGCAAACCGTCATCATTGAAGGCGATGAAGTCCTGTTTGCTGCCGACATCAACAGCGTTGAAGCCATCATGCGTGAATTGCGTCCGAAAGAAGCGCGTACCCGCCGCATCATGATTGCCGGCGGCGGCAACATCGGCTACCGCCTCGCCAAGCAGCTTGAATCCAAATACGACATCAAAATCATCGAATACAAACCCCAGCGCGCCGAATGGCTGGCCGAGAATCTGGACAACACCCTCGTCCTGCAAGGTTCCGCCACCGACGAAACCCTGCTGGACGAAGAATACATCGACGAAATCGACGTCTTCTGCGCGCTGACCAATGATGACGAAAACAACATCATGTCCAGCCTGTTGGCGAAAAACCTTGGTGCCAAACGCGTGATTACCATCGTCAACCGCTCAAGCTACGTCGATTTGCTCGAAGGCAACAAAATCGATATCGTTGTTTCCCCCCATCTGATTACCATCGGCTCCATCCTCGCCCACATCCGCCGCGGCGACATCGTTGCCGTCCATCCTTTGCGCCGTGGTACAGCCGAAGCCATTGAAGTGGTGGTACACGGCGATAAAAACACTTCCGCCATCGTCGGCCGCCGCATCAGCGGCATCAAATGGCCGAGCGACTGCTACATCGCCGCCATCGTCCGCGGCGCAACCGGCGAGGTCATCATGGGACACCACACCGAAACCATCCTCCAAGACGGCGACCACATTATCTTCTTCGTCTCACGCCGCCGCGTCCTACCGGAGTTGGAAAAACTCATTCAAGTCAAAATGGGCTTTTTCGGTTAAACCCAAAATCCGTTTTCTTAAAGCCATAAAAAGGCCGTCTGAAAACCTTTTCAGACGGCCTTTATTTCTTGTTTTATTTATGCTTTGGCAACGCTGTTTTTACGGCCAAACCAAACAAAACCAATCACACCCAATACAATCATCGGCACGCTCAACCATTGCCCCATGGACAAACCCAAAGTCAGCAGGCCGAGATAGTCATCAGGCTGACGGGCAAATTCTGCAATAAAGCGGAACAAACCGTAACCGCCCAAGAACAATGCTGCCGTTTGTCCGGCCGGACGTGGTTTTTTCGAGAAAATCCAAACGATGACAAACAGGCAAATGCCTTCAAGGGCAAACTGGTAAAGCTGAGACGGGTGGCGCGGCAGCATGCCGTATTGTTGCAGCCACTCGGCCCACAAAGGATTGTGCGCCGCAGCCTCCGCATCTTCGTAACGCGCTTGCGGGAAACCCATCGCCCAGAAAGCATTGAGTTCGGTCACGCGCCCCCAAAGTTCGCCGTTGATAAAGTTGCCGATACGGCCGGAAGCCAAGCCCAGCGGCACGAGCGGTGCAACGGTATCCATCAATTTTAAAATGCTGATGTTATGCTTACGGCCAAACAGCCACATGGCAACGACCACGCCCAAGAAGCCGCCGTGAAACGACATACCGCCTTCCCAAACTTTGAAAATATCCAACGGGTTGGCCAAATAGTCGGAAAATTTATAAAACAAAACGTAGCCGATACGGCCACCCAAGATGACGCCCAAGATACCCCAAGTCAGGAAATCGTCGAGTGTTTCTTTGGTAAACACAGAATTGCCCTGCGTGATACGGCGGCGGCCCAAAATCGTAAACAGGATAAAGCCGACAATATAGCTCAAGGCATACCAGCGGATGGCAAGCGGGCCGATGCTGATCAGCACCGGATCAAACTGGGGATGTATCATCATAATGTGTATTCCTTATCTCAAAGGCCGTCTGAAAGCCTGAACTTTCAGACGGCCTGTATGCAGTGTCGGACGGTTTAACGCAAATCGCCAACCACATTCAAAATAGCAGACAACATAGCCTCACCCAAGCGCAGCGAGCGTTGGCCGTTCCAGCCGAAATCATCGTCCGGCAGGTTGGCATTGTCTTTAAACGGCATTTCCAAAGTATAGGCAAGGCAGTTGAAATGATTGCCGACCCAGTTGGTCGCCAAAGTCATGTTTGCCTGACCCGGCGCATCTTTGTCATAGCCGTAATCGTCTTGGAAATCGGGGCTGGCATTGAGCAGCGCAAGTTTGAATTGGTCTTCCAAGGCTTCGATGCGCTCGTTGTAGTTCGGCACGCCTTCGGTACCGGCCACAAAGACAAACGGCAGACCTTCATCGCCGTGAATATCCAAGAACAAATCCACGCCAGTTTCCATCATTTTTTCGCGGACGGTAAAGACTTCGGGGCTTCGTTCCAAAGTCGGGTTTTCCCATTCGCGGTTGAGGTTGGCGCCGGTGGCATTGGTGCGCAGGTTGCCCAATACCGAACCGTCCGGATTCATATTCGGCACAATGTAGAAAGTCGCACGGTCAAGCAGCATGCGCGCGGTCGGATCTTGCGGATCAAGCAGACGGCCCAGCAAACCTTCGACAAACCATTCCGCCATAGTTTCGCCCGGATGCTGACGGGCGATAATCCAGACTTTCATGTCGCTTTCGACTTGGTTGCCGATGGTCAAAAGATTGATGTCACGGCCTTGAACGGTACTGCCCAAGTCGTCGATACGGCACAAACCGCTGCCCTGCGCATCGCCCAAAAGGTTCAAATGCTGCTCGTTGGAATAAGGCTCGAAATAAGCGTAGTAAACGCTGTTGGACAAAGGCGTATGGTTGATGGTCAACACACCGTTTTCATAGCTGGTCGGCACGCGGAACCAATTTTGGCGGTCGTAAGAAGCGCAAGCCTGATAATCCTCCCAACCCAAAGGATACGCAGCGTCCGCCGCATTTTCAAAATGCATCACGCAGTTTTGATAGGCCGCACCCTGCAAACGGAAGTAAAACCATTGGGCAAACTCCGAAGCATTGTCGGGACGCAGGGCGAGGCGGATATCGGCAGGGTTGCTCAAATCTTTGACAACGACCGAACCGGCATCGAATTGGGTGCTGATTTTCATCATGGGTATCCTTAGTAATCGGCAAAGAGGCCGAAGCAAACCGTCATTTTACCGTTTGCATGAGGCTGGTTTCAACCATTTAACTGATTTAACAGGATTTCAAGCGCTTGGAAATATTGTTTCAGACGGCCTTTGGGATTAAGATAAAGGCCGAAATCATGAAACAAGGTTGAAACCATGACTCAGCAACAATCTGTCTCCTCTGCGATCAAAGCGCGCGTCCTTGCCGAATCTTTACCTTATATCCGCCGTTTTTCCGGCTCCATCATCGTCATCAAATACGGCGGCAACGCCATGACCGATTCGGCCTTAAAAGAGGGCTTCGCACGCGATGTCGTCCTGCTCAAACTGATCGGCCTGCATCCCGTCATCGTTCACGGCGGCGGCCCGCAAATCAATGAAATGCTGGAAAAAGTCGGCAAAAAAGGAGAATTTGTTCAAGGCATGCGCGTGACCGACAGTGAAACCATGGACATTGTAGAGATGGTTTTGGGCGGACACGTCAATAAAGAAATCGTTTCCATGATTACCACCTTCGGCGGTCGCGCCGTCGGCATTACCGGCCGGGACAACCACTTTATCAAAGCGGAAAAACTCCTGATCGATACGCCCGAACAAAAAGGCGTGGATATCGGCCAAGTCGGCACCGTGGCCGACATCGATACCCGTTTGGTGGAAGGCTTGGTCGAGCGCGGCTGCATTCCGGTCATCGCACCCATCGGCGTAGGCCAAAACGGCGAAGCGTTCAACATCAATGCCGACTTGGTTGCCGGCAAACTGGCGGAAAAACTTCAAGCCGAAAAACTGCTGATGATGACCAACATCCCCGGCGTACTGGATAAAGAAGGCAAATTATTGACCACCCTGACGCCAAGCCGCATTGACGAATTAATTGAAGACGGCACGCTGTACGGCGGTATGTTGCCTAAAATTGCCTCCGCCGTCGAAGCCGCCAAAAGCGGCGTTAAAGCCACGCACATCATAGACGGCCGCGTTCCCAACGCTCTGCTCTTGGAGGTGCTGACCGATGACGGCGTAGGCTCGATGATTTTAGGCGAGGGCTAATCTGGTTTTCAGACGGCCTTATGCCTGATTTAATCAGCTTTTCACCCTAAAAAGGGTAAAAAATGTTATACTATACAGCTTATATTTGTTTGACCGATATTGACGTGAAACAAACTTACAGTCGGTTTCATACCGACGCCGATGCCATGCCCGGCAAAGACGGTATAATGTCTGCATTCATCAGACTTCGGCAATCATCCTCAAGGCCGTCTGAAGCGTAATAAAGCTACTTTTCTTTTACCATCCTATTTGGAGATATTCATGAGCGCAATCGTTGATATTTTTGCACGCGAAATCTTAGACTCTCGCGGCAACCCTACCGTAGAGTGTGACGTATTGTTGGAATCCGGCGTCATGGGCCGTGCAGCCGTACCAAGCGGCGCATCAACCGGTCAAAAAGAAGCTTTGGAATTGCGTGACGGCGACAAATCCCGTTACTTGGGCAAAGGCGTATTGAAAGCCGTTGACCACGTTAACAACCAAATCGCGCAAGCCCTCATCGGCATCGATGCCAGCGAACAATCTTATATCGACCAAATCATGATCGAATTGGACGGTACTGAAAACAAAGGCAACTTGGGCGCCAATGCCACTTTGGCCGCTTCTATGGCCGTAGCACGCGCGGCCGCTGAAGATGCAGGCCTGCCGCTGTACCGTTACTTGGGCGGCGCAGGCCCAATGGCTCTGCCGGTTCCGATGATGAACGTAATCAACGGCGGTGAACATGCCAACAACAGCCTGAACATCCAAGAATTCATGATCATGCCTGTTGGCGCAAAATCTTTCCGCGAAGCCCTGCGTTGCGGTGCCGAAATTTTCCATGCGCTGAAAAAACTGTGCGATAGCAAAGGCTTCCCAACTACCGTCGGCGACGAAGGTGGTTTCGCACCCAACCTGAACAGTCACAAAGAAGCCCTACAACTGATGGTGGAAGCCACCGAAGCCGCCGGCTACAAAGCAGGCGAAGACGTATTGTTCGCCCTGGACTGCGCATCCAGCGAGTTCTACAAAGACGGCCAATACCACCTGGAAGCAGAAGGCCGCTCCTACACCAGCGCAGAATTTGCCGAATACCTGGAAGGCCTGGTTAACGAATTCCCAATCATTTCCATCGAAGACGGTATGGACGAAAATGACTGGGAAGGCTGGAAACTGCTGACCGAAAAATTGGGTAAAAAAGTTCAATTGGTCGGCGACGACTTGTTCGTAACCAATCCAAAAATCTTGGCCGAAGGCATCGAAAAAGGCGTGGCAAACGCATTGCTGGTCAAAGTCAACCAAATCGGTACATTGAGCGAAACCCTGCAAGCCGTCGACTTGGCCAAACGCAACCGCTACGCCAGCGTAATGAGCCACCGTTCCGGCGAAACCGAAGACAGCACCATTGCCGACTTGGCAGTTGCCACCAACTGTATGCAAATCAAAACCGGCTCCCTGTCCCGTTCTGACCGCATGGCGAAATACAACCAATTGTTGCGCATCGAAGAAGAATTGGCCGAAGCCGCTTACTACCCTGGCAAAGCCGCATTCTACCAATTGGGCAAATAAGCAGAATATAGGATATTGATTGTATGAAGTGGGTGACTTTTGTTTTAACCTTCGCACTTTTGTGCTGTCAGTACAGCCTTTGGTTTGGTAAAGGCAGCGTCGGGCATACGGAAGAATTGCAGGAGCAGCTCGTCCGTCAGGAGGAAAAAAACCAAACGCTCACTTTGCGCAACAATTTCCTCAATGCGGAAGTTGAAGATTTGGCACACGGACAAGAGGCTATCGCCGAAATTGCCCGCGTCGAATTGGGCTATGTCCAAGACGGCGAAGTGTATTACCGAATCATCGACCGCCGCTAAACCCTGCAAAACAAAGGCCGTCTGAAAACATATTTTTCAGACGGCCTTTTTTATCGCAATCGCTATATAATCACATATCCCAAAATCAAATCACACCCATCATGTATGACGTAAACACCCACGATGTCCGCCGATTCTTTGCCAACGTCTGGCAACACAGGCTCGCACCGCTCCAATTGGACGGCCTGCAACAAAAAGCTTTGCGCATTATCGAAGCCCATCCCGAATACGGACACTATCTCGAAGACATCGAACAATATTTAGATAAAGAATGGTTGCCCGAAGACGGCGAAAGCAACCCATTCCTGCACATGTCGCTACACCTTTCCCTGCAAGAACAAAGCGCCATCGACCAGCCCCCGGGCATCCGTGCCATCCACCATCAGCTTTGCGCCCGTTACAACGGCGACTGGGTCAAAGCCGAACACGATATGATGGAAGCCTTGGCAGAAACCATCTGGGAAGCACAACGCTACGGACGGGGCCTTGACGTCAATGCCTACATGACCCGCTTGCGGAAATTGGTCGGCTTAGGCCAAGAAGAAAAAGCCCGCCTCAATCCCCATGAAGTCGGCTTGATGGATACAAAGTAACTTCTTTTCAGACGGCCTCAACCCAGACAAATCCTTACGCTTGTCAAAGCCAACGTTTCCATCTTGCATGCTAAATTACTTTTTTAAAATCCGCATTACAAGGAAAACCAAAATGCTCCGCCCAGCCCTTACCGCCCTACTGCTAGCCGCCTCCCTGCCCGTTGCAGCAGAAAGCCTCAACTACAACATCGTTGAATTTTCCGAATCCGCGAATATGGAAGTGCCACGGGATACCATGACCGCGCATTTCAGCGTCAACGCCGAAGGTAAAGACCGTCAAGCCGTCAACCAAGCCTTCATGAAGAAATTCAACCAGTTCAACAAAATCTCCCAAAACAGCAAATTTAAAGCCGAGCTGATGGAGCGCAACGCATCCCCGCGCTATCAATACACCAACGGCAAACGCACCCAAACCGGTTGGGAAGAACATGCCTACTTCAAAGTAGAAAGCAAAGACTTTGAAGCACTCAACCGCCTGATTGCCGACAGCATCAATATCGCCGTTTTGGAAAGCTCCTCATTTTCCGTATCCAAAGAAAAACGCGAAGAAACCGTCGACCAACTGAGCAAGGCCGTCATCCTACGCTTCAAAGACCGCGCCCAAAACCTCGCCCAAACACTCGGCTTCTCCAGTTACAAAATCGTCAAACTCAACCTGGGCCACATCGGCAACCGCCAAATCGGCGGTGATTTCGCACGTGCCAAAATGTTACGGACAGCCCCCGTCGCAGAAATGGCTGCAGGAATAGAAGATGGCGTACCAGCCTCCCCAGGTTCGGAAGAGATCAGCCTGACCGTCAGCGGCTCGGTGCAAATGTAGGATTTTCTTTTGAATCATTTGAAAGGCCGTCTGAAAGTATATTTTTCAGACGGCCTTTTATATTACTCAATGATTAAAATGGCATTTAATCCCGAAAGAAGGCAGGCTCATAGCGAAGAGTTCGGCAAAACCGATACTGTTGTGTTAATGTCTTACGGCAAATCACCGGAAGAAATTGCCGCCAATGCAAAAATGATGCGGATTGGCAGCGAACTGCTTACCGATATGACGGTTGTCGGAACGATTAAAGATTTCAAACAGGCCGACACGTTTAGAGATTATGCTGTTGCAACTATTTTTGCCATTCCAGGAGTGAAAGTAGCTAAAAAACTAGAAACCGTCCGCGATTTCAGAAAGGCCTACGAAGCTGCCAAAGAAGCGGGGGATTTGCGCACAGCCAAGAAATTGTTTGAATTAGCCAAAGATGCGAAAGGCTCGCCTAGAAGATTTGAACAACTTGAGGTTAAAGTAAGCAAGATACAAGAAGAGTTGGCAAGATTAGAAATTGATTTTGCTAAAATTCCTAAGGAATTTCAAAAAGCATCTTGGAACCCGCAAAGATTTTCTTTAGCCGATAACCAATTTGGTCGCAAAGTAGGAAAACATGCTACTGAACATGGATTTGATATGAACTTCTAGCGGAAGAGAAAGTTTTAAAAAATTTATTTATGAAATTGCTAAACGGCCAGATGAGTTAAGGGTAGGAACTTTTAACGGGCAGGGAATCAGGCAAGGTGCAAATCATGCACGTGGATCAGTTTTATTTAGAATTAAAGGAAATAATGTAGTAGTAACATCTCCTGAAGGAGAGTTTATAACAATTTTGAAAAATGGCTTAACTAATCCATCAGTAAAAGAAGGGATAAGGGTAAATAAATGAATGAGTTAAATGGAAGGATTTTATCAGTAAAGGAGCTTTTCTTCATATATGACGAAACGGATCTTGATATTGATGTCCAACGTCCCGATGAAATACAGTTTGATTTGGAAGGGATCCCTGTTTTATTTAAGTGTAATGGCAGCGAACCGAATCTGTCTTATGAAATCAACAAGGAAGCTGAAAACGTATCTTTAGGTAGTTATGGAGAGCTTAAAATATTCGATTTAACCGATTTTGATTTTTTTGGTTTCCTTAAAGATGAAGACCTATTGGAAATGAGAAAACTATATCTTGATGATGATGAAATCGGGTTTCGGCTAATTTTTTCCCAATCAGTGTTGAATATGATTAATTGGGGAGATGAATTTTTTTTGTTTAAAAACTTACCCGAATTTTTAATAAATGAAAATCTCCATGAATAAAAATTTAGGGGCTGTACTAGTGTTAGACTGCAAAAATGAAGATAACCCATTGTAAACTAAAAAAGAGTATTCAAAAGAAACTGCTCCAGTTTTTTGTACTCGAAGTTACCGCCCGTTCAGCAGCTGATTTATCGGGCATCCACCCCAATTCGGCAGTGCTGTTTTACCGCAAGATTCGCGAAGTCATCAGCCATCATCTTTCACTGGAAGCCGATACGGTTTTTGACGGCTCAGTTGAGTTGGACGAGAGCTATTTTGGCGGACACCGCAAAGGCAAACGTGGATGCGGTGCGGCAGACAAGGTGGCAGTTTTTGGTATTCTCAAACGCGGCGGCAAGGTTTATACCGTGGTTATTGAGAACGCTAAAAGAGAGACGTTATTTCCTGTTATCACAAAGAAAATTATGCCTGACAGTATTGTCTATACGGATTGTTTGAGTAGCTATGATGTGTTGGATGTAAGCGGATTTACCCACCACCTCATTAATCACAAGACAACCGCTACCAGGATTGGGAAAACCACGAGCGCAAAAAGTCCGGCC
>NZ_KV792666.1:0-5661 GCF_001808255.1 Neisseria sp. HMSC15G01
GTTCTTCGCTGCTGACGCGGTGAAGAAAACGAAGCAGACAGTATAACACAGTTAGTTAGAATTTTCGATAATTTTAGTTGACATTTGCTAAATGTACTGTATAATTCGATTCGCTCTTTAAAAAACAGATTACCGATAAGTGTGAGTGCATTAGGCCTCACACTGTTTGAAAGACAGACAAGATGATGTTTTAGACATTGTCCTGTCGGTTTCTTTGAAGCAGACCAGAAGTTATAAGTTAGAGATTGAACATAAGAGTTTGATCCTGGCTCAGATTGAACGCTGGCGGCATGCTTTACACATGCAAGTCGGACGGCAGCACAGAGAAGCTTGCTTCTTGGGTGGCGAGTGGCGAACGGGTGAGTAATATATCGGAACGTACCGAGTAATGGGGGATAACTAATCGAAAGATTAGCTAATACCGCATATTCTCTGAGGAGGAAAGCAGGGGCCCTTCGGGCCTTGCGTTATTCGAGCGGCCGATATCTGATTAGCTAGTTGGTGGGGTAAAGGCCTACCAAGGAGACGATCAGTAGCGGGTCTGAGAGGATGATCCGCCACACTGGGACTGAGACACGGCCCAGACTCCTACGGGAGGCAGCAGTGGGGAATTTTGGACAATGGGCGCAAGCCTGATCCAGCCATGCCGCGTGTCTGAAGAAGGCCTTCGGGTTGTAAAGGACTTTTGTCAGGGAAGAAAAGGCTGTTGCTAATATCGACAGCTGATGACGGTACCTGAAGAATAAGCACCGGCTAACTACGTGCCAGCAGCCGCGGTAATACGTAGGGTGCGAGCGTTAATCGGAATTACTGGGCGTAAAGCGAGCGCAGACGGTTACTTAAGCAGGATGTGAAATCCCCGGGCTCAACCTGGGAACTGCGTTCTGAACTGGGTGACTAGAGTGTGTCAGAGGGAGGTAGAATTCCACGTGTAGCAGTGAAATGCGTAGAGATGTGGAGGAATACCGATGGCGAAGGCAGCCTCCTGGGATAACACTGACGTTCATGCTCGAAAGCGTGGGTAGCAAACAGGATTAGATACCCTGGTAGTCCACGCCCTAAACGATGTCAATTAGCTGTTGGGCAACTTGATTGCTTAGTAGCGTAGCTAACGCGTGAAATTGACCGCCTGGGGAGTACGGTCGCAAGATTAAAACTCAAAGGAATTGACGGGGACCCGCACAAGCGGTGGATGATGTGGATTAATTCGATGCAACGCGAAGAACCTTACCTGGTCTTGACATGTACGGAATCCTCCAGAGACGGAGGAGTGCCTTCGGGAGCCGTAACACAGGTGCTGCATGGCTGTCGTCAGCTCGTGTCGTGAGATGTTGGGTTAAGTCCCGCAACGAGCGCAACCCTTGTCATTAGTTGCTATCATTTAGTTGGGCACTCTAATGAGACTGCCGGTGACAAGCCGGAGGAAGGTGGGGATGACGTCAAGTCCTCATGGCCCTTATGACCAGGGCTTCACACGTCATACAATGGTCGGTACAGAGGGTAGCCAAGCCGCGAGGTGGAGCCAATCTCACAAAACCGATCGTAGTCCGGATTGCACTCTGCAACTCGAGTGCATGAAGTCGGAATCGCTAGTAATCGCAGGTCAGCATACTGCGGTGAATACGTTCCCGGGTCTTGTACACACCGCCCGTCACACCATGGGAGTGGGGGATACCAGAAGTAGGTAGGGTAACCGCAAGGAGCCCGCTTACCACGGTATGCTTCATGACTGGGAGGAAGTCGTAACAAGGTAGCCGTAGGGGAACCTGCGGCTGGATCACCTCCTTTCTAGAGAAAGAAGAGGTCTGATGCATTCACACTTATCGGTAAACTGTAAAAGATGCGGAAGAGAAAAGCTTGAGTGAAGACAAGATTCGCTTAAGAAGAGAATCCGGGTTTGTAGCTCAGCTGGTTAGAGCACACGCTTGATAAGCGTGGGGTCGGAGGTTCAAGTCCTCCAAGACCCACCAAGAACGGGGGCATAGCTCAGTTGGTAGAGCACCTGCTTTGCAAGCAGGGGGTCATCGGTTCGATCCCGTTTGCCTCCACCAAGAACTTTACAAATCAAAGGAAGCCTGCTATACTTAGCAGCTTATTTTGATTTGCGAAGTGAAATATCGACGCATCGATCTTTAACAAATTGGAAAGCCGAAATCAACAAACAAAGACAATGAGTTTGTTTTGTTTTTTTTTCTTTGCAAAGGATGAAAAATCTCTCGCAAGAGAAAAGGAAACAAACACAGTATTTGGGTGATGATTGTATCGACTTAATCCTGAAACACAAAAGGCAGGATTAAGACACAACAAAGCAGTAAGCTTTATCAAAGTAGGAATTTCAAGTTTATTTCCCTAGTCAACGGGTAGGCAAACGAAGTCAAAGAGGTTCTTGAAATGATAGAGTCAAGTGAATAAGTGCATCAGGTGGATGCCTTGGCGATGATAGGCGACGAAGGACGTGTAAGCCTGCGAAAAGCGTGGGGGAGCTGGCAATAAAGCTATGATCCCGCGATGTCCGAATGGGGAAACCCACCTCTTAGGAGGTATCCTTATCTGAATACATAGGATAAGCGAAGCGAACCCGGAGAACTGAACCATCTAAGTACCCGGAGGAAAAGAAATCAACCGAGATTCCGCAAGTAGTGGCGAGCGAACGCGGAGGAGCCTGTACGTAATAACTGTCGAGATAGAAGAACAAGCTGGGAAGCTTGACCATAGTGGGTGATAGTCCCGTATTCGAAATCTCAATAGTGGTACTAAGCGTACGAAAAGTAGGGCGGGACACGTGAAATCCTGTCTGAATATGGGGGGACCATCCTCCAAGGCTAAATACTCATCATCGACCGATAGTGAACCAGTACCGTGAGGGAAAGGCGAAAAGAACCCCGGGAGGGGAGTGAAATAGAACCTGAAACCTGATGCATACAAACAGTGGGAGCACCCTTGTGGTGTGACTGCGTACCTTTTGTATAATGGGTCAACGACTTACATTCAGTAGCGAGCTTAACCGAATAGGGGAGGCGTAGGGAAACCGAGTCTTAATAGGGCGAACAGTTGCTGGGTGTAGACCCGAAACCGAGTGATCTATCCATGGCCAGGTTGAAGGTGCCGTAACAGGTACTGGAGGACCGAACCCACGCATGTTGCAAAATGCGGGGATGAGCTGTGGATAGGGGTGAAAGGCTAAACAAACTCGGAGATAGCTGGTTCTCCCCGAAAACTATTTAGGTAGTGCCTCGAGCAAGACACTGATGGGGGTAAAGCACTGTTATGGCTAGGGGGTTATTGCAACTTACCAACCCATGGCAAACTAAGAATACCATCAAGTGGTTCCTCGGGAGACAGACAGCGGGTGCTAACGTCCGTTGTCAAGAGGGAAACAACCCAGACCGCCAGCTAAGGTCCCAAATGATAGATTAAGTGGTAAACGAAGTGGGAAGGCCCAGACAGCCAGGATGTTGGCTTAGAAGCAGCCATCATTTAAAGAAAGCGTAATAGCTCACTGGTCGAGTCGTCCTGCGCGGAAGATGTAACGGGGCTCAAATCTATAACCGAAGCTGCGGATGCCAGTTTACTGGCATGGTAGGGGAGCGTTCTGTAGGCCGATGAAGGTGCATTGTAAAGTGTGCTGGAGGTATCAGAAGTGCGAATGTTGACATGAGTAGCGATAAAGCGGGTGAAAAGCCCGCTCGCCGAAAGCCCAAGGTTTCCTACGCAACGTTCATCGGCGTAGGGTGAGTCGGCCCCTAAGGCGAGGCAGAAATGCGTAGTCGATGGGAAACAGGTTAATATTCCTGTACTTGATTCAAATGCGATGTGGGGACGGAGAAGGTTAGGTTAGCAAGCTGTTGGAATAGCTTGTTTAAGCCGGTAGGTGGAAGACTTAGGCAAATCCGGGTCTTCTTAACACCGAGAAGTGATGACGAGTGTCTACGGACATGAAGTAACCAATTCCCACGCTTCCAGGAAAAGCCACTAAGCTTCAGTTTGAATTGAACCGTACCGCAAACCGACACAGGTGGGCAGGATGAGAATTCTAAGGCGCTTGAGAGAACTCAGGAGAAGGAACTCGGCAAATTGATACCGTAACTTCGGGAGAAGGTATGCCCTCTAAGGTTAAGGACTTGCTCCGTAAGCCCTGGAGGGTCGCAGAGAATAGGTGGCTGCGACTGTTTATTAAAAACACAGCACTCTGCTAACACGAAAGTGGACGTATAGGGTGTGACGCCTGCCCGGTGCTGGAAGGTTAATTGAAGATGTGCAAGCATCGGATCGAAGCCCCAGTAAACGGCGGCCGTAACTATAACGGTCCTAAGGTAGCGAACTTCCTTGTCGGGTAAGTTCCGACCCGCACGAATGGCGTAACGATGGCCACACTGTCTCCTCCTGAGACTCAGCGAAGTTGAAGTGGTTGTGAAGATGCAATCTACCCGCTGCTAGACGGAAAGACCCCGTGAACCTTTACTGTAGCTTTGCATTGGACTTTGAAGTCACTTGTGTAGGATAGGTGGGAGGCTTTGAAGCAGAGACGCCAGTCTCTGTGGAGCCGTCCTTGAAATACCACCCTGGTGTCTTTGAGGTTCTAACCCAGACCCGTAATCCGGGTCGGGGACCGTGCATGGTAGGCAGTTTGACTGGGGCGGTCTCCTCCCAAAGAGTAACGGAGGAGTTGGAAGGTTACCTAGGTCCGGTCGGAAATCGGACTGATAGTGCAATGGCAAAAGGTAGCTTAACTGCGAGACCGACAAGTCGAGCAGGTGCGAAAGCAGGACATAGTGATCCGGTGGTTCTGTATGGAAGGGCCATCGCTCAACGGATAAAAGGTACTCCGGGGATAACAGGCTGATTCCGCCCAAGAGTTCATATCGACGGCGGAGTTTGGCACCTCGATGTCGGCTCATCACATCCTGGGGCTGTAGTCGGTCCCAAGGGTATGGCTGTTCGCCATTTAAAGTGGTACGTGAGCTGGGTTTAAAACGTCGTGAGACAGTTTGGTCCCTATCTGCAGTGGGCGTTGGAAGTTTGACGGGGGCTGCTCCTAGTACGAGAGGACCGGAGTGGACGAACCTCTGGTGTACCGGTTGTAACGCCAGTTGCATAGCCGGGTAGCTAAGTTCGGAAGAGATAAGCGCTGAAAGCATCTAAGCGCGAAACTCGCCTGAAGATGAGACTTCCCTTGTGGTTTAACCACACTAAAGAGTCGTTCGAGACCAGGACGTTGATAGGTGGGGTGTGGAAGCGCGGTAACGCGTGAAGCTAACCCATACTAATTGCTCGTGAGGCTTGACTCTATCATTTGAAGAACTTCAAAGATAAAAGCTTACTGACTGATTCAGTCATCACCAAATAATTGATTAAGGCTTTACCGATTTGTAACAGTTTAAGTTTGGCGGCCATAGCGAGTTGGTCCCACGCCTTCCCATCCCGAACAGGACCGTGAAACGACTCAGCGCCGATGATAGTGTGGTTCTTCCATGTGAAAGTAGGTCACCGCCAAACACCCATTCCAAAGCCCCCGACTGATGTCGGGGGCTTTTTATATACCTGTCGTTTCTGTCGGTTTGACGATAGGAGGTAGGGTAATGGGTGCAAGGATATTGATGAACCGATACCCATTCCGATACCTATTGAGTGTTCGTGCATGCTTGTTGTTTAAATTAAAGG
>NZ_KV792667.1:0-2747 GCF_001808255.1 Neisseria sp. HMSC15G01
TGTCTTGGTGGGAATTTAGGGGATTTTTTGGGGGGATTTTGCAAAGGTCTCAGCCAGTATATCTACCTTTATAAGTTGATAATAATTACAGAATATACAATGCAACCAGGCAATAAGGTATGTGGAAATAAAAAGGCTCAACGAATTCACTTTCTAAAAATTGGAGTACTATGAGCACACTCTCTAGAGTATCATTGATTCTCATTTGACATATAGGAACAATAAGCGGAATTTGTAGAAGAATAGGAAAAAGGAAAATAATTTATATTATGTTAAATTTCCTATTAAAGATGATTTAAGCATATTCTTCGCGTCTTGAATTGCCTCTTCTCGCTGACGTTGTTCCTTGATTATACAAGGAAATATTATGTCCGCACCCGTAATATTGTCTGCGGCCGCTACCAAAGGCGGCGTAGGCAAAACAACACTCATTGCTAATGTCTCTGGCGTTCTCGCTGATATTGGACTCCGCGTCCTAATGATCGACTGCGACGTTCAGCCATCACTGTCTAAATACTACCCAATAAGCCACCGCGCTCCAAATGGTATTGTCGAATTGCTTCTCGGTGAAAATACCGAAGAAGTCATCCGCTCAACAATATCCAATACCGTTTTCCCAAATTTAGACATCGTTATTTCCAATAACATTTCTGCTTTTGTCGAGACTGAAGTAACTTCTCGTCCCGATCGTGCCTTTTTGCTGAGAAGCAAACTGCATTCACAATACATACAGAATAACTACGATGTGGTTTTGATCGATACTCAGGGTGCAGTCGGCCCTCTCTTGGATACAGCTGCCTTCGCTGCTACATGCTTGCTTTGCCCGATTATGCCTGAAGTTTTGAGTGCCCGTGAGTTTCTCACTGGTACCCAAGAACTTCTGAAGCGACTGCAAAAAGGCGAAGCAATGCGCATCCCCATGCCTCAATTACGAGCCATCATCTACGCGCAAGATCGTACCAATGATGCGAAATTCATCGCATCCTCTATCAAAGACTTCTTTAGTAATACCTTAGACGACAGACGTAAATTGCTGAGCGTAGCAGTTCCTGCTGCCAAAGCATATAAGGAAGCCACAACGTTACGAGTTCCTGTTCATTGCCATGAGCGTAAACAGCTTGGAAAGATGCTGCCCGCTTATGAAATCATGCACCGTATTGTTTATGAGATTTTCCCTGGTATCGAAAATAAAAAATTGCGTGGAAGCTGTTTCAACGACATGACCAGCCTGCTGCAAGAGGAGGTACAGTCATGAATCTGGGCCAAACCAAAGCAGCTTTGAGCCTACACATCGGTACACCTGCACAGACAAATATGAGTTTTGGCCTCGAGGATACTCCTTCTCAGGGCATGTTAATGTCGTTGCCAATCAGCGAGATCGATTTCTTTGACAAAAACCCACGCCGTTTACATGATGTTTCCAGCTATGAGGCCATCAAAGAGTCCATTCGTTCTTCAGGTATTCAACAACCGGTACACGTTACCCAGCGACCTGGTGAAAGTAAATATGTACTGGCACAGGGTGGTAATACCCGTCTCAAAATCTTGCGCGAACTCTTGGAAGAAACTGGCGATAACCGCTTCCGTATGATGCCGTGCATTTACATCCCCTACTCTGACGAAACTACATTGCAGGTTGCGCACCTTGTTGAAAACGAACTGCGTGCTGAAATGTGTTTTTGGGATAAAGCCTGCAAATACGCCGAAATTCGCGATATTTTCCAAGATAAATCTGACTCAGGGAAACTTTCTTTGCGCGAACTGGAGGTGATGTTTTCTGATAAAGGGCTTACGGTTTCTCATAAAACTCTAGGACTGTTCTTTTTTGCTTCTGATAACTTACAGGAGCTTCAAGAATACGCATTCAAACTTTCCCATGCAAAAGTTGAAGAAATTAAAAAACTTCACTCTACCCTGTTCTCAATTTCTAAATCAATTCAGTTGGACGACTCTTTCCAATATTTATGGTCAGATGTGCTGGATCAGTGGCATAACCAATATTCTGCAACAGAGTTAGACGTACATGAGCTTTGTCAGTTTGTACTCAACAAATTCAAATTTGAATATGGTACTGAAGCCTTTCCTGAAACAGAAAATTTATCTGATAAGAATAAATCTGAAACAGCTGTCAAACAAGATGTCAATTTGCATCAAAAAGAAGCATCTGAAAATAACACTGAGTCAGGGGATTCATCTATTGAATCTGTGCCAGCTAAAGAAGATAGCCCAGAGACTGATGCAGAGGATGAGCTGAAAGGAACTGAACAGACAGGGTTCGAAGCCCTGGATGTTCAGAATCATCAGGTTACTTTGGATCAAACTAGCAAAAAACTGTTTTCTGCGGTTCGCAAGTTGTTGGCCAAAGTGAACCTGTCTGATTGCTTTAAAACCCACAAAGACTTCGCATACGGTTGGTATGTCGAGTATCCAGCATTTGAGCATATTTCAGGATCCAGTGCCGAAAATGCAATCTATGCTATTGATGTTTTACATGAGGAAACCGGCAATGTTTTTACATTCCTGTAGAAGCTTTGCGGTATCGATACCTTCATGTTTGATGTTGGCGATAGCTCAAATCCCCTGCTTTCGCTGAAAAATGATTCAAAACTTCGTATTGCATACGAAGACCCCGACAAATACGACGAATATACAAACTGAGGCATTGGCAACAAAGAGAACATCATTGCCTCTGTGTTGAATTGGCAGACAAATAGAGACCTTTGCAAAATTCCCCAAAATCCCCTAAA
>NZ_KV792668.1:0-927 GCF_001808255.1 Neisseria sp. HMSC15G01
TGCTGTTTCAGCTGGCTGTAGTTGACGGCATCGGCGTCATCGGTACCGGCGGCTACGTTGGTTACTTTCTTGCTGGCGGCATTGATGCCTGACTTGGTCACACTCGGGCCACCGGTAATGGTGAGGCCGTCTGAATTCAGTTTGCTGTCGCCTGCGGTGACGCTGTCAACGGTGATGTCTTTGGCCAGTTTCAGCTGTGCGCCACCGGCTACGGTTTCGCTGATGATGTTGCTGTCGCCTTTGACATTGATGGTGTCGCCCAATGCGTAGTTGTTGCTGCCGGTGGTACCGCCGAAGTTGAAGCCTTTGGCGATATTGGCGGCGTTGGTCGCTACGTTTTGGTTGGTCGCAAACAGTTGGCTGCCGTTAACGGCGTCTTTGCTGTTGGCATTCAGGTCGCCGTCGGCTACGTTGGTAACCTTCTTGCCGGCGGCATCGATACCGGACTTGGTCAGGCTAGGACCGCCTGCGATCTTAACGCCGTCGTTGTTCACGGTGGTGTCGCCGGCTTCGACGCTGTTCACTACCAGGTCTTTTTTCAGCTTAACGGTCACTTTATCGTCTTGGGCTTCGGTGGTGATGTTGTCGTCGCCGGCAACGGTCACGGTGGAGCCGAGTTTTTCGATATTGGTGCTGCCGCTGTCGCCATTGAAGGTCAGGCCTTTGTTGTCAACGGTAGTTTTGGCGTCTACGCCTTTTTGGATTTCGGCTTTGGTGCCGTCAGCCAAGTCGATGCTGTAGTTGGTCACATTGTTCGCGTCTGCTGCTGAAGCAGTGACGGTCACTTTGCTCGAACCGGCGCTCGCAGTCGCGCCTTTGGCGTTGACGGTGTAAACGTCTTGGCCTTTATTGCCGACTCCTTTAACCACGTCTTTGATGTTGGTACCGGCTGCAACTTCGGTACGGGCGGCGGCGCTTTGCTGTTTC
>NZ_KV792669.1:0-27380 GCF_001808255.1 Neisseria sp. HMSC15G01
TATTTGGGTAAAATCAGGAGTAATTAGGAGCGGAAATAAACGAAAACCTGTGTTTGGATTTCGGCTGTCGGGGGAAAAGGAATTTTGCAAAGGTCTCAGGCCGTCTGAAATCTTTCAGACGGCCTTTCCTTTCCCCTCACAAAAATAGTATAAAATCTCCTTATCGTTCAAACCACAAACTCAAAATACCATGGTCAACAAACTCACTCCCCCTCCAAGCCTGCCCGATCCGCAAGACCTCCGTGCCGTTATCGCTTACAACATGCGCCTCTACCGCGTTAATCACGGCTGGTCGCAAGAAGAACTGGCGCGCCAATGCGGACTTGACCGCACCTACGTCTCCGCCGTCGAGCGCAAACGCTGGAACATCGCCCTTTCCAACATCGAAAAAATCGCATCCGCACTCAAAATCGCCCCTTACAAACTCCTTCTTCCGCCGCAAGAGATGCTCCGCCAAATGACCGAGCCTGCCGACACCCAAGCCTAGTTCACAGCCAGACACCATCATGACCGCCGCCCAACAAGCCATCCAAACCTACCGGCAGCAAAAAGCCGCAGCAGAAACTGCCTACCGCAAAAACAACCGCCCTACCGCTTACTTCCGCGACCATATCGCCGCGGCCGAAACCCTGCTGCAAACCCTCTGGCAAATCCATTTTCCCGACAGCAACGACATCAGTCTCATTGCCATCGGTGGCTTCGGGCGTTGCGAACTCTACCCCCATTCTGACTGGGACTTAGCGATTATTTCCTCGACCCCATTTTCAGACGGCCTGCAACAGCAAACCGCCCAATTTATTCAAACCCTTTGGGACGCACGCCTCAATCCGGCCATCAAAAGCGGCAGCATAGAAGAAATCCTCCAAAGCACCCAAAACGACATTACCGGCGAAACCGCCTTTCTTGAAGCACGCCACCTACAAGGCAATGCCGACCTTACCGCACAACTTCTAAACAAACTCAACACACGCCGCGACACAGCCGCCTTTATCGAAGCCAAACTCCTCGAAATGGAGCAACGCCACACCAAATCCCAAGGCACAGGCGCACAACTCGAACCCAACATCAAAACCTGCCCCGGAGGCCTGCGCGACATCCACACCCTGATTTGGACAGCCAAAGCACAAGGCATAGACAGCAACCCCACCGCCCTCGTTACCGCCGGCTTCCTCACCCGCGCCGAAGCCGGCATGCTGGCCCATGGCTACCGCCGTCTCGCCAACATCCGCATTCACCTCCACCTTACCGCTGACCGTCCCGAAGACAGACTGCTTTTCGACTACCAGTCCCAAGTCGCCGAAAGCTTAGGCTATACCCAACCCGACATCCGCGGCCGAAGCGAAGCCCTGATGCACACCTTCTACCGCGCCACCAAAGCCATCAAACAACTCAACGGCATCCTCATTCCGGTTCTCAAAAACCATCAAACCCCCGGCCGTCCCCAACATATCCACCCCATCGACAACCACTACAAACGCATCGGCCACCAAATCGCCGCCAACGACCTTGCTCTGTTCGAGCAAAACCCCGAACACATCTTTACCATCATCCAAACCATGCAGGAGCAAAACATCACCACCATCGAGCCGCAAACCCTGCGCGCATGGTGGGCGGCCACACGGAAAATCAACGCCCGTTTCACCCAAAATCCAGAAAACCGCCGCCGCTTCATCCAATTCTTCAAACACGGCACCGGCCTTACCCAAACCCTCCGTTTTCTCAACCTCTACGGCGTATTGGGCCGCTATCTCCCCGCATGGGAAAAAATCACCGGCCTGCTCCAACACGACCTATTCCATATTTACCCCGTAGACGACCACATCCTGACCGTCGTCCGCAATATGCGCCGTCTCGCCATCGAAACCCACAGCCACGAAATGCCCGAAGCCAGCGCCATCATGCAGGCCTACCCACGACCACACGTCCTCTACACCGCCGCCCTACTGCACGACATCGCCAAAGGCCGTGGCGGCGATCACGCAAAAGAAGGCATCAAAGACGCCCAACAATTCGCCGCCAACCACTACTACACCGAAGAAGAAAGCCATCTCCTCGCATGGCTGGTTGAAAACCACCTGCTCATGTCCACCGTTGCCCAAAAAGAAGACATCCAAGATCCCCATGTCCTCCAAGCCTTTTGCCGCCGTATTCCCACACGCGAATACCTCGACGCACTCTATCTGCTTACCATTGCCGACATCCGCGGCACCAACCCCAAACTTTGGAACACATGGCGCGCCAGTCTGCTCCAAACCCTCTACCACAGCACCGCCGCCGTTTTAAACAGCAAACACCACGATCCCGAACGCCTCCCCAACCGACGCGAACAAGCCTCGACCGATCAGCTCACGCGCGCGGCCGTTCCCCTCAAAAACCAACAAAAACTCCGCCGCATCCTCGGCAGCGCATACTACGTCCGCCATCAAACGCGGGAAATCCTCTGGCACACCGCAAACCTCGCCTACGACACCCAAAGTCCGGCCGTCCGCAGCCGCATCCTTCCCCAAAGCAACAGCCTTCAAGTCATGGTGTTCATGCCCAATGGCGACCGCCTCTTCGCACGCCTCTGCCGCATTTTCAGCAGCCACCGCTTCGACATCCAAGCCGCCCGCGCCTTCATCACCGAGCACGACTACATCCTTGACACCTTTATCCTGCAACTCCCCGACAATCTCCCGCCCGAAGAATATCCCGACCGCCAAAGCGCACTTGAAGCCGAACTCAACAGCTTCATCCACGGCAATACCACCGTCCAAAAACAAAGCGGCCGCCCGCACATCAGCCGCCGCATCCGCCACATCCCCATTCCGCCTACCGTAATCATCACCCCCGAAGAAGATTATCCCGGCTGGCACACCATAGACATCACCGCCGTCAACCGCCCCCACCTCCTCGCCGACATCGCCGAGACCTTCTTCGCCCACAACATCAGCCTGCGCTACGCCAAAATTACCACCTTGGATCAGCGCATTGAGGACAGCTTCATTACCTACAGCCCATCCCTGCAAGACCCGCAAATCCAAAACACCCTAAAGCAGGCATTGGTCGAAGTCTTAACCCCATAAAGGCCGTCTGAACATCTTAAAAACATAGGGTGAGCATTTTTTGCTCACCCTAATCGCACCCAAAAATATAAACATCCTGAATATACCCTTCTCAAACACTCAAGAAATCCAAAGCCTTAAAATTCGAAACCAAAACTTCCTTCTGACATAAAACTACATTCTAAAATCATAACCCATATGGATATAATTTCAGTAACAAATTTTCATTCACCTATTATGCCAAATCCCCTTCAAAAATCCTTCCTTCCAAATTTTTTCCTTATCCGTATTCAAACAAAATACGCATAAAAAATAAAACTCATAAAAAACAAAAAAATAAAATCAAAAAATATTAAACTCACCGATTAATCCATAAAATCACCACCCATCCAAATCAATTAACATATTATTGAAACAAGATTAATTTCTGACAAAAAACGTCACATGACCAAACTCGCACACACTCCCTGTCACAAAAAACACAAAACTGACAAAAAACGTCAACCCCCTAATTTCTCTAAAATCCTGAAACTTTCAAACAAAACATCACAAAATTTAAAATTTTAAAAATAATCCCAATAAAAACAATAAATAAAAAATAAAAAATAAATTTTTTAATCAATTTTGCGCACTTGGCACACCGACTGCTTGAAACAACACGTCCGATAAGGCCCAAGCCTCAAAGCAGCAAGCCCGACGGAAGCTGTATATTCCTTCTTACTTATGGTTTACTCATAATACATAGTGCCAAGCACATTACGGACTTTTTACTTAAACACAATTATTCACACTTTCAAACTGGAGTTTTAAACAATGAAAGCAATCCAAAAAGGTTTTACCCTGATCGAATTGATGATCGTCATCGCGATTATCGGCATCTTGGCAGTTATCGCCCTGCCTGCATACCAAGACTACACTGCACGTGCTCAAGTTTCTGAAGCCATCTCTTTGATGGAAGGTCAAAAGTCTGCTGTTGTTGAATACTATGCAGATAAAGGTAAATGGCCTAAAAATAATACAGAGGCTGGTATCGCAGCACCTACCGATATTAAAGGTAAATACGTTGCTCAAGTTGCTGTAGGCACAAATGGTGTTCTGACTGCAACAATGAAAAATACTGATGTCAATAATGATATTAAAGGTAAAACAGTTATGTTATCACCTGATGTAACTGGTAATGCTACCTCTTCTAAAGGTTCTTTCACTTGGACCTGTAAGAAAGGTACTGTTGATAGCAAATTCTTGCCTTCTTCTTGCCGTTAATAATTTGTTACCAACAAATTTAAAAGCTTAAAGAGCAAATCCCATAATGTGATTATGGGATTTGCTTTATAAAAATAAAAAAAACTTAAAAACGATACGCTCAAATGAATACCCCATTTCAAGCCCAAAAAGGTTTTACCCTAATTGAGCTGATGATAGTTATCGCCATCCTCGGTATTCTGGTTGTTGTCGCCATACCCACTTATCAAAACTATATCGGTAGGGCGCAAGCCTCCGAAGCACTATACCTTGCCGACGACCTGAAAACCGAAATCAGCATTGCCTCAGCGGTAAATAATCGCCTGCCCAATGCAGAGGATGTCAGTAAACAAGGCTCAATCGGCGTTACCGCTCAACGCATCGGCGGCACATACATCCAAAACGGTGGCGTAACTGTAGAAGCAGATACAGGCAAAATCAGCATTCCTTTCGATAAAGGGCAAAACAAAGGCAAAGTCCTGACCCTGACCCCTTATCGAAATCATAACGATTCGACTTGGTTGCTCAACTGGCAATGCGGCGGAACGCTGGATCCGATAATGGTTCCCGCCATGTGCCGTGACAACTCACACGGATAAGAAGCAAGCATATACCCTAAGAAAAACACACAAATACATTGCAAAGAAAACACCCCAAACAAAGCCAAATACAAACGCGGAAAGCGAACAAACCAAAAGAACAAAACTCTCCAAAACAAGGTCCTTAAGAGCCTGAATGATCACATTACGAAAATAAATGCCGTCTGAAATCATTTTCAGACGGCCTCTTTATATCCAATCCTAATATGACATAAAACTTTGGTCTTGATTAGTTTCAGACGGCCTTCATCTTTTCACCACTACATAAAACAAATTCGCAACACCCCTGATAAGACAATTTGTCGCACATCTGAACTCAATATATAATTTAACCATGCAAGTCTTTATTTTTAAGCATTTTTCATTTTCAAAACATATATTATCGACACTGGGAGAACCATCATGCCTCATCTAAACTTGGACAAAACGGATTTAAAAATTCTGCAGGTTTTGCAGGAAAATGGGCGGTTGAGCAATGTTGAGCTTTCTGAAAAGGTGGCGCTCTCCCCTTCTCCCTGCCTGCGCCGTCTCAAACAGCTTGAAGATGCTGGCATCATTCAAAAATATGCCGCCCAGCTTTCCCCTGTCTCTTTGGGCTTGGGTTTGCAGGCTTTTATCCGTGTATCGATTAGCAAGGCAAAAGATGCGCGCGAGGATTTTTCCGAATCTGTCCGCGCTTGGCCGGAAGTATTGAGCTGCTTTGCTTTAACGGGCGAAACCGATTATCTGCTCCATGCCTTTTTTACCGATATGAACGCGTTTTCCCATTTTGTTTTGGACACGCTGCTTTCGCACCACGGCGTGCAAGATGCGCAATCAAGTTTTGTGTTGAAAGAAATTAAAAACACGACTGCTCTGCCTTTGGTTCATTTGGTTCAGGATTGATGATTTGAAACCGATAAAGGCCGTCTGTTTTTCAGACGGCCTTTTAAATTCCAATGGTTTGCTTTCATGTCCATACACTTGTATACTTTTTAAGAATAATTCACATAAGCTTTTACTATGACTGACACCACCCATCTCGATAGCAATACTGTTTCAGAACATACCAAACAATGGCTGGAAAAAGCCGTTATCGGGCTGAATCTCTGCCCGTTTGCCAAAGCGCCGCACGTTAAAAACCTGGTTCGCATCGTTGTCAGCGAAGCCCGTCATTTGGATGGTTTCCTTGAAGACTTGGATCGTGAATTGCAGCTTCTGGGCAATACGCCCGCTTCGGAATTGGAAACCACTTTACTGGTTCATCCAACGCTGTTCCCTGATTTTGAAACCTTCAACCAAATGTTGGAAATCGCCGATGATGCCGTTGTAGAAAACGAATTGGAAGGCATTGTCCAAATTGCGCCGTTCCATCCTGACTTCCAATTTGAAGGCACTGAAGCCGACAACATCAGCAACTACACCAATCGCTCACCCTACCCGACTTTGCACTTGATTCGTGAAGACAGTATTGCCAAAGCGGCTGAAGCATTTCCCGATGCCTCGGCAATTTTTGACCGCAATATCGCGCTGCTGGAAAAAATGGGGCATGAGGGCTGGGATAAATTAGACATTCCGCGTTGTCCATTTCCACATCACAAGCCGTCTGAAAACAAATAATTGGTGACGGGAATATGGTTCGCTATTTATTGATTTTTTGCGGCGCATTGTCGCTCGTCTTGGGCATTATTGGCATTTTCCTGCCATTACTGCCGACTACGCCTTTCATTTTATTGACCGCCGCCTTCTGGGCAAAAGCTTCGCCGCGCTTTCACAATTGGCTGTATCATCACCGCCATTTCGGCCCGATCATACAAAACTGGGAAAATAACGGCGCCGTGCCACGCAAGGCAAAATTCTTCGCTATCGGCATGATGGCCCTTTCTTGCCTGTTTATGTTTTGGCAATTTCCAGAACGCTGGTGGATGGGTGCCGTTTCATCAGTCTTCTGTAGCTGCGTGGCAGTGTGGATGTGGTTACGGCCGGAGGCATAAAATAAAACAGGTGGGCATTTTCGCTTACCTGTTTTTTATTTTCACACCTAATTTATCCATTAAAACAATCAGTAAGGACTAAAACACCCTATTTCATCCTCATTTTTCAGACGGCCTCCATTTATTCAATCAAATGTAAATTTTAGCTAAAATTAATTCAAAGTATTTTTTCGATAGCATTATTTTCAATATTTCAAACTCCTGTTTCAAAAACATTTTTTTACTACTTTCGACTACTTCCCTCCCTTTTATTTCTTTATTTGTATCAACATTTCTTTTGATTCCAACACTCTAAACCGTCCCTTAACACTTGCTTTGCGTTATACTTTCCCCTGACACCACCGCGCAGTTCGTCTGGATATTTTCAGACGGCCTGAATATTTCACCGCCGTGCTTTCTCAACGAAGTTCCTCACGGCGCAACAGAATAAAAAGGAAATACTATGCGCTATCTCTCATTTTTACTGCTTCTTGCCGCCTTTCCTGCTGCGGCATCCGATTTTGACGGCTCATCCGCAAGCCTGCTTTGGGGTCTGCCGTTTGCACTGATTCTCTTGTCTATTGCACTCGGACCTCTGTTTTTCTCCCATACTTGGCACCACCACTTCGGCAAAATTACGGCGTTTTGGACGCTGCTGTTTTTAACTCCATTCATCGTAACCTTTGGTTTCGGAGCCGGCGTACATACCGTTGCCCATGCATTGGTTGAAGAATATATCCCCTTTATCCTGCTGCTTTTGGCGCTCTATACCATTTCAGGCGGTATTTTTGTCAGCGGCGATTTGCATGGTTCGCCTAAATTGAACACAATCCTGTTGGCAGTCGGTACGGCTTTGTCTTCCATCATGGGGACAACAGGCGCGGCGATGCTGATGATTCGTCCGCTTTTGAAAGCCAACCATAAACGCCACTACCGCGTTCACATTGTGATTTTCTTCATTTTCTTGGTGGCAAATATCGGCGGTGGTCTGACTCCTTTAGGCGATCCTCCGCTGTTCTTAGGATTCCTGAAAGGCGTAGATTTCATGTGGACGGTCAAACACATGCTGATGCCTGTATTGATCAGTTCTGTGGTTTTACTGGCCGTTTTCTACATCATCGACAGCCGACACTTCAACCGTGAACAAAGCGAACACCTTGCTCCTGCTCCTTCCGATAAAGAAGAAAAAGTCAAAATTTACGGCAAATGGAATTTCCTGTTGCTGGCCGGTGTAGTCGGCGCGGTTTTATTGTCCGGCTTGTGGAAACCAAATCATCCGGGCTTTGAAATCTTGGGCAGCCATTACGCCTTGCAAAACCTGATGCGCGATGGCATTTTGCTGGCTTTGACCGCCGTATCTTGGATTATTACGCCCAAACAGGTACGCGCAGGCAATGAGTTCAACTTCGAGCCGATTGCCGAAGTGGGCAAACTGTTTTTGGGTATTTTCATTACCATTTCCCCCGTCTTGGCGATTTTGAAAGCTGGTGAAACAGGCGCATTGGCTTCTGTTGTTTCTTTGGTTCACGACGCGGCAGGCAATCCGATTAATGTGATGTATTTCTGGATGAGCGGTTTGTTGTCGGCATTCTTGGATAACGCGCCGACTTATTTGGTGTTCTTCAATATGGCCGGTGGCGATGCCCAAGCTTTGATGACAGGCCATCTGTTCCATTCGCTGCTGGCAGTATCCATGGGTTCCGTATTTATGGGCGCGCTCACTTATATCGGTAATGCGCCGAACTTCATGGTCAAAGCCATTGCCGAACAACGCGGCGTACCGATGCCTTCCTTCTTCGGCTACATGGCATGGTCGGTAATTGTATTGGTACCGCTGTTTGCCCTGCATACGATGATTTTCTTCGTTTGGCAGCTCTTTTAAAACTTAGAGGCCGTCTGAAATTCAGACGGCCTTTTATTTTCAGCTATATCATCAAATATAGCGTTTAAATATCAATCAGTTAAAAATTATTTCCCTTAACACTCGATTACACATTCCTCCTTTTTTCCCAATTTTCCCGTAAAAATAAGCGTAAAACTGACATAAAGCAGCCTATACCTGATAAAATCTAAAGCTTTGTTGTTTGCGTTTATTCATTGTTTTTATAGCAAACCTCTGCTTTTTTTTAGACGGCCCACCCTTTGTTTCAAAGCATTACATGCCGTCTGAAAAAACAATCCGACATCCGAATCTCAACCCACCAAAAAGTAACGCATCCTTATGATTAAGATAAAAAAAGGCTTAGACCTGCCTATCGCAGGCAGACCGGAGCAAGTCATTTATGACGGCCCGGCCATTACCGAAGTCGCGTTGCTTGGCGAAGAATATGTCGGCATGCGCCCCTCGATGAAAATCAAGGAAGGCGAAGCCGTCAAAAAAGGCCAAGTGCTGTTTGAAGACAAAAAGAATCCGGGCGTAGTATTTACCGCTCCGGCTTCAGGCAAAATCGCCGCGATTCACCGTGGCGAAAAGCGCGTACTTCAGTCAGTCGTGATTGCCGTTGAAGGCAACGACGAAATCGAGTTCGAACGCTACGCACCTGAAGCGCTGGCAAAATTGAGCAGCGAAGAAGTGCGCCGCAACCTGATTCAATCCGGTTTGTGGACTGCGCTGCGTACCCGTCCGTTCAGCAAAATCCCTGCCGTCGATGCCGAGCCGTTCGCCATCTTCGTCAATGCGATGGACACCAATCCGCTGGCTGCCGATCCTACAGTCATCATCAAAGAAGCCTCCGAGGACTTCAAACGCGGCCTGTTGGTATTGAGCTGCCTGACCGAGCGTAAAATCCATGTGTGTAAAGCAGCAGGCGCAGATGTGCCGTCTGAAAACGCTGCCAACATCGAAACACATGAATTTGGCGGCCCGCATCCTGCTGGTTTGAGTGGCACGCACATTCATTTCATCGAACCAGTCGGTGCGAACAAAACCGTTTGGACCATCAATTATCAAGATGTAATTGCCATTGGCCGTTTGTTTGCAACAGGCCGTCTGAACACCGAACGCGTTGTTGCCCTGGGCGGCTCTCAAGTCAACAAACCGCGCCTCTTGCGTACCGTTTTGGGTGCGAAAGTATCGCAAATTACTGCGGGCGAATTGGTTGATGCAGACAACCGCGTGATTTCCGGCTCAGTATTGAACGGCGCGATTGCACAAGGCGCGCACGATTACCTCGGCCGCTACCACAATCAGATTTCCGTTATCGAAGAAGGCCGCAGCAAAGAGCTGTTCGGCTGGGTTGCGCCACAACCGGACAAATACTCCATCACGCGCACAACCCTCGGCCATTTCCTGAAAAACAAACTCTTCAAGTTCAACACAGCCGTCAACGGCGGCGACCGCGCCATGGTACCGATCGGCACTTACGAGCGCGTGATGCCGTTGGACATCCTGCCTACCCTGCTCTTGCGCGATTTAATCGTCGGCGATACCGACAGCGCTCAGGCATTGGGTTGCTTGGAATTGGACGAAGAAGACCTCGCTTTGTGCAGCTTCGTCTGCCCGGGCAAATACGAATACGGCCCGCTGTTGCGCAAGGTGCTGGAAACCATTGAGAAGGAAGGCTGATTATGGGCTTGAAACATTTTCTTGAAAAAATCGAACCGCACTTCCTGCCGGGAGGCAAACATGAAAAATGGTATGCCCTCTACGAAGCTGCGGCGACGATTTTCTATACATCCGGCGCGGTAACGCGCAAAGCGGCCCACGTCCGCGATGCGCTCGACTCCAAGCGCATGATGATCTTGGTGTGGCTGGCTTTGTTCCCTGCCATGTTCTACGGTATGTACAACGTCGGCGCACAGGCATTCGGTGCGTTAACGCCTGATTTGCTGCAACAAAATATCGCCAACGACTGGCATTACGCCCTTGCCAACGCTTTGGGCATCAATATGTCGTCTGAGGCGGGCGTGTTGGGCAAAATGCTGTTCGGCGCGATTTTCTTCCTGCCGATTTACGCGACTGTATTTGTTGTGGGCGGCTTCTGGGAAGTTTTGTTCGCATCCGTACGCAAACACGAAATCAACGAAGGTTTCTTCGTGACTTCGATTCTGTTTGCTTTGATTGTTCCCCCTACCCTGCCTTTGTGGCAAGCGGCTTTGGGTATTTCTTTCGGCGTTGTGGTTGCGAAAGAAGTATTCGGCGGTACAGGTAAAAACTTCATGAACCCTGCTCTTGCAGGCCGTGCGTTCCTGTTCTTCGCCTACCCTGCCAACATTACCGGCGATACCATTTGGACTGCGGTTGATGGCTATTCCGGTGCCACTGCTTTGGCGCAATGGGCGGCACACGGTGCAGACGGCCTGAAAAATGCTGTAACCGGTCAAGCCATTTCTTGGATGGATGCGTTTATCGGTAATGTACCCGGCTCAATCGGCGAAGTGTCCACTTTGGCGCTCTTAATCGGCGGCGCGTTTATCGTGTTCACCCGTATTGCCTCTTGGCGCATTATCGCCGGCGTGATGATCGGTATGATTGCCATGTCTTCACTGTTTAACTTCATCGGTTCGGACACCAACGCCATGTTCTCCATGCCTTGGTACTGGCACTTGGTAGTCGGTGGCTTTGCCATTGGTATGCTGTTTATGGCGACCGACCCTGTTTCCGCTTCCTTTACCAATGTCGGCAAATGGTGGTACGGCGCGTTAATCGGCGTGATGTGCGTATTGATCCGCGTGGTCAACCCTGCTTACCCCGAAGGCATGATGTTGGCGATTCTGTTTGCCAACCTGTTTGCCCCGATTTTCGACTATTTCGTCGCACAAGCGAACATCAAACGCAGAAAGGCGCGCAGCAATGGCTAAGAAATTCGATAAAGACAGCTTCAGCGGCACGCTGATTGTGGTATTGGTTGTCAGCCTGATTTGTTCCATCATCGTTGCCGGTGCGGTCGTCGGCTTGAAACCCATCCAAGAGAAACAAAAACTCCAGGACAAACAAGGCTATATCTTGAGCGTAGCCGGTTTGATGGATAAAAACACCGACATCAGCAAAACCTTTGCCGAGCGTATCGAGCAACGTGTCGTGGACTTGGCTACCGGCGAATACGTCGCCGATGCGCCTAAAGACTTCAGCGCACGCGTTGCCGGCAAAGACCCTGCCCAAAGCATCCAAATCAAACCCGAAGACGATTTGGCCGGTATCAAGAGCCGTGCCAAATACACCGAGGTTTATCTGGTAAAAGGCGATGACGGCAAAGTCAGCCAAATCATCCTGCCTATGCACGGTAACGGTTTGTGGTCTGTTATGTACGGCTTTGTCGCCATCCAACCCGACGGCAACACCATCAACGGCATCACCTACTACGACCAAGGTGAAACCCCGGGCTTGGGCGGCGAAATCGGCAACCCTCTGTGGCAACAAAAATTCGTCGGCAAAAAACTGTTTGACGAACAAGGCAAACTCGCCCTGCACGTCGGCAAAGGCGCAGGCTCAGACAAAGAACACGGCGTAGATGCCCTCTCCGGCGCATCGCTGACATCTAAAGGCGTGCAAGGTTCGTTCGCCTACTGGTTCGGCGAAAACGGCTATATCCCCTACCTGAACAAATTGAAATCAGCAGGAGCACAATAATGGCTGACATGAAACGCTTGAAATATTTGATGTTTTCACCCTTTATCGACAACAACCCGATTGCCTTGCAGGTTTTGGGTATTTGTTCGGCTTTGGCGGTTACCACCAAACTTCAGACGGCCATCGTAATGGGTATTTCCGTAGCTTTGGTAACCGGTTTTTCCAGCTTCTTCATTTCTTTGGTACGCAACTACATCCCCAACAGCATCCGTATTATTGTGCAAATGGCGATTGTTGCTTCCTTGGTAACGCTGGTTGACCAACTGCTCCAAGCCTTTGCTTATGAGCTGTCCAAACAGCTGTCCGTATTCGTCGGCCTGATTATTACCAACTGTATCGTAATGGGCCGTGCCGAAGCATTCGCCATGAAAGAGCCGCCGCTGGAAAGCTTGGTTGACGGTATCGGCAACGGCGCAGGTTACGGCATGATGTTGATCATCATCGCAACCATCCGCGAACTGATCGGCTCTGGCAAGCTCTTTGGCTACACCATTTTCCAAACAGTACAAGATGGCGGCTGGTATCAAACCAACGGCTTGTTCTTGCTCGCCCCTAGCGCGTTCTTCATCATCGGCTTCTTGGTATGGGGTCTGCGCACTTGGAAACCTGAACAGGCGGAGAAATAACACATGGAACATTACTTAAGCCTCTTTGTAAAATCCGTCTTTCTGGAAAACATGGCACTTTCCTTCTTCTTGGGAATGTGTACATTTTTGGCGGTATCTAAAAAAGTATCCACCGCATTCGGTTTGGGCGTTGCCGTTACTTTCGTACTCGGCCTGTCCGTCCCAGCCAACCAACTGGTTTACTCGCTGCTGAAAGACGGCGCGCTGGTTGAAGGTGTGGACCTGACCTTCCTGAAATTCATCACCTTCATCGGCGTGATTGCCGCTTTGGTGCAGATTTTGGAAATGTTCTTGGATAAATTCGTCCCTGCCCTCTACAACGCATTGGGTATCTACCTGCCCCTGATTACCGTAAACTGCGCGATTTTCGGTGCCGTATCGTTTATGGCGCAACGCGAATACAACTTCGGCGAGTCCGTTGTATACGGTTTCGGTGCAGGTCTGGGCTGGCTTTTGGCTATTGTCGCTTTGGCGGGCATTACCGAAAAAATGAAATATTCGGATGTCCCTAAAGGCCTCAAAGGCTTGGGCATTACCTTTATCGCCGCTGGCCTGATGGCAATGGCGTTTATGTCGTTCTCCGGCATCCAGTTATAAGAAAGGAATCGGCATGGAGATTATTCTAGGTATCGTGATGTTTACCCTCATCGTCTTGGTTTTGGCACTGATGATTCTGTTTGCCAAATCCAAGTTGGTGAGCGAAGGCGACATCACCATCAAAGTCAATAATGAAAAAGAGCTGACGATGCCTGCCGGCGGTAAACTGCTGGGTGCGCTTGCCAGCCAAGGCATCTTCGTTCCTTCCGCCTGCGGTGGTGGCGGCTCATGCGGCCAGTGCCGCGTTATCGTAAAAAGCGGCGGCGGCGACATTCTGCCAACCGAGTTGTCCCACATCAGCAAACGCGAAGCGCGCGAAGGCTGCCGTCTGTCTTGTCAGGTCAACGTTAAAACCGACATGGACATCGAAGTACCGGAAGAAGTATTCGGCGTGAAAAAATGGGAATGTACTGTCATCTCCAATGACAACAAAGCAACGTTCATTAAAGAACTCAAGCTTGCCATTCCCGAAGGCGAAGAAGTTCCTTTCCGCGCCGGTGGCTACATCCAAATTGAAGCCCCTCCTCACACTGTTGCCTACAAAGACTTCGACATTCCTAAGGAATATCACGAAGACTGGGACAAATACAATCTGTGGCAATATGTTTCCAAAGTGGACGAGCCGATTTTGCGTGCCTACTCTATGGCTTCATACCCTGAAGAAAAAGGCATCATCATGCTGAACGTGCGTATCGCTACGCCTCCTCCACGCGTACCTGATGCGCCTCCAGGACAAATGTCGTCTTATATCTGGTCGCTTAAAGCCGGTGATAAAGTAACGATTTCCGGTCCATTTGGCGAATTCTTTGCCAAAGATACCGATGCCGAAATGGTATTTATCGGCGGTGGTGCGGGTATGGCTCCGATGCGTTCCCACATTTTCGACCAGCTGAAACGTTTGAACTCCAAACGTAAGATTACCTTCTGGTATGGTGCACGTTCTAAACGCGAGATGTTCTATGTCGAAGACTTCGACCAACTCGCAGCAGAATTCCCGAACTTCACATGGCACGTTGCCCTGTCCGACCCATTGCCTGAAGACAACTGGGATGGTTACACAGGCTTCATTCACAACGTAGTTTACGAAAACCACCTGAAAAACCATGAAGCACCGGAAGACTGCGAATTCTATATGTGTGGCCCTCCGATCATGAACCAGTCCGTGATCAAAATGCTCAAAGATTTGGGCGTGGAAGACGAAAACATCCTCTTGGACGATTTCGGCGGCTAACAAACAAAAAGGAAGAAACTTCGGTTTCTTCCTTTTTTATTGCCAGGTCGTCTGAAAACCATACTTTCAGACGGCCTGAACCTTTCTTTTACGATACAATAAAGGCTTCAAAAAATAATCCGCGAATCCCCTATGCCGTTTCTTTCCAATTCGTTTTACCGTCCGATAATCGGCTACACCGTTGCCATCGTTTCCGCACTCACGCTCTCTGCCTGCCAACCTGAAAAACAACAAACCATCACCCTGCAAGGCGAGACCATGGGCACTACCTATACCGTCAAATACCTTTCAGATGGTCAAGACAAACTCCCCTCCCCCGCCGAAATACAAAAACGCATTGATGACGCGCTTAAAGAAGTCAACCGGCAAATGTCTACCTACCAGACCGATTCCGAAATCAGCCAATTCAACCAGCTGCGCACCGTCAATCAGGCCATGCCCATTTCCCAAGACTTTGCCTATGTAACCGGCGAAGCCTTGCGTTTAAACAAATTGACGCACGGCGCACTGGACGTAACCGTCGGCCCTTTGGTCAACCTTTGGGGATTCGGCCCGCAAAAAGAAATCACGCACGAACCGACTGCACAAGAAATCCAACATGCTTCAGAAATGGTCGGTACGGACAAACTCAAACTTTCCCAAGATGGTCAGCAGCCTACACTCGCCAAAACCCATCCCGAAGTCTATTTAGACCTATCCTCCATCGCCAAAGGTTTTGGCGTGGATAAAACCGCCGCCGAACTTGAAAAACTCAATATCGGCAATTATTTGGTAGAAATCGGAGGCGAGTTACATGGCAAAGGCCACAATGCACAAGGCAATCCTTGGCGTATCGGCATCGAGCAGCCCAATATCGTTCAAGGCGGCGCCACTCAAATCACCATTCCATTGGACAATAAATCACTGGCCACATCCGGCGACTACCGCATTTTCCATGTCGATAAGTCAGGCCGCCGCCTTTCCCATATCATCAACCCTAAAACCAAACAACCCATCAGCCACAACCTTGCTTCCATCAGCGTAGTAGCAGAAAACGCCACACTTGCAGACGGCCTTTCCACCGGATTGTTCGTCCTCGGAGAAACTGAAGCACTTAAACTTGCCGAGCAAGAAAATCTCGCCGTTTTCCTTATCATCCGGACCCCGCAAGGCGGCTACCATACTAAAATGTCCAGCGCATTCAAGAAATTATTAAACTAACCTTCAGGAATACACACATGAAAACCCTCCTCCTCACTTTCGGCATTTTTATCATTGTCATCCTTGGCATGGCAGTCGGCTATATCTTCTCCAAACGCACCATCAAAGGCAGCTGCGGCGGCATTTCCTCTCTCGGCATGAAAAAAATGTGCGATTGCGACACGCCATGCGATACCTTGCAAAAAGAGCTGGATAAAAAACAACATTCCGACGACCAAGGCATCAAGGTCGATCATTAAGTCGTTGTTGAATGTTTATTAGCGATTTAAGGCAGCTTATCCTCTATCAGGCCGTCTGAAAAATAAAAGAGCGTAATCCCAATGGATACACGCTCTTTTATTTTGCCTCCTTACAAAGCAATCCAAAAATATCTTGCATACACATTTGAAACAAGCCCCCCAAAAACCAATCAGAAAATAAAAAGAAAAGCTCCTGCAAAACAGGAGCTTTTTCTTGGAAGAAACCGGATTATTTCAATTTAGTTTCTTTGTAAATAACGTGTTTACGGGCTACTGGGTCAAATTTTTTGATTTCCAGTTTGCCAGGCATAGTACGTTTGTTTTTAGTAGTTGTGTAAAAGTGACCAGTACCAGCACTGGACTCCAGTTTGATTTTATCGCGCATTGCAGTAATCCTTAATTAATGGTGTTTAAATTAAGCTTCGCCGCGAGCACGCAAATCAGCCAATACGACATCAATGCCTACTTTATCGATGGTGCGCAATGCAGCGTTAGAAACGCGCAGGCGAACCCAGCGGTTTTCACTTTCTACCCAGAAACGACGTGATTGCAAGTTAGGCAAAAAACGACGTTTGGTTTTGTTGTTGGCGTGTGATACGTTATTGCCAGACATCGGGCGCTTACCGGTCACTTTGCAAACTCGTGCCATGGTTAGTCTCCAAACTTCTAAAATAGTAAAACGCGATTTATACCACGAAATCCGCCTTCAGTTCAAGTCGTTTGCCGAAAAAACGGGATTTATGGAAATAAATCTTCTCAATATGTTGCATCTGCGAAACGGTATTTCGCAAAGCCTTAACTTTTCAATTATAACGGATTTCTTTAAAAAAATCATCTGTCGTTTGCGTGGTCGGCGAAATAAACAGGCCGTCTGAACATTTCAGACGGCCTGTTTTATCGTCATGCTTTTTTCTTCAACGCCGCATTCAAAATGCAACCGAGTATAAAGCAGGCTAAAGAGGGAACAACCCACCCTAAACCGATATTGTAAAACGGCAATGCGCGCTCGATGGCAGCAGCGGTATCGGCATCAAATCCAAACGCGGCCTTATAGGCATCGAGCAAACCGACCACAAGAGCCGCCATCATGGTGCAGAAATAGACAATACGGCCGCCGCCAAACAATTTATCTGTCAAAGCCAGCAGAATGATGACGATGGTCAGCGGATACAACAGCATCAACATAGGGATGGAAAACTGCAAAATCGCTGACAGGCCTTTGTTGGCCAACAGAATAGACACCACCGTATTCAGTATTACAAAGGTTTTATAAGAAATACCCGGGCAAAGACGGTTGAAATATTCGGCACATGAAGTAATCAAGCCAACCGCCGTACTCAGACAGGCAAGCAGCACCATAACGCCAAGCAGCACAATACCGGCCGTACCGAAATAGTGTTGTGCAGTTTTAGACAAAACCGACGCGCCATTTTCCTGCAAGCCGATACCGGCCACACCTGTCGCGCCCATATAGCCAATAAACAGGTAAACTACTGCCAAACAAGAAGCCGCCAACACACCGGAAATCGTCGTTGTCTTCAGCAAGTCCGCGCGGTTGTCCACGCCCATGGCGCGAACGGCATCAATGACTATAATGGCAAACACCAGCGAAGCCAGCGCGTCCATGGTGCCATAGCCTTCCAAAATGCCTTTAACCAACGGATGAGTGACAAAATCGCCTTGCGCCGCCTGCGGCACGCCCATCGGGTTAATGGCGGCATAGCCGACCAATATCGCAATTGACAGCAACAAAACAGGCGTGAGAATTTTACCGATACGGTCAACCAGCTTCCCCGGAGAAATCGACAGCCAATAAGTAATGCCGAAAAACACCAGGCTGAATACTGCCAATGCGATGCTTTTCCAAGATTCATCAATGAAAGGGGAAATCGCGGTTTCAAAAGATACTGTCGCCGTACGCGGCATGGCAAACAGAGGGCCGATTGCCAGATAAAGCGCGGTAGCAAAAGTCACGCCGTACCAAGGCGCAACACGGGAGGCCAATGCTTCCACATCGCGCGAGCCGGAATAGCCGACGGCAATCACGCCCAACAATGGCAAACCTGCGCCCGTCAGCAAAAAGCCGAACATGGCCGAAAGCCAGTTATCACCGGCCTGCTGTCCCAAAAAAGCAGGAAAAATCAGGTTCCCTGCCCCAAAAAACAGGGCAAACAGCATTAAGCCCACCGCCCATAAAGAAGCTTTGTTATGACTTGTCGTCGAATTCATTTTAGTTCTCTTTTTTCAAATTTTCGTTATCGGTTTCATCGGCTTCAAGGCCGTCTGAAAACATTTCGGCTTCGTTTGTTTCCAAACCGTCTTTCAGGCTGATTTCGATTTCACCATAATTTTCAGGCTGCACGATACGCACCAAGCCTTCTTTAGCCAATTCCAGCAATGCAATAAAATTGACCACCACATATGTCGCGCCCTGCTCCGGTTTAAACAAATCGCTGAACTTGCTGATACCGCTTTCGTTCAAACGACGCAAAATCGCTGTCATCTGCGCACGAACAGAAATGGTTTCCCGCACCACTTCATGACTGCACGTATGCTTGGCACGCGACAAAATACCCAACCAAGCCTGCGTCAAATCGGCAACGTACACTTCCGGCAACTTCGCTTCGACCGCAATTTCCAGCGGCAAATACGCCCAAGCAAAATCACGTCCGGCACGCGGTAATGCGTCCAAGCCCTGAGCCGCCAGTTTCATTTGTTCGTAAGCCAACAGACGGCGCACCAGCTCGGCACGCGGATCCGCCTCTTCATCCTCAACTTCTTCAGGACGCGGCAACAGCAGGCGCGATTTAATTTCAATCAACATCGCCGCCATCAGCAGGTATTCTGCCGCCAAATCAAACTGATACGCTTCCATTTGGGCAATATAGTGCAGATACTGCTCAGTAATCTTCACCATCGGAATATCGAGGACATCGATATTTTGCTTGCGGATAAGGTACAGCAGCAAATCCAACGGCCCTTGGAAGCTGCTCAATACCACCTTCAACGCATCAGGCGGAATAAACAAATCCTGCGGCACATCGGTAACAGGCTGACCGAACACCCACGCAACGGTATGTTCAGACGGCGTTGCGGCAGTGGAAGAAATAAGGTGTTCTGAAGGCATGGTTAAAGGGTCTTTTTCTTTTTAAGTTTAGTAAGAAGTTTCATCAACAAAAGGCCGTCTGAAACAAGGACAACCCGTTTTTAATATAAAAATCAGCGGTTTTTACGATTGATTTGCAAAGAAACAATGGCGACGGCAAAGGTCTGGGC
Source organism: Neisseria sp. HMSC15G01 (assembly GCF_001808255.1). Lineage (NCBI taxonomy): Bacteria > Pseudomonadati > Pseudomonadota > Betaproteobacteria > Neisseriales > Neisseriaceae > Neisseria > Neisseria sp. HMSC15G01. The sequence goes on from NZ_KV792669.1 coordinate 19,576, forward strand.
CAAGGCCATACCCAACAGCGGCAGGCTGGCGAAAACCGTACCCGTCAGTACCGAGCCAATATCGCGAGAAAACACAAAACCATCCCTCGCAAGCATCGCCACCATCAAAGCCAACAACAGCAAACTTTCGCAGCCGACCAAAAGCCAAATCATTTTAACCGAACGGCGTTTGCGCCATTTCATGATACCGGCGTGTAAAAGGCTGAATATCACGACGGACAGAAACGGATAAAGAAAAGTGGTGAACGGGCGGTTATAACCGCTTTGCACACACAAATAATCGCCCGGCAGCGTATTGCATTCCATCACATCGAGAAACATCGGATCGACAGCATACATCAATACGCCGAACCATACCGCATAAATCAGGCTGGCGATAAAGTAGGCTTTAAAAAATCGGTTCTTAACCATCTTCCTCTACCCCTCACTTCCGCCCCGCGATATGCTCCACCGCAGCCTGTGCACAATACAATCCAAACGAAGCCGTTACCAGCATACTCGCGCCGTAGCCCGCGCAGGACAAACCTTGCGGTGCGGCATCGCTCGAACACGCTTCGCCGGATTGCGGCGGCGTAATATTCTCGATTGAATAAACGCAAGGCACGCGCATTTTTTCTTTGGTATCGCGGCTGAAGCCGTAGCGTTTGCGCAAGGTGTAGCGCAAATTGGAAAGCAGCGGATCGTGGGTGACGCGGCTCAAATCGGCGGTTTGGATCAAAGCCGGATTTTTCTGTCCGCCCGCACCGCCGCTGATAATAAACGGTTGCTTATGTTGCACGAAATACGCCGCCATCGCCGCTTTGACACGGATTTGGTCAATGGCGTCGATGACGAAGTCAAAAGGCCGTCTGAAAAGCTCGTCCAGATTGTCTTCGGTCACAAAATCTTCAATTTCCGTCACTTCGCATTGCGGATTGATTTGGTCAATGCGTTCGCGCAAAGCGGTAACTTTTGCCTTACCGAAATCATCGGTCAAAGCGTGCAACTGACGGTTAACATTGGACTCGGCAACGTTGTCCAAATCAATCAGCGTTAAACGACCGATACCACTCCTCGCCAAAGCTTCCACCGCCCACGAGCCGACGCCGCCGACACCGACCACGCACACATGCGCACGCGAAAAGCGCACCAGTGCTTCGTCTCCGTAAAGTCTGGCAATGCCGCCAAAGCGGCGCGAAGAAAGAAAAGCGGCGTCCTGCATAAGTAACCTTGTGATATATCAATAAATTAATGAAAAACGCCACAGGCGAATCGGACTGACATTATACTTGAAAGCAGATGGGCTGTTGTACCCGCCCGAAAGAGTTTATAATCGTTTCACATTCAGACAAGTTCTGATTTCATATTAAACGAAAGTGCCGCTACTCGGCGCAAAAGGAGAATAAATATGTACAAACATCTGGTTGTAGCCGTTGACGGTAGCGAGACCTCCCTCAATGCATTGAAACACGCCGCCGAACTGGCAAGCCTCAACAAAGCCCAACTGACTTTGGTTCACGTTGCCAACCCTGCCGAATACATGGCTTTGGCTCCTGAATTCCTGCAACACGAAAGCTACGAAGCCGCCGCAGTGGCCCAAGGCAACGAAGTTTTGGATTTCGCAGAAAAAACAGCGCGTGAAAGCGGCGTTGAAAACATCGTGAAACACCTGTTGGTTGCCAACAAAGGCGCGCGCGAAATGGCGCAAGACTTGGTTGACTACGCCGACAACAACGGTGCAGACCTGCTGGTACTCGGCACACACGGCCGCACCGGCCTGATGCACCTGCTGATGGGCAGCTTCGCCGAAACCGTAATGCGTCAAAGCCACCTGCCTCTGCTGATTATCCGCAGCAAAGCCGAAGAAGCATAATCAAGCATTTATTTAAAATAGCGAAAGGCCGTCTGAATATTTTTCAGACGGCCTTTTTTCATTTCACATTACAGCTTCAACTTTTATTTCACCATTTCTTTGAACACTTCGTGTGCCACAGCAATGGTTTCGTCAATCAACTCAGGCGTATGCGCGGCGGAAACAAAACCGGCTTCGTAAGCTGACGGGCCGAATGCGACATTGCGGTCGAGCATACCATGGAAGAAATGTTTGAAACCGTCGATATTGGAACGCGCCATGTCGGCATAGTTTTGCGGCGTATGGCTGGCAAAATACAAACCAAACATACCGCCCACGCTATCCGCCGTAAATTCAACACCATGTGCTTTAGCCGCATCGGCAATACCGTTGGCAAGGCGTTGGGTCAGGGCAGTCAGGTTTTCATAGAAGCCTTCGCGCTGAATGATTTCCAGCGTTTTCAAACCGGCGGCAACCGCAATCGGATTGCCGGACAATGTACCTGCCTGATACACGCCGCCCAATGGGGAAATATATTCCATAATGTCTTTACGGCCGCCAAACGCCGCCAAAGGCATACCGCCGCCGATCACTTTGCCCATGGTGGTCAAATCAGGTTTGATGCCGTGCAAAGATTGCGCACCGCCCAGCGCCACACGGAAGCCGGTCATCACTTCGTCGTAAATCAACACGGTACCGTGTTTTTCAGTTAATTCGCGCAAGGCTTTGACAAAGGCTTCAGACGGCCTAACCAGATTCATATTGCCGACAAAAGGCTCCAAAATCACACAGGCAATGTCATTGCCGCTTTGGGCAAAGGCTTCTTCCAGTTGGGCGATATTGTTGTACTCGAGTACCAAAGTATGTTTGGTAAAGTCGGCAGGCACACCGGCGGAAGAAGGATTGCCAAACGTCAGCAGGCCGCTGCCTGCTTTCACCAACAGGCTGTCGGAATGGCCGTGGTAGCAGCCTTCAAACTTGATGATTTTGTCGCGGCCGGTAAAACCGCGTGCCAGACGGATGGCGGTCATCGTTGCTTCCGTGCCGGAGCTGACAAGGCGCAGCTGCTCGACGGACGGCATGATTTTGGCGATTTCTTCGGCAATGACAATTTCGCCTTCAGTCGGCGCACCAAACGACAAACCGCCCAATGCTGCTTCGCGCACGGCATCAATGACTTCAGGATGGGCATGGCCGACAATCGCAGGGCCCCAAGAGCCGACATAGTCGGTATAACGCGTGCCGTTTTCGTCCCAAACATACGCGCCTTCTGCCTTTTTGATAAAGCGCGGCACACCGCCGACGCTGCCGAATGCGCGCACAGGAGAGTTCACGCCGCCGGGAATAATGGCTTTGGCGCGATTGAACAAGCTTTCATTACGGTTCATGGTCAATTCTTTCGTAAGAGGTCGTCTGAAAATCAAATCGGAGCCATTTTAACACCAAATCCTTTTCAGACGGCCCAAGCTTCAAAATAAGAATCGGGCGCAAAATCAAAATTATTCTTTAAAAACAAACACTCTATCCACATTTTTCCTGCTTGTGCTATAATCCGCGACCTATTGAAACAATAAAAGAAAAGCATCATGTTACGCGGACTCATACTCAGCCTCGCCCTTTTGGCGTCCTCCCTCGTCCATGCACAACGCAGCCTGCCTGATGATATGGACGTGGCCGTTTTAAAAACTGTCGATCTGCCTTATCTGAAAGTCAGCAAAGGCGGTTTTTCTTGGACGCGCCTGCTGACCTTGGGCATTGTGGACGGCAACGCAGCCAAACTGCAAATCACCCGCTTTACCAAAATCCACGATGAAAACGACCGTTTCATCCCCATGGGCCGCCTGCTGAATCAAACCGGCAAAGCCGTTGCGTTCAAATACAACGAAGAGAGCCGCCTCGTCCGCGAAATCTGGATTTTGACCGACGCCGAAGCCGACAGGTTCATCGAACACGCCAAAAAGCAGAAAAAGGCGGAAGAATAATTTTTCAGACGGCCAGAGTATTGCACAGGCCGTCTGAACCCTTTTACAACAAGCAAATCAATCAAAACAAACCATGAAAAAAGTATTTATCCGCACCTTCGGGTGCCAAATGAACGAGTACGACAGCGAAAAAATGCTGTCCGTCCTCGCCGAAGAACACGGCGGTATCGAGCAGGTTACCCAACCTGACGACGCCGACATCATCTTGTTCAACACCTGCTCCGTGCGTGAAAAAGCGCAAGAGAAAGTCTTCTCCGACTTGGGCCGCGTACGCCCGCTTAAAGAAAAAAATCCCGACCTCATCATCGGCGTTGCCGGCTGCGTTGCCTCTCAAGAAGGCGAAAACATCGTCAAACGCGCTCCGTATGTGGACGTGGTTTTCGGCCCGCAAACGCTGCACCGCCTGCCCAAACTCATCGTCGACAAAGAAACCACCGGCCTGTCTCAAATCGACATTTCCTTCCCCGAAATCGAGAAATTCGACCACCTGCCGCCTGCGCGCGTAGAAGGCGGTTCGGCATTCATTTCCATTATGGAAGGCTGCTCCAAATACTGCTCTTACTGCGTCGTCCCCTACACCCGCGGCGAAGAATTCTCCCGCCCACTTAACGACGTATTGACTGAAATTGCCGGTTTGGCGCAACAAGGCGTTAAAGAAATCAACCTCTTAGGCCAAAACGTCAATGCCTATCGCGGCGAAATGGAAAACGGCGAAATCTGCGACTTTGCCACTTTATTGCGCATCGTCCACGAAATCCCGGGCATCGAACGTCTGCGCTTTACCACCAGCCATCCGCGCGAATTTACCGACGCGATTATCGAGTGCTACCGCGACCTGCCGAAGCTGGTTTCCCATCTGCACCTGCCGATTCAAAGCGGTTCCGACCGCGTATTGAGCGCGATGAAACGCGGCTACACCGCCTTGGAATACAAATCCATCATCCGCAAACTGCGTGCCATCCGTCCTGATTTGTGCCTCAGCTCCGACTTTATCGTCGGTTTCCCGGGCGAGACCGAGCGCGAGTTCGAGCAAACCTTGAAACTGGTCAAAGACATCGCCTTCGACTTGAGCTTCGTCTTTATTTACAGTCCGCGCCCAGGCACGCCTGCCGCCAACCTGCACGACGACACGCCGCATGAAGAAAAAGTGCGTCGCCTCGAAGCTTTGAACGAAGTCATCGAAGCCGAAACCGCGCGCATCAACCAAACCATGATCGGCACGGTTCAACGCTGCTTGGTTGAAGGTATCTCCAAAAAAGACCCTGACCAACTGCAAGCCCGTACCGCCAACAACCGTGTGGTCAACTTTACCGGCACGCCCGACATGATCAACCAAATGATCGATCTGGAAATCACCGAAGCCTACACCTTCTCCCTGAAAGGCAAACCGGTATAAACACACACAAACAAAGGCCGTCTGAAACTGTTCAGACGGCCTTTATCTTGGTTCGGCCGGGCATTATCTGATTCATGTATTTTTATTACCCGAACAAAAGGCTTTTCAGTATAATACCGCCCGAAAATTCCCTTATCTGTTGAGAAGTTAAGGCTAAAATCCGAGCTTCCTGCAGTTAAATCCGCTGATTCCGTCCTTGAACGGCTTTCCCAAAGGAATATCTCGAATGAGTTCTTCAAATCAAAGCGTTTTGGAAAGATTATTCAACCTCAACGCCAATCAGACCAACGTCCGCACGGAAATTATGGCCGGTGTGACAACCTTCCTCGCCATGTGCTACATCATCATCGTCAATCCCCTGATTTTGGGTGAAACCGGCATGGATATGGGCGCAGTATTTGTGGCTACCTGTATCGCCTCCGCCATCGGCTGTTTCGTGATGGGCTTTGTCGGCAACTACCCGATTGCCCTCGCTCCGGGCATGGGTTTGAACGCCTACTTTACCTTTGCCGTCGTCAAAGGCATGGGCGTGGACTGGCGTGTGGCTTTGGGTGCTGTTTTCATCTCCGGCATTATTTTCATCCTGTTCAGCTTCTTTAAAGTGCGTGAAATGCTGGTCAACGCTCTGCCTATGGGCTTGAAAATGTCGATTGCCGCAGGTATCGGCCTCTTCTTGGCATTGATTGCGCTCAAAGGCGCAGGCGTGATTGTGGCCAATCCTGCCACATTGGTCGGCTTGGGCGATATCCACCAGCCTACCGCATTGCTGGCGATGGCAGGCTTTGTGATGGTGGTTGCACTTGGCCACTTCCATGTTAAAGGCTCCATCATCATTACCATTCTGACGCTGACCGCTATCTCCACCATCTTGGGCTTGAGCGAGTTCAAAGGCGTGGTCGGCGAAATTCCAAGCATTGCGCCAACATTCATGCAGATGGACTTCAAAGGCTTGTTCACCGTCAGCATGGTCAGCGTGATTTTTGTATTCTTCCTGGTTGACCTGTTTGACTCTACCGGCACATTGGTCGGTGTTTCACACCGCGCAGGCCTGTTGCAAGACGGCAAACTGCCGCGTTTGAAACGCGCCCTGCTTGCCGACTCAACCGCCATCGTCGCCGGTGCCGCCTTGGGTACTTCTTCTACTACCCCTTACGTTGAAAGCGCGGCAGGCGTTTCTGCCGGCGGCCGTACCGGCCTGACTGCCGTTACCGTCGGCGTACTGATGCTGGCCTGTCTGATTTTCTCGCCGCTGGTTCAAAGCATTCCTGCATTCGCTACCGCACCCGCCCTGCTCTATGTTGGCGCGCAAATGTTGCGCAGCGCGCGCGAAATCGATTGGGACGACATGACTGAAGCCGCACCGGCATTCCTGACCATCGTCTTCATGCCGTTTACCTACTCGATTGCCGACGGTATTGCATTTGGCTTTATCAGCTACGCACTCATCAAACTCTTGTGCAACCGCACCCAAGACGTACCGCCTATGGTATGGATTGTCGCCGTGTTGTGGGCATTGAAATTCTGGTTCTTAGGTTAAACTGCTCAAAAGAACAGGCCGTCTGAAAACTTTTCAGACGGCCTGTTTTATTTTACCCAGCGTTTAAAGCTGTCGGTAAAAGATTATTTTTTCACTTTTTTAGCAGCTGGTTTAACGGCAGCTTTCGCGCCTTTGTCCAATGCGCAGAAGCGGGTAACGATTTGATCAACCACTTCTTGTTTGCCGTTTACTTCGGTAGTACCGCGGATAGTCAACATGTTGCCATCAACTTTGTCTACGTTGGCTGCAGTGGCTGCTTCAGCAACCCAAGCGACATTGCCGCCCCAGAATGCGTTTACGTCTTTGCTGCTGTCAGTGATACGGAACAGGTTTTCAGTTAGTTGGCCTTTGTATTTTACTTGGGCGGCAACAACTTCGTTGCCTTTGAAGCCATACATTACGCTCAGAGGCTCTTTGCCGTCTTTACCGCATTTGTAGTGAACTTCTTTAGTACCGTCGATAGAGTCTACTTTCAAAGTATTAGGCACTGGAGCTTGAGCTTGTTGAGCCTGAGCTTGTTGTTGCGCAGTAGGCGCAGCTTTAGCTTCAGGTTTGGCTTTAGAACCGCTGCTACATGCAGTTAGGGCAACAGCCGCCAAAACGGCAGGAACGATTAATTTAACATTCATATTCATAATTGACTCCCAAATGGTTTCAATAAAAAACCGGCAAACGCCGGCTGACATTTACACATTAACAGAGATATTCCGTCTTGTCTTTATCTCAGACGGCATTTTTTAAGAAAAGTTCAAATAAATATTTTTATTTTCTAAAATCAAGAAATTATAAATATGAAATCATGTAAATTCAGGTTTAGGAACTCTTAAGATGAATACTGTTGTCAATAAATTGGGTTTCGACAATGGTAAAATGAGATTGAAAAGCGCATATAGACGACAAAAAGTCTGGGCGATTTATTTTACACACTTCTGCCTCTTGAGTTGCTAAGCGTTTCAGACGGCCTTAGAACACAAACAGTAAATGCAATAAAAAAGCGCAATCTAAAATAGATTGCGCTTTTTTGAAAACTGGCACGCCCACGGGGAATCGAACCCCGGT
>NZ_KV792669.1:27400-88668 GCF_001808255.1 Neisseria sp. HMSC15G01
CAGATACTCTATCCAACTGAGCTACGGGTGCATCCTCATCACTTCGCAAGTGCGTTGTGAATCAAGAAGATCGAATAATATAGGCTTTACCAAAACCTGTCTACTTTTTTCACGGATATTTTTTATATTTTTACTTAACTGATTGAAATTAAAAAATATAAAATTAACGCAAAATCCCTACTCCTGATAAATCCTGTGCCATTTTGGCGGCGGAGTTATCAGTCATGCCGCCGACAAAATCCAAGATTTTCATATATGCCTGATACAGACTGTCTTCAGGAAGAATCGGATTGTGCTTTTTCAACAACTCCAACGCCAAAGACTGACGCGTTGCCAACTGTTTTTCTGCAATCAGGGCATAGGCGGCAGGGACAAGTAAATCCAAGATGGAGCCTAAACATGGGAACGTGGCGATCTCGGTCAAGAGCTTGGTATGATGGCGGAAAATCCGTGTTTGCGCCAATTCTTTCGCTTTTTCCAAAGTGTTTTGCACTTGCGGGCTACACAGAGCAAGCAAGTCTTTTCCTTTGAATGTTCCATCCAACAAGTCGGACTGATGCAGCATAAAGGTTTGCGCGACATCATCAATCGCCTTGCCAATCGCAATGCCGCGCAACATGGCGCAACGCTGACGACTGGAGCTGGCGTGCCATGCGCTTTCGGCAAAGGTCAGCTCGGATAAGATACTCTCCACTTCCGTATCCGTGAGCAAATCCAATTCGACGGCATCTTCCAAGTCCAACAAGGCATAGCAAATATCGTCGGCGGCCTCCATCAAATAAGACAAAGGATGGCGCGCCCAGCTGTCTACTCCTGCGGAAACCAGCCCCAATTCGTCGGCAACTTGACGGATAAACGGCAACTCGGTTTGATAAATATTGAATTTCTTTCTGCCGTTTGGATGTTGCGTTGTCCACGGATACTTCAGCAATGCGCCGATGGCTGCCGCAGTCAGGCGCATTCCGCCCGCCTCCGGATACATTTCAAGACTGGCGACGATACGCAGGCTATGCGCATTGCCTTCATAGGTTTGAATGTCGTTGCGCTCCGCTTCGTTCAATGTGTTCAGATAAATTTGATGTTCAGGCCGTCTGAACCAATCACGCAAAGCATCTTCTCCGGTATGACCAAATGGCGGATTGCCCAAATCATGCGCCAAACAGGCAACCTGCACCACGGCACCAATATCGCTGGGTGTATTGCCCTGCGGCAGAAAACCGCCGTTGTGCAACATCACGCCCACGCGGTTGCCCAAACTCCTGCCCACGCTGGCAACTTCAACGCTGTGCGTCAGGCGGTTGTGCGTCAAATCGTGTTGCGCCAGCGGATGCACCTGCGTTTTACGGCCAAGGCGGCGGAAGGCTCCGGAAAAAACGACTCGGTCGTAGTCGATGTGAAAATCCGTACGCAAGGCATCGGCGCCTTCCTGAGTCGAAGGGGTAACGGTCGGCACAATTTCGCCGTTTTTGGTACGGAGGCGTTGGGTGGACAATAAGTTTTGCCAATTCATTCGGATGGTCATAAAGATTCCTCAAGCAAAGTAAAGGCCGTCTGAAACATGTCCAGACGGCCTTATGCTTATTTACCGCGCATCAATTCAAAGAAATCATCATTGTTTTTGGAGTCTTTGAGTTTGCCCACCAAAAACTCGGTCGCTTCGATTTCGTCCATCGGATGGAGAAATTTACGCAAGAGCCACATGCGCTGCAACTGATCGTTCGGCACCAGCAATTCTTCGCGGCGCGTACCGGATTTATTGATGCTGATGGCCGGGAACAGGCGTTTTTCTGCCATGCGGCGGTCAAGGTGCAATTCCATATTGCCCGTGCCTTTGAACTCTTCGTAAATCACGTCGTCCATGCGGCTGCCGGTTTCAACAAGCGCTGTCGCAATAATAGTAAGCGAACCGCCCTCTTCTACATTACGCGCGGCGCCGAAGAAGCGTTTCGGACGGTGCAAAGCGTTGGCATCAACACCGCCGGTCAAAATTTTGCCCGAAGTCGGCACAACGGTATTGTAGGCGCGCGCCAAACGGGTAATCGAATCCAGCAGGATGACCACGTCTTTTTTGTGTTCGACCATGCGTTTGGCTTTTTCAATCACCATCTCGGCCACTTGTACATGACGTTGCGCAGGCTCGTCAAACGTAGAGGAAACGACTTCGCCGCGTACAGAACGGCTCATTTCGGTCACTTCTTCCGGACGCTCGTCAATTAACAGGACAATCAGCTCGACATCGGGATAATTGGCGGTAATGGCGTGGGCGATGTTTTGCAACATCACGGTTTTACCGGTTTTAGGCGGCGCCACCAACAATGCACGTTGGCCTTTACCGATCGGGGAAACCAAGTCAATGGCGCGGCCGGTCAGATTCTCTTCGGCTTTGATGTCGCGCTCGAGTTTGAATTGTTCGGTTGGGAATAAAGGCGTGAGGTTTTCAAAAAGGATTTTGTGTTTGCAGACTTCGGGCGGATCGCCGTTGATGGTGTCGAGGCGGACAAGCGCGAAATAGCGCTCGTTGTCTTTCGGCACGCGCACGCTGCCTTCGATGGTGTCGCCGGTGTGCAGATTGAAGCGGCGGATTTGCGTGGGCGAAACATAAATATCGTCAGGACCGGCAAGGTAAGAAGTATCTGCGCTGCGCAAGAAACCGAAGCCGTCAGGCAAAATTTCGAGTGTACCGGAACAGGTGAAGCTGACATTCTGCTTCATCATCTGGCGGACGATGGCAAAAACGAGGTCTTGTTTGCGGAAACGGTTGGCGTTTTCAATGCCATGTTCTTCTGCCATTTCCAAGAGTTTGGAAATGTGGAGGGTTTGTAGTTCTGAAACGTGCATAGTATTGATATATTTTGAATGGTATCAGAGAGATGGCACAAAGGCCGTCTGAAAGGATGAAATCGTGCCGCAGGATACGGTAGATTTTTGAGGAAGTTGAATTTTAGGCAGTTGTAGGCAGGGTGTCAAATTTTTAAATCGAACACTGAGGCCGTGACTTGGTCTTATCCTTCAATAAGATTACGGCTGGAAGTAAGGTGGCAACCGCAATCTTATCATCAAAAATTCGAGTATTTACCCAACTTCAGACGGCCTTTTGCCCGTACCGCATCAGCGTCATGCCGCCGACCGCCGCCGCACAACCTGCAACCAGCGAAATATGCAGCGATTCGCCCAAAAACCACGCCGAAGACAGCACACCGAAAATCGGCACGAGCGTAATATATGCCGCCGCGCTGCCTGCACCCAAAGTCTTTACCCCTTCAAAATACCACGCATAGGCCAATACCGTCGCGCCGATGACCAGCCACGCCAAGGCCGTCCAGCCACGCCCATCCATTGCCGCTATCGCCTCAAACGGTATTCCATCCGTCCACAACGCCACCACCGATAACATCAACGCACCGATGAACGATGTTGCCGTCGTTACCGTCAGCGCATCTATTCCGCGCAAAACCGCACGACCAATTAAAGTATAGGCCGCCCAACAGACCACACAGCCGAAAATCAACCACTCTCCTGCCTTGATGCCACCGGATAACACTGTCAACGGCTGCCCTTGCGTTACCACCATAATGGCACCGCCGACCGCCAGCAGCATACCCGCCAAAATCTTCGCATTTAAACGCTCGCCGAAAAACCAAGTTGCCAACAGCAGCGTCAACACGGGGTTCACCGCCACGACCACCGCCGCCTTGCCTGCCGGCATAGTCTGCAAACCCAGCATAAAAAACACCGCATAGCCGCACACCCCGACGGAAGCGGCCACCGTCAAACCCAACCATTGCCGCGCCGATAAAGCTGCTAAAGTTGCAAACCTGCTGCGCGCAAACAACCAGCCCAACAACAAAACCGAAGCCAGTACAAACCGAACCGCCCCGCCCGTCAGCGGTGGCAGCGACTGCCCCAGCATCCGCCCCATCGGCCAAGACGCGCCCCACAGCACCGCCATCCCCAGCAGTTTCAAATGTACAGAATAACGTTCCATCTCATTCCTTTTATTGACAAAGGCCGTCTGAAAATGTTTCAGACGGCCTTTATCCACTTAGGATTTTACAATACGACCATTAGGGTAAATACTGCGGTAAGCAATATAAGGAGCCAGCAGTAAAACTGCGCTGACAGGTAGGAATAGTAAAAGTATGATCATGATAATCCACTGGCCTAACATGCTGCCTAATACGCCCCACATAAAAGAATAGAGAGCCACACCTACAACATAAACTAATATTGCAGGAATATTACACATAGCCGCTTTAACATTAGCTTTAATAGCCTCCCATGGCTTCAGACCATCTAAAACAATCAAAGCGGGGGTTAATAAAAATATAGACAAAAGGACAATAACAATCAATACAACACCTATCATCATTGCCCAATGACCTGCAAAATATAGCGGAATGATAAGCAAACTAACAGCTATACTGAACAGCACCTGAAGTAACAATAAAATGAAAAAACTCATTTTTTTATCTAAAAAAACAATAAAAAAATCTTTCACATCAAATGCTTTTCCATTATTGATATTGTTAGCAACATACATAGCTCCGCCTACTAAGCATGAACCCACCCAGCTGAATACAATACCTTTTAAACTAGAAAGCGCATTAATTCCTAGTAAGTCAATAATAGAAACCACAAAGCCTACGATCATATAAGCCAATAATACGCCCATCCATTTCCACGGATGAAGTTTGAAAATACCGAAAGCGTCGGTAATCCACTTGATGCCTGCAGAAGCAGGAAGGCGTTTGGGTTCGTGATATCGAACTTCCTGTGAAGTGGGTATTTGGTTTTCCATAAAATTCCTATTATAAAATCAAAAATTTAAACACAATAAAGGCAGCCAGTGCATACTGACTGCCTTCTTACCAATTATTTTGCCTGCCAAGAATCTTTCAGTGTCACAGTGCGGTTAAACACCGGTGTGTCTTTGCTGTGGTCTTTGCGGTCGGTGACGAAATAGCCGATGCGTTCAAACTGCCAACGGCTCTCCGCCGGCAAATCTTTTGCGACAGGCTCGGCGTAGGCGGTGATTTCCTTAATGGATTCAGGGTTGAGGAAATCGGTAAACGGCAGGTAGTTGCCGTCTTCGCCGCGCACGGCATCGGGACGCTCGACGGTAAAGAGGCGGTCGTAGAGGCGGACTTTGATTTCGGCGGCGTGTTCGGCAGAAACCCAGTGAATCACGCCTTTGACTTTACGGCCTTCGGGGTTTTTACCCAAGGTATCGTGGTCGATGCTGCATTTGAGTTCAACCACATTGCCTGCCTCGTCTTTTACCACTTCATCGCACTTGATGACATAGCCGTGGCGCAAGCGCACTTCGCCGCCGGGAATCAGGCGTTTGAAGCCTTTGGGCGGATTTTCGGCAAAGTCGTCGGCTTCGATGTAAATGGTTTGGGACACGGGAATTTCGCGCTCGCCCATTTCTTCGTGGTTCGGATGAAACGCGGCACGGCGGCTTTGGGTTTTGCCGGCTTCGAAGTTGGTCAGGGTCACTTTGAGCGGATTCAAAACCGCCATCAGGCGCGGAGCGGAGTTTTCCAACTCTTCACGAATCGCGCCTTCCAACACGCTCATGTCGACGATGTTTTCAGATTTGGAAATACCGGCGCGTTTGGCAAACAGGCGCAAGCCTTCGGGCGTGTAACCGCGGCGGCGCATACCGGAAATGGTCGGCATACGCGGGTCATCCCAGCCGGCAACGTGGCCGTCTGAAACCAGTTGGTTCAGCTTGCGTTTGGACGTGATGGAATACAGAAGCTCCAAACGGGAAAACTCGTATTGGCGCGGACGGGTGGCGTGCGGCGCAGGAATGTTGTCCAACACCCAGTCGTACAGCGGGCGGTGGGCTTCAAATTCGAGCGTACACAAGGAATGCGTGATGCCTTCGATGGCATCGGAAATGCAATGCGTGTAGTCGTACATCGGGTAGATGCACCATTTATCGCCGGTGTTGTGGTGATGGGCGCGGCGGATGCGGTAGATGACGGGGTCGCGCATATTGATGTTGCCGGATGCCATGTCGATTTTCAGGCGCAGGGTTTTGCTGCCGTCGGGGAACTCGCCGTTTTTCATGCGTGTAAACAGGTCGAGATTCTCTTCGACGCTGCGGTCGCGGTAAGGGCTGTTTTTGCCTGCTTCGGTCAGCGTACCGCGGTATTCGCGCATTTCTTCGGGCGTCAAATCATCGACATAGGCCTTGCCGTCTTTGATTAAACCGACGGCGTAATCGTAAAGCTGGTCAAAATAATTGGAAGCAAAACGCGGTTCGCCCGCCCAATGAAAACCGAGCCACTCAACGTCTTCTTTGATGGCGTTGACGTATTCGTCGTTTTCTTTTTCGGGGTTGGTGTCATCGAAACGCAGGTTGCACAAGCCGTCATAAATATACGCCAAACCGAAGTTCAAGCAGATGGATTTGGCGTGGCCGATGTGCAGGTAGCCGTTCGGCTCGGGTGGGAAACGGGTTTGGATGGCTGTATGTTTACCGCTTTTGAGGTCTTCTTCGATAATGGTGCGGATAAAGTGGTTGTCCGCGAATTGGTCTTTATTCAACATAATATTTCTTTGATGGAAAGATGATTTTCTGTTTTCAGACGGCCTGGGCATTCAATCAGGCCGTCTGAAAGGAATGGAATGATGGCTCAATTGTACCCGACTTGGCTACTTTGATACAGGGTCGGCAACCTGCCACGCCACGCCGCGCTCGTTTAGGGTTTTCTGCATGGCGGCGGATGGTGTGCGGTCGGTAAATAGCTTATCGAATGCGCCGATATCGCCCAGTCTGACCAGGGCATTGCTGTTGAACTTGCTGTGGTCGACGCCGAGATAGCGCACGCGGGCATTGTTCACCATCGCCTGCATCACGCTGACTTCCTTGTAATCGTCATCCAAAAGCGAGCCGTCGTTTTCTATGCCGTGGGTACTCATGATGGCATAGTCGACTTTGAATTGGTTGATGAAATCGACGGTCGCCACACCCGTAATACCGCCGTCCAACGGACGGACCACACCGGAAGCGATGATGACCGTGTAGTCGGTACGCGCCGCAGTGATGGAGGCGGCGTAGATGTTGTTGGTGATAATCCGCAGGTTTTTACGCTGTCTGACCAACTCGGCGGCGACGGCTTCCATGGTGGTGCCGATGCTGATAAAGAGCGAGGCATTGTCGGGAATGGTGGAAGCAATCAGCCGGGCAATGGCGTTTTTTTCCTGCTGCTGATGGTTGCGCCGCTCCTGCCCTGCCGTTACGACTGAAACGTCGCCCAAAGATGCGCCGCCATGATAGCGTTTAAGCTGTCCGGTCTCGCTTAACTCTTGAACATCGCGGCGTATGGTTTGCGGCGTAACATCCAAATTTGCCGCCAACTCTTCCACCGTCATAAAATTATGTTCGCGGACAAGGGTGAGGATATGTTCGTGTCTTTGGATTTTGGGTTTCATGGCGTTTCGTTTTATAGGGATAAACCAATGGCCGTCTGAATATTTCAGACGGCCTTGTTATTGTCAAACCGATTACATCTCGAGTTTCTGTTCCAAGCGTTCCATACACGCGCCCAAGTGGCGGCGTATGACTTTAGTCACACGGTTGCGCTTGCCTGCCAGCAACAAATCGAGGATTTCTCGGTGTTCATGGTGCGAATTGGAATCGATGTTGCGCTTTTCTTTGCGAAGCGGATCGGAAACGGCCACAATCAATGAAGAGCGCGCACACAAGGTATTCATGATTTCAAACAGGACATCGTTGTCCAACAGTCGCGCCAATTCGACATGGAAGGCATTGGACAGGCGGTTCCAACCCACGCGGTCGCCGCTTTCGGAGGCTGCGCCCTCTTGCTCAATCATGGCGTAAAGCGGTTGCAGACGCGTTTCCAAATCAGGCATATCAATGAGGACGCTCAGAATCATGCTTTCCATTTCGATACGCGTGTTGAACACGTCTTTCATTTCTTTCAAGTCCGGCACATGGACAAATGCGCCGCGGTTGGGCTGCAAATCGACGATTTTGTCGTGCGCCAAAAGCGACAATGCGCCACGCACGGTATTGCGCGAGCAAACCATTTGTCGGCAAAGCTCGGACTCGGTCAGTTTTTTACCCGGCAACAGCAGATGGTCGGTAATGCCGTCCAAAATCAATGCGTACACTCGGAAGAGTTCCGAATCGTGACGCTCTTCCAAAATAAGCGATGAAGTTGCAGGCGCAATGTTGGTATTATTTTCGTAATCCATACTGTTTCCCCAGTATCCGTATTAAGGCGCAAGCGTTTACAAACCTGCAGCTTTCGGGGTTGTTTAAAATATAATTAAAAATTGTTGACAATGTTAAACGAAACTTGCACAATGAGATCAACAAGCCAAGTTATAAAGGCTGATAGAGAGAGAGAAAAAGGAATAAAAAGCAAGCAGATATATTCATGTTAATGCGTGAATATATCTGCTTTTTTTGTGGGTAACCGGTTCACGCTCCGGCACTCCTACCCTGAAACCGCCCTATTCTGTTTCGACAATCTCGAAGCTGTGGCTCATTTTTGCCGCTTTGCCCAGCATAATCGATGCGGAGCAATATTTTTCGGCAGACATCTGTACGGCGCGTTCAATCGCGCTTTCTTGCAAATCCCGACCATACACTTTGAAATGGATATGGATTTCGGTAAACACGCGCGGCGCGGTGTCGGCGCGTTTGGCAGTCACTTCGGCACGGCAGTCGGTGATTTTTTGGCGTTGTTTCTCGGCAATCATCACGACATCGATGCTGGAACAGCCTGCTACACCCAACAACAGCATTTCCATCGGGCTGGGGCCGCGTTTGACTTCGCCTTCAGCCGCCGCGCCTTCCATCACAACGCTGTGTCCGTTTGCCGTTGTACCGACGAAGCACATTCCATCTATCCATTTTGAAGTAACTTGCATGGTGTCTTTTTTATCCGTAAAAGCATTAATCCGATATTGTAAACAATTTCAAGTGATAAACCTAGTCAGGCCGTCTGAAAAATACAATCAATTACAATCGGCCTAAACGCATTATTCGTCCCGATACGCCCAATGGTTGACCGGCCCGTGCCCTGCCCCGATGCCCAAAGGATGGGAAATGGCGGCGGCAATATAGTTTTTTGCCGTTTGAACCGCCTCAGGTACGCTAAACCCTTTTGCCAACTCGGCTGTGATGCAGGCAGAAAATGTGCAGCCCGTACCATGCGTATGCGGCGTTGGGAAACGTTTACTGTTCAGCTCAATGGTTTCGTATGGCGTAAACAGCCAGTCGGTGCAATATTCGCTTTGGCTGTCGGCAAGATGGCCGCCTTTAATCACCACATTTTTCACACCCCAATCCTGAAGAATTTTGGCGGCACGTTCCGCATCTTGGCGGTTTTCAATATTGATACCCGTCAATGCCTGCGCTTCGGGCAGATTGGGAGTCAATACGTCCGTATGCGGCAGCAGCAGGCGTTTCATGGCTTCGACGGCTGAGTTTTCCAACAACGGCGCGCCGCCTTTGGCAATCATAACCGGATCCAACACGCGTTTGCCGAAGTCACATTCGGCGGTTTGTTCCGTCACGCATTCGATGATTTCCGCCGTACCCAGCATGCCGATTTTATAGGCGCGGATTTGGAAATCTT
This sequence comes from Neisseria sp. HMSC15G01, assembly GCF_001808255.1. Lineage (NCBI taxonomy): Bacteria > Pseudomonadati > Pseudomonadota > Betaproteobacteria > Neisseriales > Neisseriaceae > Neisseria > Neisseria sp. HMSC15G01. The sequence continues at coordinate 37,024 of NZ_KV792669.1, forward strand.
CCTGAATCGCGGCAATTTGCGCGGCAATCATGTCGGTCGGTATCGGATGCACTGCCGATACGCCCAAAGTATTTTGTGCGGTAACCGCTGTCAGTACGCTGGTGCCGAACACGCCGCGCATCTGAAATGTCTTCAAATCCGCCTGTATGCCCGCGCCGCCTCCGGAATCTGAGCCGGCAATCGTCAACGTTTGAATAAAAAGTTCGTCCATCGTGTCCTCCTGTTTTTCAGACGGCCTTGTGTTTATCGTTGTTGAGAGCAGTTTGGTTTTATCCGCAAACAAAGGCATTCGCCGTCTATTTTTCCGAATGCCTTATCTGTTGTTTTACCAAAAACAAATGTATGTTCTCGGGCGAAATATCTTAACAAACAAAAGGCCATCTGAAAACTATTTTCATTTTCAGACGGCCTGTTCAATTTTAAACCTATTCAGGCTTAATCTTCGTATGCATCAATCGGCAAGCAGGAGCAAACCAGATTGCGGTCGCCATACACTTCATCTACCCGTTTGACGCTCGGCCAGAATTTGTTTTCGCGCACGAAAGGCAGCGGGAAGACGGCTTCTTCGCGGGAGTACGGATGCGCCCATTCACCGGTTACATCTGCTGCGGTATGCGGAGCATTCACCAGCGGATTATCCTCTTTCGGCCATTCGCCGCGCTCGACTTTCAGCACTTCCTGTTTGATTTGTTTCAAGGTAGCGATAAAGCGGTCGAGTTCGGCTTTGCTCTCGCTTTCGGTCGGCTCGATCATCAGCGTGCCGGCAACGGGGAAGGAGACGGTCGGGGCGTGGAAGCCGTAGTCCATCAGGCGTTTGGCGATGTCGGTTTCGGTGATGCCGCTTTCGGCTTTGAGCGGACGCAAATCGACGATACATTCGTGCGCGACGCGGCCGTTTTTGCCTGTGTAGAGAACGGGATAGTCTTCGCTCAGGCGTTTGGCGACGTAGTTGGCGTTGAGCAATGCCCAGCGCGTTGCCTGTTCCATGCCTTGTTTGCCCATCATGGTCAGGTACATCCAGGTAATCGGCAGGATGGACGCAGAACCGAAGGCCGCAGCAGCAACGGCGGTTTGGTCGGCACTGGCGCTGTGGGTGTCGGTCAAAGCGTGTCCCGGTGCAAACGGGGCAAGGTGGGCTTTCAAACCGATAGGGCCGACGCCCGGACCGCCGCCGCCGTGAGGGATACAGAAGGTTTTGTGCAGGTTCATGTGCAACACGTCCGCGCCGACTTCGGCAGGCTGCATGATGCCGATTTGGGCGTTGAGGTTGGCGCCGTCCATGTAAACCTGTCCGCCGTTTTCATGGATGATGCGGCAGATGTCGCGGATGCCTTCTTCGTACACGCCGTGGGTGGACGGGTAAGTAATCATGATGGCGGACAAAGCGTCGCGGTGTTGCTCTGCTTTGGCTTTCAAATCATCGATGTTGACGTTGCCGTGTTCGTCGGTATCGACAACAACGACTTTCAAACCCAGCATGGCCGCAGTCGCAGGGTTGGTGCCGTGGGCGGATTTGGGAATTAGGCAGATGTTGCGGTGTCCCTCGCCGTTAGCTTCTTGATAGCGGCGGATGGAGAGCATGCCGCTGTATTCGCCCTGCGCGCCGGAGTTGGGCTGGAAGGAAATCGCGTCAAAGCCGGTGATGGCTTTCAGGCTGTTTTCCATGTCGGTCAAAAGCGCGCGGTAGCCTGCGGCTTGGTCTTTGGGGGCGTAGGGGTGGATGTCGGTGAACTCTGCCCAAGTAATCGGCAACATTTCCGCAGTCGCATTGAGCTTCATGGTGCAGCTACCGAGCGAAATCATGCTGCGGTTCATCGCCAAGTCGCGGTCTTCGAGTTTTTTCAGATAGCGCAGCATTTCGTGTTCGGTGTGGTAACTGTTGAACACAGGATGTTGCAGAATGTCGTCTTGACGCAGCAATTCGGCGTTCAGACGGCCTTTGACATCATCGGCAAATGTGAACGTATCCTTGCCGGTAAACGCGCGGTACAAATCGACCAAATCTTCGTATGCCGACGTTTCATGGAATGCAGCCGCAACTTGAGTATCGTTGACGCGGCGCAAGTTGTAACCCGATTCCAAAGCAGCGGCAAACACTTGGTCTGCTTTCTCTTTGCTGCCAAAATCAACGGTAACGGTATCGAAGAAGACTTTGTGAACCACATTCAGGCCGTCTGAAACCAGCGCATCGGCAAAGGCAGAAGCCAGCGCATGAATGCGGTTGGCAATACGTTTCACGCCTTCAGGGCCGTGGTAAACGGCATACATACCGGCCAAGTTCGCCAGCAATGCCTGCGCAGTACAAATATTTGACGTGGCTTTTTCGCGGCGGATGTGTTGCTCACGTGTGGACAAGGCCATGCGCAAGGCAGGTTTGCCCGATGCGTCTTTGGATACGCCGATGATACGGCCCGGAGCGGAACGCTTGAACTCGTCTTTAAACGCGAAATAAGCAGCGTGCGGACCACCGAAGCCCATCGGCACACCGAAGCGTTGGGTGTTACCCAAAGCAATATCCGCGCCCAATTCAGCCGGAGACTTCAGCAAAACCAAGCTCATGATGTCGGCGGCAACGGCAACGATTGTGCCTTTTGCTTTCAGACGGCCGATAACGTCCTGCAAGTCTTGCACGTCACCGTCTTTGCCGACGTATTGGAACAGCGCGCCGAAGTATTCGCCCTCGTCGGCTTGGGCAAAATCGCCGACCACCAGTTCAAAACCGAAATATTTAGCGCGGGTTTTCATCACGTCCAAAGTTTGCGGATACACGCGCGCATCCACAAAGAAACGCTCGGATTTCACTTTGCCCACGCGGTGCGCCATCGCCATCGCTTCGGCGGCGGCAGTTGCCTCGTCCAGCAAAGACGCGCCTGCCACAGGGAAACCGGTCAAATCGATACACACTTGTTGGAAGTTCAACAAAGCTTCCAAACGACCCTGTGCAATTTCCGCCTGATACGGGGTGTAGGCGGTGTACCAACCCGGATTTTCCAATACGTTGCGCAAAATCACATTCGGCACGCGGGTCGGGTAATAGCCCAAACCGATATAGGATTTGTTGATCACGTTTTTCGACGCGATGCCTTTCAATTTCGCCAACGCGTCCGCCTCGGTCAACGCTTCGGGCAAATTGAGTTCGGACGGCATACGGATGCTTTGCGGCACGGTATTGCCGACAAAATCATCCATGCTCTTCTCGCCGAGCGCTTCCAAAAGCGCAGCCTCGTCGCCAAAACTCAAATGGCGCGCGGCAAATTCATTCGGGTTGAACAATTCAGATAGTTTCATTTCTACTCCTTCGGTGTTATCGATATCAACACTGTTTTTTCTTGCAAATGTTGTTTCAGACGACCTCCGCCCACTTTGGACGACATGCCAATATTTCCCTATAAACCGGACAGGTTGCCACATGCGCGCCGGGCAGGTAGCCGGTACTCATTAAAAATTCGCCGACGATTTCGCCGCCGACAAATTTGAAATGTTTTTTAAACAGTTTCACCCATTCAGCCTTGTCGAGCGGATGGTTCGCATCGAGCCAGTTTTTGAATGAGCCGTATTCTTGCTGTATTTGTCTGATTTGTCGCGCGTTATAAATGGCTGCGTTGATTTTCAGTCGGTTGCGGACGATGCCTGCATCGGCAAGCAGTCGCTCAATATCGGTTTCGTCAAATGCGGCGACCGTATCGATGTCGAAACCTTTAAATGCCGTCTGAAATGCCTGCTGCTTCTTCAGCATCAGCGTCCAGCTTAATCCTGCCTGATTGATTTCCAACACCAGCCGCTCAAACAATTCATTGTCGTCCTCAATCGGAAAACCGTATTGCGTGTCGTGATAATGTTTGTTGGGGTTGTCCGTATCGTCAGGAAGCGTGGCGACAAATTCGCAGTAATTCATGTTTGCTGAGGAAAAATTGAAACAAAGGCCGTCTGAAAGCATTTTTCAGACGACCTAAGACCTGCAATATCAAACAGATGAAAAACCTGTTTGGATGTTTGCAAAAATCAAGCTACTTCGCCTGCGTATTGTTCGGCAGTCAGCAGACCGTCGTAATCGGCAGGGTTGGCAGGTTTGATTTTGAAGAACCAGCCTGCGCCGTAAGGATCGCTGTTGGCAGTTTCCGGAGCGCTTGGCAAATCTTCGTTGACGGCAACGACTTCGCCTGCAATCGGCGCGTACACGTCAGATGCGGCTTTTACAGACTCAACCACACCGGCTTGCTCTTCGGCAGCCAGGTTTGCACCAACTTCTGGCAGCTCGACAAACACGATGTCGCCCAACAGCTCTTGCGCGTGATGGGTAATGCCGACGGTGATGGTACCGTCTTCTTCAAGGCGCAGCCATTCGTGGCTGGCAACGTATTTCAGTTCTGCTGGGATGTTGCTCATGGTTTGATACTCCATTGATAGGGGGTTATTTTCAGACGGCATCTGCATGAATCAATATCCACAGATGCCTTGTTCAATGCTTTCTACAAACGTCCGTATCGGACGACAATTAAAACCTGCTTCCAGACGGCCCTTAACAAATAAAGGCCGTCTGAACCGATATTAATCAAACTGTTTTTGACCGTTGCGGACAAACGGCAGCTTCAGTACGCGTACGTCCACTTCTTTGCCGCGCATCAGAACTTTGGCGGTATCACCGTCAAAATCTTTCGGTACGCGTGCGATGGCGATGGATTGTTTCAGGCTTGGAGAGAATACGCCGCTGGTGGTTTCGCCTTGGCCTTTATCGGTCAACACTTCCATATGCGCGCGCAGAATGCCCCCTTTTTCGAGCAACAAGCCAACCTGTTTGACGGCAACGCCCTTTTCTTTCAATGCCACCAATGCGGCTTTACCGACGAAATCGCGGCTTTCGTCTTTCAAATCAACGGTCCAACCCATGCCTGCTTCGAGCGGGCTGGTATTGTCATCCATATCGTTGCCGTAGAGGTTCATACCGGCTTCCATGCGCAGGGTGTCGCGTGCGCCGAGACCGCAAGGCTGTACGCCTGCTGCTTGCAGGGCTTTGAAGAATGCGCCTGCTTCAGTACCCGGCAGAATCACTTCGACACCGTCTTCGCCGGTGTAGCCTGTACGGGCGACAAACCAGTCGTTGCCCAAGTCTGCACCTTGGAACGGTTTGAGATTATGGACGACATCCGCCCATTCGGGTTTGACGGTCAGGAGTTTTTCGATGGCTTTAGGGCCTTGTACGGCGAGCATGCCGAGGTCGTAGCGCGGATTGAAGGCAACGCCGAACTCTTGTCCGACTTTGTGGAATTGCGCCGTGTCTTTCTCGCGGGTCGCACCGTTGGACACGATGCGGTATTGGGTTTCGGCTTCGTTGGTGCGGTAAACGATCAAGTCGTCAATCACGCCGCCGTTATCGTTGAGCAAAGCGGAATAAAGGGCTTTGCCGACGAAGGCGAGTTTGGCAACGTCGTTGGCAATCAATTTGCGGAAAAAGGCTTTGGCGTTCGCTCCGGCGACGTCGGTAACGAGCATATGGGATACGTCAAACATACCGGCGTCGGTGCGCACGGCTTCGTGTTCGGCGATTTGTGAACCATAATGGATGGGCAGCTCCCAGCCGGCAAAATCTACCAGCTTCGCGCCTGCATCTTGATGGGCTTGATGAAATGGGGTGGTTTTCAGAGCAGTCATTCTCAAGTTTCTCCGGATTTTTTGTTCAGATGCCGCCCGCGCACCTGTGCGCGGATGACCCTATCTGTCCTTGAACCTGAGATTTTCGGCCGTATCCGCATGATGCAAACCAGTCTGCTCACTGCTTTGCGCGGTTGTCTGAATGGTGGTTCAGACGGCCTTCTCCCCTTCGGTGGACGTTATTCTAACGCCGCTCTCCAGATTGTTTGTTTCAATGTGCAGTCCCTGATACCTGAGCGATTTAAGGGTGTCTGCGCCTTCGGTGGTTACATTGTAGTTGGGTGTAACACTCTCCTGCACATTTCCCGATTATGTCTTGAATCGGCAGTTTGGGCAAGTAGCCGACGAATATTTATGATGTGAATATCCGTCTTTTTATTGGGGCGGCAAAACTTGAGCCTTTATAAAATTGTTAGCTATGCGGCAAATGTTTTTGCAAAAGTCTCAGGCCGTCTGAAGCCCTTACCCGTTTTTCCTATATAATTCTGTTTTTTCGATTTATCCGCGCCCATCATGAACCGCCTCAAACGCATTAAAACCATCCTCTGCACGCTCTACCGCTACCGCCTTGCCGAGCTGATTGCCTCGCTGGTCCGTCCGGGTTGGGCGCGGACTTTCCTCAATATGCTGCCGCAGTCGTCCAAGTTCAAACACGAAATGCCTGCCGTGCGCCTGCGTTTGGCGTTGGAAAGCCTGGGGCCGATTTTCATCAAATTCGGGCAGGTATTGTCCACGCGTCCCGATTTGATTCCGCACGATTACGCGGTCGAACTGGCAAGGCTGCAAGACAAAGTGCCGCCGTTTGACGCGCAACTTTCACGCTCGCAAATCGAAAAATCACTGGGACAATCCATCGACACTTTATACGCGGAATTTGAAACAGAGCCTGTCGCCAGCGCGTCCATCGCCCAAGTACACAAAGCCCGCCTGCATTCGGGCGAACAGGTCGCCGTGAAAGTCTTGCGCCCCAACCTTTTGCCCGTTATCGAACAGGATTTGTCGCTGATGCGCTTTGGTGCAGGCTGGGTAGAGCGTTTGTTTTCAGACGGCAAGCGTTTGAAGCCGCGCGAAGTGGTGGCCGAATTTGACAAATACCTGCACGACGAATTGGACTTAATGCGCGAAGCCGCCAATGCCAGCCAACTCGGACGCAATTTCCAAAACAGCGATATGCTGATTGTGCCGAAGGTGTTTTACGACTACTGCACCAGCGACGTGCTGACCATCGAATGGATGGACGGCACACCGGTATCCGATATCGCCAAACTCAAAGCAGACGGTATCGATTTGCACAAACTTGCCGATTACGGCGTGGAAATCTTCTTCACGCAAGTTTTCCGTGACGGCTTTTTCCATGCGGATATGCACCCCGGCAACATTCTGGTCGCCGCCGACAACCGCTACATCGCCCTCGATTTCGGCATCGTCGGCACGCTGACCGATTACGACAAACGCTATCTCGCCATCAACTTCCTCGCCTTCTTCAACCGCGATTACCACCGCGTCGCTACCGCCCACATCGAATCGGGCTGGGTACCTGCCGACACGCGGGCGGAAGAATTGGAAGCGGCTGTCCGCGCCGTGTGCGAGCCTGTGTTCAACAAACCGATTTCGCAGATTTCCTTCGGCTTGGTGCTGATGCGCCTGTTTGAAGTCAGCCGTCGCTTCAATGTCGAAATCCAGCCGCAGCTGGTATTGCTGCAAAAAACGCTGCTCAACATCGAAGGCTTGGGTCGCCAACTCGATCCAGATTTGGACTTGTGGAAAACCGCCAAACCGTTTTTGGTGCGCTGGATGAACGAACAGGTCGGCCCCAAAGCCCTTTGGCGCAATCTCAAAAACGAAGCCCCCGACTGGGCGCAAATCATCCCTTCCCTGCCGCGAAAAATCAGTGCGCTGGTTGATGAAAACCGCCAGCAGGAAATGCGCGATGCCTATGTGCATTTGGTCAAAGTACAGCAACGCCAAAGCCTGTGGCTGAGTGTGATTGCGGTTGTTTTGCTGCTGATTTTGCTGTTTAAATAAACTGTAATACAGCTTTAAACGACATAATAAAGGCCGTCTGAAATCGATTTTCAGACGGCCTTTTTATATGCCGACCTATTCTTTTTTCTCGTGCTGAACATATCCGCTTTCAGCTTCGATATGCCGTCTGAAGCGCAAACCTGCGGCGTGGTAAAATGGGTGCGGCGAGAACTGGCGCGAGACTTGCGAAGCGAAGATGCAAGTCAGCAGCATCCAAAACAATAAATTCTGTCCGCCCGTCATTTCCATTACCACCACGGCGGCGGTCAACGGCGATTGGGTCGCAGCGGCAAGGAATGCGGCCATGCAAAGCAAAACCGCGACATTGGACGCGTCGCCCAGTTGCGCGAAAGAAGCCATGTGTTCGCCTATCATCGCGCCGATGGTTAATGACGGCGTGAAGATACCGCCGGGAATACCTGCCCAGTAGCTGAACACGGTTGCCGCCCATTTCGCGGCGGCCAAGCCGAACGGCGCTTCATACGCACCTTTGAGTGCGGCTGCGGCTTCGTGATAGCCCGTGCCATAGGTTTTGCCTTGATAAAACGTACCGAGCAGTGCCAGCAAGATACCCATCACAAAGGCGACCACCAACAAATGACGGCGGATGAAACTGCGCCAGCGTACCGGCGCGAATGCTGCCGCGCCGCGATACAAAAAGCTACTGAACAATCCGCCGGCCACACCGCAGACAATGCCCGACACCGCGGCCCACATCAGCATGTTTGGCAGCTCATGCCCTTGAAACCCTGAAAAATACGGGTTGTTGCCCTGTATCGCCACTTGAATGAAACCGGCTGCCAACACGCCCATCAGGATTTGGCGTTCCCAACGCAAAATCACGCCGCGTCCCAATTCTTCGATGGCAAAGACCACGCCTGCCAAAGGCGCGTTAAACGCCGCCGCCAAACCGCCTGCAGCGCCTGCGGCAATCAAATCGTTTTCCTGCATGCCCCTAAACGCCAGCCCGTGCTTTTTACACCACGCGCCCCAAGCGTTCATCACCGCCGCACCCACTTGTACAGACGGTCCTTCCCTGCCGACAGACGCGCCCAACAGCATGGCGCAAAACGTCAGCGGAATTTTGAAAAAGGTTTCGCCCAAACGAATCAAACGGGTTTTCTGCGCACCATAAGGCAAAGACAAAGAGGCGATGACCTGAGGGATACCGCTGCCGGAAGTGTATGGCGCAAATTTACGCGTAAACCATGCCAAAAGCGGCAAACCCAGCGGCAAAGCCACCCACGCAAACCACGGATATTTTCCCACCAGCAATGCGTTCCATTCCAAAGCCAAATCTGCCAAGTACGCAAACATCAAAGCCGTCAGGGCAACCAGTGCCGAGCCTGCCAGCAAAAACAGAAGGGCAATGCTCTTTTTCGACAGGCGTTTGGTTTGGCGGATTTTGTGGGCGAGGCGCGCCGCCCAAGTCTGGGGAAATTTCATCATAAACACGCAGTCAATGTGTTCAGACGGCCTTGATACTTTGCTCAAAAGCCGTCTGAACACAAGGATAAAGGTTTTTAAGAACGGTAATCCGCGTTAATCGACACATACTCGTGCGACAAATCGCAGGTATAGACGGCCGCCGTCGTATCGCCGCGTTGCAAATCGATGCGGACGGTGATTTCTGGACGGTTCATCACCGCTTGTCCTGCTTCTTCGGTATAGCTTTCCGCGCGGCCGCCGTTTTCGGCCACCAACACGTCATCCAGCCACATTTTTAAAGCATCGACGTCCAAGTCTTCAATACCGGCATAGCCGACGGCTGCCAACAGACGGCCCAAGTTTGGGTCGGAGGCAAAGAAAGCGGTTTTCACCAAAGGCGAATGGGCGACGGCATAAGCCACTTTGCGCGCCTCTTCGCGGGTTTTCGCGTTTTGCACTTCAATCGTGATGAACTTGGTCGCACCCTCGCCATCACGGACAATCGCCTGTGCCAACTCCAAAGCCAGCGAACCAAGCAAGGCTTTGAGCTGCGCATAGCGCGGATCGGCGGTATTGTCGATTTCGCTCTGACCGCAACGGCCTGTCGCCATAATGACAAAGCTGTCGTTGGTACTGGTATCGCCGTCCACGGTAATCGTATTGAAACTTTCATCTGCGATTTCTTGGGTCATCAGCTGCAAAATCGGTTGGGACACTTTGGCATCAGTGGCGATAAACGACAACATGGTCGCCATATTCGGATGAATCATGCCCGAACCTTTGGCGATACCGGTAGCGCGGACTGTGTGTTTTTCGCCGACCAAGCCTGTGCGTGAAGCGGCTTTCGGTACAGTATCCGTCGTCATGATGGCACGAGCCGCATCCGACCAGAATGCAGGGCGCACTTGCGGCAAAGCGGCCACAATTTTATCCACAGGCAGCGGCTCCAAAATCACGCCGGTCGAAAACGGCATGATTTGATTGGATTGGCAGCCGACCTGTTCCGCCGCCGCCGCGCACACTTTAATCGCGTCCAGACGGCCTTGTGCGCCGGTACCCGCATTGGCATTGCCCGTATTGATAACTAAGGCACACACGCCGTCTTGGTCAAACAAATGCGACTTGGCGATATGCACCGGCGCGGCGCAGAAACGGTTTTGCGTAAACACCGCGCCCACCGTATGTCCGCCGCCCAACACCATCAGCGTCAAATCGTCGCGGTCTTGTTGCTTGATGCCGGCACGACCTGTAAACAGACGGATGCCGTCGATTTCCAACAATTCGTCTGCACGTTTTTCAGTCAAATTTACAGCCATATCATTTTCTCCTGTTTACACTATTTTCAGACGGCCTAAACGCTATACGCCCAATAAGGGAATCAAGATAGGCACCAATACCGCCGTCAATACGCCGTTGAGCGTCAAGCCCAAGCCGGCATATGCGGCCATACGGCGGCCGTATTCCAAAGACGCCGCAATACCCATCGCATGTGAGGCCGTACCCAAAGACATTCCCACTGAAGAAGGCATATACAACGTCCCTTTCAACACTTTATATCCGGCCATCTGTCCAAAAAGTCCGGCAATAATCACCGTTGCCGCCGTAATCGCCGGAATACCGCCGATAGACGCCGTGATTTCGATCGCAATCGGGTTGGTCACCGATTTGGAAGCCAGCGACAGAATCACTTCGCGCGAAGCGCCCAGCCATTTGGCAAAATACACGCCTGTAACAATGCCTGTCACGCTGCCCGCCAACTGTGACAACACCACCGGCAACCACTGGCTGCGGATACGATCCCAATTTCGATAAAGCGGCACGGCCAACAACACGACTGCCGGTTTCAACCAAAAATCAATAAAGTGCGAGGCAGAATGGTACAGCTCGTAATCGATGGCAAATACCTTCAAATAACCCATCAACACCAGCGTACTGATCAATACCGGATTACACAGCACATTCCCCGTGCGCGCCCGAATCTGCACCGCCAAAGCATACACGGCCAAAGTCAGGAACAACATGACCGAGGGCATACGCAACAGCCCGTCTATGTTCATCACATCCACCTCCTGACCCACTCATGCACTTTGCCGGTCACCAACAATACGCAGATCGTACTGCCGATTGTGGCCGTCAAAATCGAAAACCAGTCGTTTGCAATCACATCCAAATAGCTGATGACGGCCACGCAAGGCGGCACCAAAAACAAAGTCAGGTTTGCCATCAAAATGTCTGCCAGCTCTCCCACCCAAGACAATTTGACCCAGCCTGCCTGAAGCGCGGCAAACAGCAAAGCCATGCCGACAATACTGCCCGGCAGCTTCAACCCCAAAATCCAAACGGTTGCCTCGCCCAAAGCCAGGCAACCCAATACCACCAATAAGGCACGAATAATATTCATTAAGCCGGTTTCTCCCTATCTTTTTCAGACGGCCTCAAAAAATTTATTAATCATTGAATCATATCGTGCCACAGGCCGTCTGAAAAGGGAAGAAACGCCTTCTTTCAAGTTTAATGAAAGATAAGCATGATTGCTCCGGCGGATTGGCTTCGGAGCATTGAAACCCTTGCCCTGCTTTGGTCTTTAACGGCCGCCGCAAACCGGGCATTCGGGATTGCGCCTCACCCCGTATTGCCGCCATTGCCCGCTCAATGCGTTGTAGGTGGAAAGTTTGCCGTGCGACGGCGTACCGATACCGATCAGCACTTTAAGCGCTTCGGCGGCTTGGGTCGTTCCGATAACGCCGACCAATGGCGAAAAAACGCCGAACAATGCACAAGCGCCGTCGTCGGCTTGTTCGCTGTCAAACAGGCAGGCATAACAAGGCGTATCGGGAAGGTCGGGGCGGTACACGGCGATTTGTCCGTCGAAGCGGACGGCCGCTGCGGAAACCAAAGGCGTGCGCGTGGCAACGGCGGTGCGGTTGACCGCCTGGCGCGTGGGATAATTGTCGGAACAATCAAGAATGATGTCGGCTGCGTTTGCCAATTCGACAAGCCTGGCTTCATCGAGAAATTCGGCAATGGCTGTAATGTGTGTTTGGCTGTTGATCTGTTTCAGACGGCCTTGCATGACCAAAGCCTTGTTTTTACCGATGTCGGCTTCGGTAAACGTGATTTGGCGTTGAAGGTTGGTCTCGTCGATGGTATCGGCATCGGCAATCGTCAGGCGGCCGATACCGGCGGCGGCAAGATACGGCAAGGCTGCCGCACCCAGCCCGCCGCAACCGACAACAAGCACATGGGAGGCCAAGAGTTTTTCTTGGCCTTCGATACCGATTTCATCAAGCAGGATATGGCGGCTGAACCGCAAGAGTTGTTGATCGTTCATCATAATAATAAGGCCGTCTGAAACCCAATGTTCAGACGGCCTGAGTGGTTTAGAAATTAATATTTTCGTATGCGTTGTCAAACAGGAAAGGACGGCCTTCGCTGCTGGTTTCGGATTCGAGGCGAATGCCGCTGAGCATCATATTGCGGTCAACGTCTTTCATCATGTCGTAAACGCTCAAAAGCGCCAAATTGAGGCCAGTCAGGGCTTCGGTGGCAATGCTGCCGTTGCTGTTCGCTTGGACGGTCAGCGTGGCCTTCAGGCAGGCCAGCTCAACGTTAATATCGAAATCAACCTGCACGCCGATGATGCGTCCGGGCAGGTGCAGCGGAATCAGGTTGGCGGTCTGTTTGATGCTCTGAATGGCGGCAACGCGGGCGATGGTCAGGATACTTGCCTTTTCGGTAGCATTCTCTATCAACACCCGTATCGCCTGCTGGCTCATGTTGACGGTGCCGACGGCGACGGCGGTGTGTTGTTCAGGAAAATCGGGCTGGTTGGGAAATTCAATCATGGGTTTCTCGCCATCTGTTTTGATGGGCAATATTTTACGGCATTTTACAGACAGCGACCACGCAGCGGATACGGACGGCTGTTTTCCGGTTTGAAATGTATCGGACGGCAGCATTGGCAGTTTACAAAAATTTGCTATACAATGGATTCACGATACACCCAAATTAACATTTAAATAAGAGAAAAATCATGCAACTGCATATCTTAAATAATCCAAAAGATGCCGCTCTGGCGGCGGATGCGGAATTTTTAAAACAGTCTCTTTTCAATCTGCTGCATGAGGAAGCGTCGCCTTTGGTGGTCGAAACCGTTAAGTTATTATCGACTTCAGACGACAGCGCCGCCTTGATTGAAAAGGTGTTGCCGCAATTGGACGAACAACAAACCCACGATTTAACCCTGGCCTGCGGCCTGTTCGCGCAGATTTTGAACATCGCCGAAGACGTGCACCACGAACGCCGCCGCCAAATCCACGAAGAGGCCGGACACAACAGTGCCGAAGGCAGCCTGACGGAAACCGTGCGCAAACTCAAAGCCGGCAAAGTCAACGGAAAAGCGGTGCAACAACAACTGGACAACACGGTCGTTACCGCCGTTTTGACCGCGCACCCGACCGAAGTACAACGCCAAACCGTCTTAAGCTTCAACCGCCGCATCCGCGCGCTGCTGCCGCAACGCGAACGCTGCACTAATCCTGATGCGCTGGCTCAGTTGCGCCGCGAAATCGACACCGTGCTTTTGGGCTTGTGGCAGACCAGCGAAACGCGCCGCCACAAACTTAGCGTCAACGACGAAATCAACAACGGTGTATCCATCTTCCCAATGAGCTTCTTTGAAGCCCTGCCCAAACTCTACCGCACAATGGAACGTGATTTTCAGACGGCCTATCCCGGCGTCCGCGTTCCGAATATCCTTAAAATCGGCGGCTGGATCGGTGGCGACCGCGATGGTAACCCATTCGTTTCTGCCGAAACCTTGCGTTTTGCGTTCAGACGGCATGCCGACGCAGTGTTCCGTTTCTATCGCGGCGAACTCGACAAACTTTACCGCGAATTGCCACTCTCCATCCGCCGCGTCAAAGTCAACGACGACGTGATGGCACTGGCCGCCCTCTCGCCTGACGAAGAAATCGCCCGCACCGAAGAACCCTACCGCCGCGCCATCGCCTACATCATGGCACGTGCCATGGGCAAAGCGCGCTCACTTGGTTTGGGCATGGGTTGCAAATTCGGCTTCCTCGAGCCTTATGCCACGGTTGAAGAATTCCTCAACGACCTGAAAAAACTGCAACGCTCGCTCCACGAAAACGGCAGCCAACTGCTGGCGGAAGGCCGTCTGGCCGACATTATCCGCAGCGTGTCCGTGTTCGGCTTCCACATGATGCCGCTCGACCTGCGCCAACACGCAGGCAAACACGCCGATGTGGTTGCCGAGCTTTTCCAACACGCAGGCTTGGAAGACTACAACAGCCTGAACGAAGAGCAAAAACAAGCCGCCCTATTGCGTGAATTGAGCCACCAACGTCCGCTGTACAGCCCGTTCATCACATACAGCGACCATACTCGTCACGAACTGGCGATTTTCAACGAAGCGCGCAAAATCAAAGACGAATTCGGTGAAGATGCCGTTACACAAAGCATTATTTCCAACTGCGAACAACCCAGCGACCTGCTCGCCTTGGCATTGCTGCTGAAAGAAAGCGGCCTGTTGGTGGTGGAAAACGGCAAACCGTGCAGCCGCATCAACATCGTGCCTCTGTTTGAAACCATCGAAGCGCTCGAAAACGCCTGCCCGGTCATGGAAACCATGTTCCGCCTCGACTGGTATGACGCCCTGCTCGAAAGCCGCGGCAACATCCAAGAAATCATGCTGGGCTACTCCGACTCCAACAAAGACGGCGGCTACGTTACCAGCTCATGGTGTCTGTATCAGGCAGAGTTGGGCTTGGTCGAACTCTTCAAAAAATACGATGTCCGCATGCGCCTGTTCCACGGCCGCGGCGGCAGCGTAGGTCGCGGCGGCGGCCCTTCTTACCAAGCCATTTTGGCGCAACCTGCAGGCAGCGTTGCCGGACAAATCCGCATTACCGAGCAAGGCGAAGTCATTACCGCCAAATACGCCGACCCGGGCAATGCCCAACGCAACTTGGAAACCTTGGTTGCCGCGACTTTGGAAGCCAGCATCCTGCCGGATAAAAAAGACCCTGATGCCAAACTGATGCAGGATTTGTCGGACGTATCGTTCAAATACTACCGCGAACTGATTACCCACCCCGACTTCATCGACTACTTCCTGCAAACCAGCCCGATTCAGGAAATCGCCACCCTCAACCTCGGCAGCCGTCCTGCCAGCCGCAAAACCTTGGCGCGGATTCAGGACTTGCGTGCAATTCCGTGGGTATTCTCATGGATGCAAAACCGCCTCATGCTGCCGGCTTGGTACGGTTTCGGCAGCGCAGTGGAAACCTTGTGCGAAGGCAAACCCGAAACGCTCGCTGCCCTGCGCGAACATGCCCAAAGCAACCCGTTTTTCCAAGCCATGCTCTCCAACATGGAGCAAGTGATGGCGAAAACCGACATCACCTTGGCGGAAAACTATGCCGGCTTGAGCGAATCGCCCGATAAAGCAAAAGTCATCTTCGGCATGATCAAGGAAGAATACCAACGCAGTCGCAAAGCACTGCTCGACCTGCTGCAAACCGAAGAGCTCCTGCGCGACAACCGCAGCCTCGCCCGTTCGCTTGCCTTGAGGATTCCATACCTGAACGCCCTCAACGGCCTGCAAGTCGCCATGCTCAAACGCCTGCGTAAAGAGCCCGACAATCCGCACGCGCTGCTGATGGTTCACTTGACCATCAACGGCGTGGCGCAAGGTTTGCGTAATACCGGTTAAGGCAGCATGGAAAAAAGGCCGTCTGAAACAATTTTCAGACGGCCTTTAAACTAACTGCGAACCGTGGCAAAAGCTTTATCCATAAGCCCCATACTGTTTCTCAAACTACTTGCCACTCTTCCCCCTATTTATTAAGCTTGTCCTGTATTTCGGACTATTTTGGGAAATAGCAGATAACCCTCTGCTAATTCAAAGTGTTCACTTAAGTATGGCAAGCGCTTCAGCATGGTAAATAGTCGGCCTACTGACATACCTTACCGCGGCACTGCCACATATCGCCGCACAATACGCTTTCAGACAACCCTGAGGCCGTCTGAAAAACAAAAACATCTCACACCAAGGCAACTATCAATATGTTTGACATTGTATTTATCTTGTTATTTGGCAGACTTCAGCCCCACAAAACACCCGACTCATCCGACACGCCCGTCCCTTTTGGGAGTTCGGCTGCAGGCTCAGCTTTAATTTATTTATGCATACGCATAGGGACAATCATCGTTCATGATTCGATTTCCGGAGCCATTGACAGTCTCCCTCTCATTCTGTTTCAAACAATCTGCATGTTCGGCTGTCTGATTTTGTATTTCAAAATGTTACGTACCGCATCCAATCCGAAATACCGTCAGATGATTTATTGGGTACTGGGCATTCTTTTGGGTTTGATCTTAAGCCTCCTATCCGGAAAATTGTTTTATTTAATGGCTTTATTCATTTTCTCATTCTTCGGAAGCACAATAAGCTGAATGCCTGCCCCTCTTTTTTCAGACGGCCTTTTATTATAAGAACACACCAGCATTGCGGCTGTTTTGAGTACTTCCACAATATGCTATAATCCGCCGTTAAACTTTTATCTTTTCAGGAAAAACCATGAGCTTGAAATGCGGCATCGTCGGTTTGCCCAACGTCGGCAAATCCACCCTCTTTAACGCGCTGACCCAATCGGGTATCGAAGCGGCAAACTATCCTTTCTGTACCATCGAACCCAACGTCGGCATCGTTGAAGTCCCTGATCCGCGTATGGCCGAATTGGCAAAAATCGTCAATCCGCAAAAAATGCAACCTGCCATCGTCGAATTCGTCGACATTGCCGGTTTGGTTGCAGGTGCGAGCAAAGGCGAAGGCTTGGGCAACCAGTTCCTCGCCAACATCCGCGAGACTGACGCGATTGTTAACGTCGTGCGTTGCTTTGACGACGACAACATCGTCCACGTTGCAGGCAAAGTCGATCCGATTGCCGACATCGAAACCATCGGCACCGAATTGGCACTGGCTGACTTGGCCAGCGTCGAAAAAGCCATCGTCCGCGAAGAAAAACGCGCACGCTCAGGCGACAAAGACGCGCAAAAACTGGTCGATCTGTGCAAAAAACTGCTGCCTCATCTGGACGAAGGCAAGCCTGTACGCTCCTTCGGTTTGGACGCAGAAGAACTCGCCATGCTCAAACCGCTGTTCCTGCTGACTGCCAAACCTGCCATGTACGTCGGCAACGTTTCCGAAGACGGTTTTGAAAACAATCCGCACCTCGACCGCCTGAAAGAATTGGCTGCAAAAGAAAACGCGCCGGTTGTGGCCGTTTGCGCCGCGATGGAAAGCGAAATCGCCGAATTGGAAGACGAAGAGAAAGCCGAATTCCTCGCCGAAATGGGCTTGGAAGAACCGGGCCTGAACCGCCTGATTCGTGCCGGCTACGACCTCTTGGGCCTGCAAACCTACTTTACCGCCGGTGTCAAAGAAGTCCGCGCTTGGACCATCCACAAAGGCGACACTGCGCCACAAGCTGCCGGCGTGATTCATACCGACTTTGAACGCGGCTTCATCCGCGCCCAAGTTATCGCCTACGAAGATTTCATCGCTTTAGGCGGCGAAGCCAAAGCCAAAGAAGCAGGCAAAATGCGTGTAGAAGGCAAAGAATACGTCGTACAAGACGGCGATGTGATGCACTTCCTGTTTAACGTATAAAACCAGCATAACGCTTTTTCAGACGGCCTTTTCTAAGATTAAGGCCGTCTGAATTTATTTTCAGACGGCCTCATGTCTTGAAATATCAACAAAACAAAACATCATCTCCATAATAAATGCGGGCATAGCCCGTAATTTTTCTTTCTTAAAATCTCTCATTTCTTGTCGACGCCTTACCTAAAAATAGCGCAAGATTACATCATCAATAACAATACCACTGATATGACAATAAATAATTAAACAATACCACATCGTATTGATTCATTATAAAAACAACATATTAAACATTATGTTGAAACTATTAACCGTATTCCTACTCTAATCTATTACTATTCAAACGCATATCATCAGCAATCATTCTAAGAAGGCAAACAAACTGCCCAGTACTGACAAACGATGGCCGACCTCCGAAATGCCCCACTCTCGGCAGGAATCACTTTTCAGACGACGCCATTAAAATAAACTAATTAAAATCAAAATATTATGAGCAAAGTTTTATCTTACCGCCCAGATATTGATACATTGCGTGCCGTTGCTGTTCTATCCGTTGTCGTTTTCCATATTGAAAAAAACTGGCTGCCTGGCGGCTTTCTTGGTGTTGATATCTTTTTTGTCATTTCCGGCTTTCTGATCACGATGATTATTCATCGTGAAATGAGCAGCGGGATTTTCTCGTTCAAAAAATTTTACATCCGCCGTATCAAGCGGATACTGCCCGCATTTTTTACCGTCTTGACGGTAACGATGATATGCGGCTTTCTTTTATTCACCAAAGATGATTTCTTCCTTTTATGGAGGACAGCTCTGTCCACCTTGGGGTTCATCTCCAATATCTTTTTTGCCAAGGGTCAGGGCTATTTCGATCCCATACAAGAAGAAAAACCTTTGCTTCACATTTGGTCTTTATCGGTCGAAGAACAATATTATTTCGTCTTCCCGATATTGCTGTTACTGGTTGTCCGCAAAAGCTGGCGCACTCAGTTTGCCTTCCTCATCACGCTATGCGTATTCAGTATTTTGGCTTCTTTTATGCCAACTGCACTGGATAAATATTACCTGCCCCATCTGCGCGCCTGCGAAATGCTGATCGGCTCATTAACAGCCGTGTGGATGCAATATCGGCAACAACAAGGGCTGGATACCGGCAAACCATATGCGGCGGCAGGCGCATTACTTTCCATCTGCGTACTGTTTGCCTGCCTGTTTGCCTATACAGAAAAAACCGCCTATTTTCCAGGGCCTGCCGCCATCATTCCTTGTTTGGCCGCCGCCGCATTCATTTATTTCAATCAATTTGAACACCGGCTGAAAAAATTTTTCCAATGGAAGATTACCGTCGGCATAGGCTTAATTTCCTATTCGCTGTATCTGTGGCATTGGCCTGTATTGGCTTTTATGAGATACATCGGTCCAAACAATCTGCCTTCGTATTCGACTGCGGCCGCGATTATCTTAATGTTTGCACTCTCCCTGCTTTCTTATTATTTTGTCGAGAAGCCGTTTAAAAAGTGGAAAGGCTCTTTTGCCCAGTCTGTGACATGGATTTATGCCGTCCCCATGCTTGTTTTGGCTATTACGCCTTTTCTTGCCATGAAGCTCCCGTTTATGGAGCAATACGACCGCATGGGATTGGCACGTTCCTACACTTCTTGTCACAACAACACCGACAAACAGTGTATTTGGGGCGATACCGACAAACAGCCGGAATTACTGATTCTAGGCGATTCGCATGCCGATCAATATAAAACGTTTTTTGATACCGTCGGCAAAAAAGAAAAATGGTCGGCAACGATGGTTTCTGCGGACAGTTGTGCCTATGTAGAAGGTTATGCCGCCCCCGTATTCAAGCAAAACGCCTCCTGCCGTGCCGTTTATGAGTATGCCAAAGAGCATCTGCCCCAATACTCAAAAGTGCTTTTGGCCATGCGCTGGGGCAGCCAAATGCCTGAAAACAGTCACTCCCTTGCTTACGATGCCGATTTTTTCAAAAAATTCGACCTCATGTTGCAAAAACTTTCTTCGGAAAAACAAGCCGTTTACCTGATGCTGGACAACCCTAATCTGTCCTACAACGGCTTGCGCGCCTATATCCTGTCTTACCGCATACCGGGATTTAATCAAAATCTTGTTATTGATGAACAAAACACTTTTAAAGGAAACGAACGCATCAAAGAATTGGCGGAAAAATATGCCAATGTGCACATTATCGATGCCACCGCCTATATTCCGCAGAATTTTAAAATCAACGGATTGCCGGTTTATTCCGATAGAGACCACATCAACCCTTACGGCGGCAGAGAACTGGCCAAGCGTTTTTCTGAAAAACACACGCTTCTTCAGTAAGCCATAGCCATTCATCCGATGAAATTTGCTACAATTAGCAGTTTGTAAAACTGCTAATTTTTTTGGAAGACATCAATGAGCG
Source organism: Neisseria sp. HMSC15G01 (assembly GCF_001808255.1). Lineage (NCBI taxonomy): Bacteria > Pseudomonadati > Pseudomonadota > Betaproteobacteria > Neisseriales > Neisseriaceae > Neisseria > Neisseria sp. HMSC15G01. Next base: position 57,246 of record NZ_KV792669.1, read on the forward strand.
TCATCAAAGACCTACAATCGCGTGGCTTAATCGCGCAAACTACCGACATCGAAGCCTTAGACGCTTTGCTAAACGAACAAAAAATTTCCCTCTATTGCGGTTTTGACCCGACAGCCGACAGCCTGCACATCGGCCACTTGCTGCCTGTATTGGCATTGCGCCGTTTCCAACAAGCCGGCCATACGCCGATTGCTTTGGTGGGCGGCGCGACCGGTATGATCGGCGACCCAAGCTTTAAAGCGACAGAACGCAGCTTGAATTCCGCCGAAACCGTTGCCGGCTGGGTAGAAAGCATCCGCAACCAACTGACCCCTTTCTTAAGCTTTGAAGGCGATAACGCCGCCATTATGGCAAACAACGCCGACTGGTTCGGCAGCATGAACTGCCTCGACTTCCTGCGCGACATCGGCAAGCATTTCTCCGTCAACGCCATGCTGAACAAGGAATCCGTCAAACAACGTATCGAACGCGACGACGTGGGCATTTCCTTTACCGAGTTCGCCTACTCCCTGCTGCAAGGCTACGACTTTGCCGAGTTGAACAAACGTCATGGCGCGGTTTTGGAAATCGGCGGCTCCGACCAATGGGGCAACATCACTGCCGGTATCGACCTGACCCGCCGTCTGCACCAAAAACAAGTATTCGGCCTGACCCTGCCTCTAGTAACCAAATCAGACGGCACCAAATTCGGCAAAACCGAAGGTGGCGCGGTATGGCTGAACGCGAAGAAAACCTCGCCGTATCAGTTCTACCAATTCTGGCTGAAAGTGGCCGACGCCGATGTGTATAAATTCCTGAAATACTTTACCTTCCTGTCTATCGAAGAAATCGATGCCATCGAAGCGAAAGACAAAGCCAGCGGCACCAAGCCAGAAGCGCAACGCATTCTTGCAGAGGAAATGACCCGCCTGATTCACGGCGAAGAGGCCCTTGCCGCCGCCCAACGCATTTCAGAAAGCCTGTTTGCCGAAGACCAAAGCCATCTTACCGAAAGCGACTTCGAGCAGCTGGCACTCGACGGCCTGCCGACTTTTGAAGTTTCCGAGAGCCTCAACGTGGTTGAGACTTTGGTGAAAACCGGTTTGGCGTCTTCCAACAAAGAAGCGCGCGGCTTTGTCAACAGCAAAGCGGTTTTGCTCAACGGCAAACCTGCTGAAGCCAACAATCCGAACCATGCCGCTGAAAAACCTGACGATGCCTATATGCTGACCGACGAACACAAACGTTTCGGCAAATACACCATCGTCCGCCGCGGCAAACGCAACCATGCTTTGTTGGTTTGGAAATAATCTTTAAACATTAAACGCATCGTTTAAAACAATCATGCCGTCTGAAATCAGCCCACGCTTTTTTCAGACGGCATTTTCTATTGATGATATTCAGTTTTCCCAAAAAGAAAGGACAGGTTTTACACCTGCCCTTCTATTAAGCCAATTTCTTTAAGAAACTTTTATCCCGTGCTTACTGCAAACGCTCATTTTCTTGACGGACGGCATTCACCACGTCCGCACCAAACAGAGCGTTGACATCGGTTTCATCAAACACATATTTGCTATGGCAGAAATCGCAGTCAATTTGAATGCTGCCTTGTTCCGCCACCACGCCTCCGACTTCCTGACCGCCAAGCATCAACAGCATATCGCTGACTTTGCCGCGGGAGCAGGTGCAGGCAAATTCGATGGCTTCCGGTTCAAAAACGCGGGGCGGGGTTTCATGGTAAAGGCGGTAAAGGGCGTGATGAGCGTCCAAACCGGTCAATTCTTGCGGAGTAAGCGTTTGCGCAAGCGTGGTCACATGTTCCCACGCGGCATCATCCAATTCTTCTTCCGGCAGACGTTGCAGCAATAATGCGCCTGCGGCATGGTCGTCGGCGGCAAGCGTAATATAGGTATCGAGCTGCTCGGAACGTTTCATATAGTTGACCAGCATTTGCGCAATGCTGTCGCCTTCCAGCGGGACAACACCTTGCCAAGGGTCGGCATCTTTAGGCTGATGGGTCAAAACGAACACGCTGTTTTCGCCCAACAGCGCAGTCAGGCTTTCGTCATCACGGATTTCAGCAGTTTCGTCCCAACGGGCGGTAGCGCGGACAGTATTTTCAGAAGTCGCTTCCACCACCAACATTTTCAGACGGCCCTGACCTTGAACCTGAACAATCAGCGTGCCTTCGTTTTTAAGGTTGGCAGACAATAAAGAGCCGGCGGCCAGCAACTCGCCCAAAGCGCGGCGGATGGCGACAGGATAATGTTTTTGGTTGACGATGTGTTGCCAAACCTTTTCAAGGCGGATGTGCATACCGCGGATAGGCATATCGTCAAAGATAAAGCGTGTGCGGATATCGCTGTGATTTTGTGTCATGTCAGTCTCTGAAAATAAATCAATGAATGCCGCTTATATGGTTGCAGCGGCGGATAAATCAAGCGAAACCGCGCCTGATGTTTTTCTAGTTCTTTTGGAAACAAGGGTTTAACGCAAAATAACAGCAGTTTTTTTGCCAAAAAGACAGTTTTTTAATACAATCAAGCAGATAACAAGAGAATGATACGGGATAACATCTCAGAAACCGGCAATGTGCCTGCAATCGGCAGGGAATGCCTTCTGAAACGGAAGTTTGTACAATGAATTTTTTACTCCGGCTCGCAGCAGTTTGGACTTCGGTCGCCATGCTCGCGAGCGTCAATTTTTCTTACGCCGATGATTTGGAAAACCTGATTACCACCCGTCAGCGTGTTTTAAACCAATTCAACGACAATGCCAATGTTTACGGCAATACGCGTCAGGCAACCCCTGTCCATCCCACCAATACCTATCCTGCCGCAAGCAACAATACGCGCGCACCTTCGGGCAATGCAGATGAGTTAATCGGCAGCGCCATGGGCTTGCTCGGCGTGGCCTACCGCTACGGCGGCACATCAGCCTCTACCGGCTTTGACTGCAGCGGCTTTATGCAACACATCTTTAAACGCGCCATGGGCCTGAACCTGCCGCGCACTTCTGCCGAACAAGCGCAAATGGGCGTTGCCGTGAGCCGTTCCGAATTGCAGCCGGGCGACATGGTCTTTTTCCGCACCATGGGTCGCGGCCGTATTTCCCACGTCGGCCTCTACATCGGCAACAACAATTTCATTCACGCACCGAGGACGGGCAAACGCATCGAAATTACCAGCCTCGGCCACAAATATTGGAGCGCGAAATACGCCTTCGGCCGCCGTGTGAAGAAAAACGATCCTTCCCGTTTCTTAAACTGAGGTGAGCTATGGCAATGCCGCAAATGCCCAAATGGTATGACGACGACGGTCAGATCGTTTCCTGTACCGAAAAAGTCAAAGTCATGACCGAAAACTTGAACGAACTGTACCAAATGGCGCAGGACGCTTTTGAAGACGCCCTGCTGATGGGTTGCTCCGAAAAACAGTTGCGCGAATACTTCCGCGACTTAATGGCCGGGCTGGAAAACCCTTATCAAAAAAACAGTTAGTTCTTCAATCCATACAAAAAAGGCCGTCTGAAAGTTTTTCAGACGGCCTTTTTTATCGGGCAATTGCCCTATTCTATTTCTAACATTCCACCACGCGCACGGATACGGGGACGGCTTTTTTCTGCAAGGTAACGGCCAGGCCGGCGAGTGAGGTTTCTTTGTAGGTTGCCTTCATATCGCGGCCGGTTTGCAGCATGGTTTGAATCACTTCATCAAGTGAAACTTTTTTGTCTGTGCCGTCTTCCAAAAGCGCGAGGGTGGCGAGCTTGAGGGCTTTTTCGGCGGCGATGCCGTTGCGTTCGATGCAGGGGATTTGTACCAAGCCGCCGACAGGGTCGCAGGTCAGACCCAAGTGGTGTTCCATGGCCATTTCGGCGGCGTTTTCAACTTGTTTCGGTGTTCCGCCGATAACTTCGGCGTATGCCCCAGCCGCCATGGAACACGCTACGCCGACTTCGCCTTGGCAGCCGACGTCCGCGCCGGAAATCGATGCGTTGGTTTTGTACAAAATGCCGATGGCGCCGGAGTCAGCAGGAAGTCTTCGACACGCGATTGGTTGGCGTGCGGATTAAATTTGCGGAAATAGTGCAAGACGGCAGGAATAATGCCTGCCGCGCCGTTGGTCGGTGCGGTTACGACGCGGCCGCCGGCGGCATTTTCTTCGTTGACCGCCATGGCGTACACCATCGGCCAAAGTTGGGTATTGACGATTTCGCTCTCGCGCAGGACTTTGAGTTTGGCCGCCAACTGCGGCGCGCGGCGGCGGACGTTCAAGCCGCCCGGCAATTGCCCTTCCGCACCCAAGCCGCGCTTGATGCAGTTTTCCATCACATCGGCTACGGCGGCCACCCGGCGGCGCACTTCCGCTTCGTCGCAACCTGCCAACGCTGCTTCATTGGCCAACACGACTTCGGAAATATTCAACTGGTTCAGACGGCATTGTGCCAGCAACTCGTCGCAGTTTTTGTATGGATACGGCACATCGGCATCTTCCTGCGCCTCTTGTGCAAACCCTTCGTCTGTTACGACAAAACCGCCGCCGACCGAATAATAAATCTGCTCTTTCAGCTTCCGGCCGTCTGAATGGTAGGCGATAAAGTTCAAGCCGTTCGGATGTTTGGGCAACACTTTGTCGCCGCGGATATCCAAATCTTTTTCGGGATTGAAGGCCATTTCGCGGCCGTTGAGTTTTAAAACGTGTTGCGTGCGGATGCGTTCCAAGCGTTGAGGGATATCTACCAGCGGAATATCGTGCGGCAGACTGCCTTCCAAACCGAGCAATAATGCGTCGAATGTACCGTGTCCGATACCGGTCAAGGCAAGCGATCCGTACACTTCAATGACAATGCGCGCCACTTGTGTGTCCAAGTTTTCGGCATGCAGCAAATCGGCAAAGGCGGCCGCGGCCTTCATCGGGCCGACGGTGTGCGAGCTGGACGGGCCGATGCCGATTTTGAAAATATCAAAGATGCTGATCATAATTTTCCTATTATTGTGTGTGCGGTCTGTGTTTTTCAGACGGCCTTAAGGCCTAAAGAGGAATCTTGTGCGCCGCTTGCCAATGCAAGTACCAGATGTCCGACAGTCATCAAAGGATCGCCTGCTTCCGGCGAGGTGTATTTCAGCGTCAGCGGTTTTTTACGCAAGGGTTCGTAACAGCTGACTCTACAATGCGTGTCTTCCAAACTTGTAGAACCGGCGCGGTATCTGTATGCCAACAGCCGTAAATCGTTCAAGTCCATATTCATGCCGTTGTCCAACAATTCGCGCAACTGGTTTTCCCAGGCAATATCGTTGCTTCCGTCTTTAATGGCAATCAAGATGGACTTTTCGAGGATTTTTTTGATGTGCTGGTTCAAGGAGCGGATTGGGAAATGCCCCAGCCACAACAAATCGGTCTCCGCAAATTGGGCGGAAAAATGCTCGATAAACCAGGAATGTAAACCTCGATAATCCGGCGAATGAAACAGGGTTGATTTAACCTTGTTGCCATCTTTATCCAACATGTAATGGCAGCCGATAATCACGCTGCAAGATTCGGCCGCCCATCTGGGGATAATGACTTTGGGGGTAAAGAGCGTTTCGAGGCGTTGCTCGGTAAATTGAGTGGTGAAATCGGGATTGTATTGCAACGATGTCGGCAAATAGCCGCGCCAAAGGTACATACCGATCCTGTTTTCGCCGATAACATCCAAAAGTTGTTCCAGCATGATACGGCTAGGACATAAAATAAATTCGTCCGCATCCAGCGGAAAAACGAAATCTATCGCTTCATCTTTTGCTACAAGCTGCTTCATCAGCTGGTTGACCAATTGCTCATGATTAAACTTGAGCGCTTGATATTGATAGATAAATATCGGCAAACCTTCTTCTTTCAATTGAATCAGGATTTCCCTTGTTCCATCGCTGCTGCCGTGATCGATGATGTGCATTTCATCCATCAGCTCGATATTGTGACGGACAAACGATTCGATCACGTCGTTTTCGTTGCGCACCATGCTGATGCTGATTAGTTTTTTTCCCATAAATTATGCAATGTATTGATAGGTTTTAATCATTTTTCAGACGGCCTTAATCCAGCCGGCAATGCGTTTTTCAATCGCTTCGGCACTCAAACCCAAGTCGTCCAACAATTTTTTCGGGTCACCGTGTTCGATAACTTTGTCTTCTACACCCAACAGCAACACCGGTTTGCAGATGCCGTGTTTCGCCAACACTTCCAACACCGCGCTGCCTGCGCCGCCTTGTTCGGCGTTTTCTTCGGCGGTAACGATGTAATCGTGGCTTCGGGCGAGACGGACGATCAGCTCTTCATCTATCGGTTTGACAAAGCGCATATCGGCAACAGTCGCGTTCAGTTTATCGGCAGCGGCCAATGATGGGGCAACCATGCTGCCAAAGGCGATAACGGCAATTTTCTCGCCTTCGCGACGGATGATGCCTTTGCCGATTTCAACGGTTTCCAGGCCGTCTGAAACAGTTGCGCCCGTGCCCGTACCGCGCGGATAACGGACAGCAGACGGCGAATTTGCCTGATAGCAGGTCGAGAGCAGCAGGCGGCATTCGTTTTCGTCGCTGGGTGCGGCAATAATCATGTTCGGCACGCAGCGCAAAAAGCTCAAGTCGTACAAACCGGCATGGGTCGGGCCGTCTGCACCGACAATACCTGCGCGGTCGATGGCGAACAAAACAGGCAGGTTTTGCAGGGCAACGTCGTGTACCAACTGGTCGTAAGCGCGTTGCAGGAAAGTGGAGTAAATCGCCACGACAGGCTTGATGCCTTCGCACGCCAAACCGCCGGCAAAGGTAACGGCGTGTTGCTCGGCGATACCGACGTCGAAATAGCGGTCGGGGAATTGCTGTTCAAACTCAACCAAGCCGCTGCCCTCGCGCATGGCAGGCGTGATAGCAACCAAACGCTCGTCAGCCGCCGCTTGATCGCACAGCCATTGGCCGAACACTTGCGTATAAGTCGGTTTGGCCGCGGCAGGCTTAATTTCCGGCGCAGGCACTTCGCTCGGCAGCTTGGCGACAGCGTGGTATTTGACAGGATCGTTTTCGGCGAATTTGTAGCCGTTGCCTTTTTTGGTGATGACGTGCAACAACTGAGGGCCTTTGCGGCCGCGCAAGTCTTTTAATACATCGACCAGATTTTCAACGTTGTGTCCGTCCACCGGGCCTGTGTAACGGAAACCGAAGTTTTCAAACAAAGACAGCGACTGCTTGGCGTGCTCCGCTTCGCCTGCCAAGGTTTTGATTTTGTTTTCGACTTTTTGGGCAAGCTCCATCGCGCCGGGCAATTTGTCCAACACTTTGCTCGATTGGGCTTTGATGGTGCTCAACAGGCCGTGCATATCGCGCACGACGTTGCTGGCGAGGTATTTCGGCAGCGCGCCGACATTGGGGGAAATCGACATTTCGTTGTCGTTGAGGATGACCAGCAAATCGACATCCATATCTCCTGCACAGTTCAGGGCTTCAAACGCCTGACCCGCCGTCATGGCTCCGTCGCCGATGATGGCGACGCTGCGGCGGTTGTTGCCCAACTGTTTGTCCGCAACGGCCATGCCCAAGGCCGCGCCGATGGATGTGGAAGAATGGCCCACGCCGAACGCGTCGTATTCCGACTCGCTGCGTTTCGGAAAACCGGCCAAACCGCCGTATTGGCGCATGGTGTGCATTTGATTTTTGCGGCCGGTGAGGATTTTGTGCGGATAGCTTTGATGGCCGACATCCCAGACCAAATGGTCTTCGGGCGTGTCGTACACATAATGCAGCGCCACCGTCAGCTCGACCGCGCCCAAGTTGCTGGCGAAATGGCCGCCCGTCTTACCGACGGAATCCAACAGAAATTCGCGCAATTCGGCGGCGACTTGCGGCAGCTGTTTTTTCTCCAGACGGCGCAAGTCCTGAGGCGTATCGATCATATCGAGCAAAGGGCTTGGGTTCATGATTTTTGGCGGTGATTTTTTGTGTAACGGACGATTATATCAAGAGATTGCACAACTTGTTACAAATGCTTTCAGACGGCCCGAACCTTTATCCTTTATAATACTGCCAACTGAAAACACAAGGCCGTCTGAAATGACCCAAAACGCAAACAACCTCTGCTGGCTCGATATGGAAATGACCGGCCTCAACCCGGAACACGACCGCATTATCGAAGTCGCCATGATCATTACCGACTCCGATTTGAACGTACTGGCGCAATCGGACGTATACGTCATCCATCAAAGCGACGAATTGCTCGATGGCATGGACGAATGGAACACCGCCACCCACGGCCGCACCGGCCTGACCCAACGCGTGCGCGAATCCAAACTGACCGAAGCCGAAGTCGAGCAAAACCTGCTGGACTTCATGTCCGCATGGATACCCGAGAAATCCACGCCCATGTGCGGCAACTCCATCCATCAAGACCGCCGTTTCATGGTCAAATACATGCCGCGCTTGGAAGCCTATTTCCACTACCGCAACTTAGACGTATCCACGCTGAAAGAATTGGCCAAACGCTGGAATCCGGCCGTTGCCAAAAGCGTGGTCAAACGCGGTTCGCACAAGGCATTGGACGACATCCTCGAAAGTATCGAAGAAATGCGCCATTATCGCGAGCATTTCCTCAAACTCCCTTCCGAACAATAATCCCAAGGCCGTCTGAAACCGGTTTGACACTATTCAGACGGCCTCATCGGCTTCCTTCATCTCATGAAAATCACCAAAATCTTTACCTTCGATTCCTCGCACATGCTCGACGGGCATGACGGCAAGTGCCAAAATCTGCACGGCCACACCTACAAACTCGAAATCACCGTCTCCGCGCCCGTTATCCAAGGCGGTGCAAAAGACGGCATGGTGATGGACTTTACCGACCTGAAAGCCATCGTTAAACAACACATTACCGACCCGTTCGACCATGCCTTCATCTATCACGGCAACAACGAACGCGAAAGCCAAATCGCCGCGCTTTTGGAAGGCTGGAACATGAAAACCCTGCGCCTGCCCTGCCGCACCACCGCCGAAAACATGAGCGTAGAAATGTATGGCCGTCTGAAAAACGCCGGTGTCAAAGTATGCAGCGTGAAATTATGGGAAACGCCGACTTCGTGTGCAGAATATGAAGGGGAATAAACCGGCATTTTGTATTTTTCAGACGACCTGTTCCCATAAATACCTCATACACTAAACATCAAAAGGAATCTTCATGAAACTCCTCTCCACCCTCCTCGTCCTCTTCGTCGCTGTCGAACATTTCTACATCGCCTGGCTCGAAATGACGCAAATCCCAAGCGAAAAAGCGTCAGAGCTGTTCAACATGCCTTACGAATTTATGGAACAAAAACGCGTACAAACCCTGTTTTCCAACCAAGGTCTGTACAACGGCTTCCTCGCCATCGGCTTGGTATGGGCTCGCTTTGCTGCACCCGACAACGCCGTTTATGGCGCGACCATCCTGTTCCTCGGCTTCGTCCTCATCGCCGCCGCATGGGGCGCGTTTTCATCCGGCAACAAAGGCATTTTGCTCAAACAAGGCTTGCCGGCATTTTTGGCCGCCGCAGCCGTCATTGCCGCTTAAACACACCAGCCGTTCTTTCCACTCGAACTAACAGAAAGAATGGCTGCCTCAACCGATTTCTTAAAACGCTTCACCACAACAATTAAAACCCCACACCCGACATTCATGACCATTCACATCACGCCGAACAATCCCCAATACCGCATTGTCGAAATCTTTGAAAGCCTGCAAGGCGAAGGCTGGAATACAGGCATGCCCGCCGTTTTCATCCGTTTGGGCAAATGCAATCTCGCGTGCAGCTGGTGCGATACCGACTACCTCAAATTCGGCATGATGAGCCTGTCCGATATTTTGGGCCGTCTGAAAACCTACACGGCGCGCAACATCATCATTACCGGCGGCGAGCCTACCATCCAACCGCATTTGGATACCCTGCTCAACACACTCAAAGCCGAAGGCTATTTCCTGTGTATCGAAACCAACGGCCTCAACCCCGCGCCGCCGCAAATCGACTACGTTGCTACCAGCCCTAAGGCCTGCTACGCCGCCAAATATCAATCTAGTTGCATCGAGAAAGCTAATGAAGTGCGCATTGTTGCCGACGGCGATGTCATTGCGTTTTGCCAAGAGATGGAACGCAAAATCCTCGCCCAACATTACTACCTCTCGCCTTGCGAGCAAGAAGGTGTGATGAATATCTACGACACCATCCGCCAAATCGGTGTGTTAAACAGCCGACCCGATACACTCGTCCATTGGCAATTGAGCGTACAAACGCATAAATGGGCAGGAATAGAATAATTCGTTTGAAATCAATTAAAAACAAAATCTTTACAAAATATTGAATGTAAATACCATTCGATATTTGACCAAATGCACTACTGGCAATGCTCTCAGGCCGTCTGAAAACCCTATTTCAGACGGCCTTTTTTATTACAAACCTCTTGACCGATTACATAAGATTACGTAAAGTGTGCAACAGTTTTCATAAATTGGTAAAACCAATTTACCTGATAACTGGTTGCATCTAAAAAAATAGCAATCCTTATTCGAAAAACATTAACTACTCAACACATCGCATCAAACCGCCATTGATTGACGGTTATGATGCTTGTTGCCCCGAGGATAATCCCATGGCTCTCTTTCTCAGTATTTTTCCCATCGTGCTGCTGATCTGGCTGATGGTTAAGAAAAACAGTATGCCGTCCTACGTCGCGTTGCCGATTACCGCCGCGCTGATTTATGCCATCAAACTGTTTTATTTCGGCGACGACGCCATGTTGCTCAACGCAACAGCCGCGTCCGGCCTCGTCTCTACCCTGACCCCGATTACCGTAATTTTCGGTGCCATTATGTTTAACCGCATGATGGAAACCACCGGCTGTATCGATGTCATCCGCAAATGGCTGGCCACCATCAGCCCGAATCCGATTGCCCAGTTGATGATCATCGGCTGGTCTTTCGCCTTTATGATTGAAGGCGCATCCGGTTTCGGCACACCTGCCGCCATTGCCGCGCCAATCCTGATGAGCTTGGGCTTCAACCCATTAAAAGTAGCCATCTTCACTTTGGTCATGAACTCCGTACCCGTATCCTTCGGTGCAGTAGGTACCCCGACTTGGTTCGGCTTCGCTCCTTTGGGCTTGGATCAAAAGAGCATTATGGAAATCGGTATGCAAACCGGCGTAATGCACTTCTTTGCTGGTTTCATCATCCCTGTTATCGGCTTGAGCTTCATCGTACCTTGGGCTGAAATCCGCAAAAACTTGGGCTTCATCGGTATCGCCGTATTCTCCTGTACCCTTCCTTACGTTGCATTGGCGATGGTCAATGAAGAATTCCCATCTCTGGTTGCCGGCGCAATCGGCCTGATGGTATCCGTATTCGCCGCAAACCGCGGCTGGGGCTTGAGCAAAGATTACGCCAAAGACCCGAATGCAGAAAAAGTACCTTTCGCACAAGTTGCCAAAGCACTGGCTCCTTTGGGTATGCTGATCGGCATGCTGGTGATAACCCGTATCAAACAGCTGGGCATCAAAGGCCTGCTGACCAGCAAAGAAGAATGGTTCAGCTTCCAACTGCCGTTTGATTTGTCCAAAATCACCGTCAGCGACTCCCTGACCATCACCTTCGGCAACATCTTCGGCCAAGGCGTAAACGCTTCCTACCAAACCCTCTACGTTCCGGCTTGGATTCCGTTTGTCTTCACCGTTTGGATTTGCATCCTGCTGTACAAAACCAAATTCAAAGATGCATGGTCTTTCTACGCTGCAACCTTCAACCAAACCAAAAAACCTCTGCTTGCCCTGATGGGTGCGCTGATTATGGTTCAACTGATGATGGTTGGCGGCGACGACTCCATGGTGAAAATCATCGGTAAAGAATTTGCCAATATGGCTGGCGAACACTGGGTGTACTTCTCCCCATACCTGGGTGCAATCGGTGCATTCTTCTCCGGCTCCAACACTGTATCCAACTTGACCTTTGGTCCGATTCAACAACAAATCGCGCTTGATACCGGCCTGTCCGTTACCCTCATCCTCGCCCTGCAATCCGTAGGCGGCGCAATGGGTAACATGGTCTGCATCAACAACATCATCGCCGTATGCAGCGTGTTGAACGTAAACAACGCCGAAGGCGCGATCATCAAGAAAACTGTCATCCCGATGAGCATCTATGGTGTCATCGCCGTGACTATCGCTTCAATTTTCTTCTTGTAAACCGCTTCATATCAAAGGCCGTCTGAATATTCAGACGGCCTTTTTTGTATTCTTTTGCTATATTTCTTAAAGAATCATTAATGTATATATTCCGCAACAATCCGCATAACCACTTTGCAACACCAAATTACAAACAACTTTCTATTAATAAACAATCGGGTAAGCATAAGTAAACACTGTTTTGCAATTTACCTAATTGCCACTACCGACAAAACGCCTAAAATACGCTTCATCTGCAAACGGAAACCCTTTCTCATTTTGCAAGATAACACACAACCCTCATATGGAGCTTAGATCATGAAATTACTTTCTGTTATCACTGCAGCCGCATTGGCTACTGTTTCCTTCTCTGCTGCCGCTGCACCTGCCGGCTTCGTTTCTTACCATTGTGACGGTGGCAAATCACTGAACGTGATGTACGGCTTTGACCGTAGCGGCCGTGCAGTTACTGCTGACGTAAACGCCGGTGGCAAAAAAGCCTCTTTGGTTGTCAACAAAAAACGTTCTGACAGCACTGGCACTACTTTCACCAACCGTCAAGGTTATGCAATGTCTGCCGGTTTCATCGACAAAAACACCCACACTACTTCTGAAGTAGTTGGCGTGAACGCCCCTAACGGCTCATTCCTGGTGAAAAACTGCGAACCACGTCCACGTTAATCCCAGTTTTCCTATTTAACCGAATCATCCCGGTTTAATCAAAAGGCCGTCTGAAAAACAATTTTCAGACGGCCTTTTGATTCAATCCTATAAAAAAGAGCGTGTCCCGTACACGCTCTTTTTGTTTGTTCACCCAATTAAATACGCATCGGCATCACGATGTATTTGAAATTCGGATTGTTCGGCACAGTAAACAGCGTTGAACGGTTGGCATCGCCGAAAGCAAGCTGCATATCATCGGAGTGGATGTTACGTAACACATCCATCAAGTAGCCGATGTTGAAACCGACTTCGAGTTCTCCGCCTTGATAAGCGATTTCAAGCTCTTCGCGTGCTTCTTCCTGCTCGTTGTTGCTACATACAACACTCAGCAAACCAGGCTGCAGGAACAGTCGCGCGCCGCGGAATTTTTCATTGGCAAGAATGGCGGCACGTTCAAGCGCACCCAAAAGCTGGGTACGGGATACGAGGAAAATCTTGTCGTTATCCAAAGGAATCACGCGGTTAAAGTCAGGGAATTTGCCATCGATGACTTTGCTGACAATGGTCGTGCCATTGCATTGGAAGCGTACTTGATTGTCCAAAAGCTCAACGGTGATGGACTCGGACGGATTGTTCAGCAGCTTGAAGAGTTCCAATACCGTTTTGCGCGGCAGGATTACTTCCGTTTTCGGCAGTTCCGCTTCAATTTGGCTGGCCGCATAAGCAAGGCGGTGGCCGTCGGTTGCAACAAGGCGCAGTTGGTTGCCTTCAACCTGCATCAGCAAGCCGTTGAGGTAATAGCGGATATCTTGAACCGCCATGCTGTATTGCACTTGCGAAAGCATGGTTTTGAAGGTTTCTTGAGTCAGCGAGAAAGTCGCGCTCACATCGCTGCCGACGTTCATCAACGGAAAGTCTTCTGCAGGCAGGGTTTGCAGGGCAAAACGGGATTTTCCCGCGCGCAAAGTCAAACGGTTGTCCGCCCAATCCAGTGACACCAACGCACTGTCAGGCAGGGCGCGCAAAATGTCTTGGAATTTTTTAGCGTTGGTCGTAATGCGGAAATCGCCTGCCTGACTTTCAGGGCCGGCGGTATTGATTTGGATTTCCAAGTCGGTTGCCAAAAGTTTGGTTTGTCCGTCTTTGCTTTCCAGCAACACATTGGACAAAATCGGCAGAGTATGGCGACGTTCGACAATACCGGTAACGGCTTGCAACGGCTTGAGCAGACTGTCGCGATCGGCTTGTAAAATCAGCATGTTCCATTCCTTTGAATTTGAAATCGGTTGATTTGGGTATTTTAAAATATTTTTTGTTTTCAGACGGCCTCATATTGACATCAGGCCGTCTGAAATTGCATTGGGTCAGTTCTGAATCAAAATCAGCAATTTTTCGTAGTCTTGCGCCAATTCGGGATCTTCTTCACGCAGTTTCGCCACCGCTTTAACGCCGTGCATCACAGTCGTGTGGTCGCGACCGCCAAAGGCATCGCCGATAGAAGGCAGGCTGAGCGTGGTCAGCTCTTTGGTCAGGCTCATGGCGACTTGGCGCGGACGGGCGATGTTGCGCGTGCGTTTTTTACCTAATATATCGCTGATTTTAATACGGTAGTATTTGGCTGTCGCATCGATGATGATGTCGGCGGTAATGACTTTGTGTTTCTCGGCAATAATATCCTGCAAAGCCGTACGCGCCAAATCCATGTCGATGACTGGGCGGTTCATAAAACGGCTGCTGGCGCTGACACGGTTAAACGCGCCTTCCAACTCACGCACATTGGAACGGATCAGATTGGCGATAAACAATGCGGCTTCATCTTCGATACTGATACCGGCCGCTTCTGCCTTTTTCTGCAAAATCGCCACACGCATTTCCAATTCGGGCGGTTCGAGTTCCAACGTCAAACCCCATGAGAAACGGGATTTGAGACGGTCGTCCATGCCCTCGATTTTGGCAGGTAATACGTCGCACGTCAGAATCAGCTGTTTTTTCTCGTTGTGGAAATGGTTGTACAGATAGAAGAATTCTTCCATCGTACGGTCTTTGCCTTTGATGAACTGAATATCGTCGATAATCAGCAGGTCATATTGTTTGTATTGTTGCTTGAACACATCATAAGTGTTGTTGCGCACAGCCTTCATAAAGCTGCGGATATAGTCGTCCGAGTGCATATAGCGCACTTTGGCATCAGGACGGTTTTTCAGCAATTCGTTGCCGATGGCTTGCACCAAGTGGGTTTTACCCAAACCGGTACTGCCGTATAAGAAAAACGGGTTGTAGCCCTGCCCCGGATTTTCAGCGATCGCTTGGGCAGCTGCGGCGGCAAGGCGGTTACCCTTACCTTCCACCAAGGTTTCAAATGTATAGTCGCGCGACAGATTGGTCTGTTCGTAGCGCGCTTCTTCCGCATCGTGTTGCGCGTCGGTTTTGGCTTTGGCAACCGCTTTAGACTCAGCCGGAGCGGCAGTTTGCACTTGAGGCTCATGCGGCAGGTTCTTCATGCGTTGCGCCAAAATCTCGGCAGCCGTCATGGCAGTGGCAGGCTTGGAAACCGTTTCAGACGGCCTATCTTCTTCCATTACAACAACAGTTTGCAAAGGCATTTGAACAGGCTCTACAAATTCTTCAACTTCAATGACTTCTTGCACTTGCACTGGCGCAACAGCCTGAGCCGCCATTTCATAATGCGTACCTACGCCCGGCTTAAACGCAAACGCAGCCTGCTGAGGCACCAATTCGGCACGTACGGCGTCAATTTTGGCGGCAAACTGGCTTTTGAGCATATTGCAGGCAAATTGGTTTTTACCATACACCACCCATACGCCGTTTTCTTCACCCACGGTCAAAGGCGCAATCCATTGCGCAAACTGCCCGGCAGGCAACATTTCGTGAAGGCGGCAAAGGCACAGCGGCCAAAATTCAGCTAACGTCATGAGATTAAGCTCGGAAAATGGAAGACTTGGGAAATACAAGAAGGCAGAGCAGACAGGCAATCCGATAAAAATCAAATTTTTACGATACTCCCGCTGCTTTCATACGGCCTTGCGCACAGAGAAAGGCAAGGTTGGGCGATTATACCCATTCCACTCTTTTTTATCCACAACCGCCGCAAAATTTTATCCACAAATTCTATCAATGCATAAAACCCATTGTCACACTTTAGCCAACGAAAAGTTTTTATATTGATTGACAAAAGCGGCAAATTGGAGTGTAATTCACGGTTTAATTATCTACCAATTTTTAGGAAACATCATGAAACGCACTTATCAACCTTCCGTTACCAAACGCAAACGCACCCACGGCTTCTTGGTTCGCTCCAAAACCCGCGGTGGTCGCGCAGTATTGGCTGCCCGTCGCGCCAAAGGCCGCAAACGCCTGGCTGTATAATTTTGAATTACGGCTTCTCGAAGCAGTATCGCTTATTAAAAACGGATGATTTTTCATCCGTTTTTGCGTTGAAAAACCGACGCAGCCGCGATTTACTGCAAGTCTCCCAGTCCGCAGACAACGCGCTCGGCCATCCGCGCCTTGGTTTGGTCGTCAGCAAAAAGACCGCCAAACGCGCCCATGACCGCAATTATATGAAGCGCGTCATCCGCGACTGGTTCAGGCTGAATCAACACCAGCTGCCGCCGCATGATTTTGTTGTGCGCGTGCGTCAGGCGTTTAATCGGGAAACTGCTCCGGAAGCCCGAAGCCAACTTGCCCAGCTGATGAAAAAACGCCGATGAATACCCTGCTTTCCAAGCTCCTCCTCGCACTCATCCGCTTTTACCAATACTGCATCAGCCCCCTCATTCCGCCGCGCTGCCGCTATACCCCGACCTGTTCACAATACGCAGTCGAAGCCGTCAAAAAATACGGCGCATTCAAAGGCGGATGGCTGGCAATCAAACGCATCGCACTATGCCATCCTTTCGGCGGACACGGCCATGACCCTGTTCCATAATGCTGCTGTCAACCATTTAAAGAACACGATTTCCTTTAATTTCCCGTCGGTTTCTATATAATGCCGTCTGAAGCAGTTTTCATCTTGATTACCTATCCGTCAATTCCAGGAATCTCTTATGGATTTTAAAAGACTAATGGCGTTTTTTGCCATTTCAGTGGCAATCTTTGCCGGCTGGGAACATTTTTTCCCCAGCCCCAAACCTAATCCGGCGCAACAAGCCGCGCAACAGCAAACGGCCGCTGCTCCGGCAAAAGCCGCTGCCGAAGCCGCGCTTACCCCGGCCTCTCCTATTACCGTTACCACAGACACAGTTAAAGCCGTCATCGATGAGAAAAGCGGCGACCTGCGTCAGCTGACCCTCTTGCAATACAAAGCAACCGGCGACGAACACAAACCTTTCGTTCTGTTTAACGACGGCAAGGAATACACCTACGTCGCCCAATCCGAGCTTTTGGACGCACAAGGCAACAATGTTCTGAAAGGAATCAGCTTTACCGCTCCACAAAAACAATACAGTTTGGAAGGCGACAAAGTTGAAGTCCGCCTGAGCGCACCTGAAACCAACGGCCTGAAAATCGACAAAGTTTATACTTTTACCAAAGGCAGCTACTTGGTCAACGTCCGCTTTGACATTACCAACAGCAACGGCCAACCCGTCAACCTAAGTGCAGACTACCGCATCGTTCGCGACCACAGCGAACCTGAAGGCCAAGGCTACTTCACCCGCTCTTACGTCGGCCCGGTGGTTTACACCCCTGAAGGCGGCTTCCAAAAAGTCAGCTTCTCTGATTTGGACGACGATGCCAAATCCGGCAAATCTGAAGCCGAATACATCCGCAAAACCCCGACCGGCTGGCTTGGCATGATTGAACACCACTTCATGTCCACTTGGATTTTGCAGCCTAAAGACGGTCAAAGCGTTTGCACCGCAGGCGACTGCCGTATCGACATCAAACGCCGCAACGACAACTTGTACAGCGCAAGCGTCAGCGTGCCTTTAGCCGCCATCCAAGCCGGTACAAAAGCCGAAACCGCTATCAACCTGTATGCCGGTCCGCAAACCACTTCCGTTATCGCCAACATCGCCGACAAACTGCAACTGGCCAAAGACTATGGCAAAGTACACTGGTTCGCCTCCCCGCTCTTCTGGCTCTTGAACCAACTGCACAACATCATCGGCAACTGGGGCTGGGCAATCATCGTTTTGACCATCATCGTCAAAGCCGTACTGTATCCATTGACCAACGCCTCTTACCGCTCTATGGCAAAAATGCGTGCCGCCGCACCTAAATTGCAAGCCATCAAAGAGAAATACGGCGATGACCGCATGGCGCAGCAACAAGCCATGATGCAGCTTTACAAAGACGAGAAAATCAATCCGCTGGGCGGCTGTCTGCCTATGCTGTTGCAAATCCCCGTCTTCATCGGTCTGTACTGGGCATTGTTCGCCTCCGTAGAATTGCGCCAAGCGCCTTGGTTGGGTTGGATTACCGACTTGAGCCGTCCGGATCCTTTCTACATCCTGCCTTTTATTATGGCGGCAACCATGTTTGCACAGACTTATCTGAATCCGCCGTCAACCGACCCTATGCAGGCGAAAATGATGAAAGTCATGCCTTTGATTTTCTCCATCATGTTCTTCTTCTTCCCTGCCGGTTTGGTTCTGTACTGGGTAGTCAACAACCTCTTGACCATCGCCCAACAATGGCACATCAACCGCAGTATCGAAAAACAACGCGCCCAAGGCGAAGTCGTTTCTTGATGAAGGTTTAGGCAACACAAAGGCCGTCTGTTGTTCAGACGGCCTTTTTTTATTTCCCCAAACAAATACAGTTTGAGATTGAATCCAATCCAGTTTTAAGCAGCATGCAACACAAAAATCGTCGGGCGTTTTTTCAAATTCGGCATTTCTTTTCTTTTTCTCCACTGCGCAATCGTCTGACTGATGATTTCCTGTGTCGGCAAGGTCAAGTCCGTAGCCACGCACAAGCGCGTTTCAGGATGCAGGTTTTCCACCGCATCAGCCAACAACGCATCGTTACGATACGGCGTTTCGATAAACAGCTGCGTTTCATTCTGCTGGCGCGAACGTTTTTCCAAAGCCTTCAAACTCTGAATGCGCTCACTTTTTTCAGACGGCAGATAACCCTTAAATGCAAAGTTTTGCCCATTCGCACCCGAAGCCATCAGCGCCAGCAACAAGCTGGACGGGCCGACCAAAGGCCGTACTTCAAAACCGTGTTTATGCGCCAACGCCACCAATTTCGCTCCCGGATCGGCAACAGCCGGACAACCCGCCTCGCTGACAATACCCATACTGCGCCCTTCTTGCAAAGGTTTCAGCAATTCCGGCAAAATCTTCAAATCCGTGTGTTCATTCAGCGTTTGCAGATTCAGCTCGCGGATAGGCGTAGTCACGCCCAAATGTTTCAAATGCGCGCGCGCTGTTTTTTCCGCTTCCACGATAAAATCCGTCAGCCCGACAATCGCCTGTTGTTCATGCGGCAACAGGCATGGCGTATCAGGCGCACCCAAAGGGGTAGGAATCAAATACAAAATCGGTTTCATTCTTCCAACTCCAAAAAATCTCAGGCCGTCTGAACACATTCAGACGGCCTCAAACTATAAAACTTCCACACCTTCGTTTTTCAAAAAATCAATCAGACGGAAAATCGGAAGGCCGATCAAAGCATTCGGGTCCGTACTTTCAATACGCTCCAACAAAGCGGCGCCCAAACCCTCGCTCTTTGCCGCACCGGCACAATAAACCGCATCCGGCTCGCGTTCCAAATATCGGCTGATTTGTTCCTGCGACAACTGGCGCATGGCAACCACCGTATGATCGACATGATGCTGAACCTTGCCCGTAGCAGTATTCAAAAGCACGATTGCGCTGTAAAATTCAATCCGTTTTCCGCTTAAGTCCGCCAGCATCTGTTGTGCATTTGCGACGTTCATCGGCTTACCCAATTGACGTCCTTCGCACCATGCCACTTGGTCTGCGCCGATAATCAGCGCAGCAGGAAAAGTTGCCGCCAATGAACGGGCTTTGCCTTCAGCCAAACGCAACGCCGTCTCGCCTGCATGCTCGCCCGCAATAGGCGTTTCGTCAAAATCAGGCGATGCCGTCTGAAAATCGATACCCAAACGGCGAAGCTGTCCGCAGCGGAAAACCGAACTCGACCCTAAAACCAAAGGCAGTTTTACTTCCATATTTTTACTTAAAAACATTGACGTTAGACCGCCGAAATTATATCATACTCCGTTTATGTCATACCCTAATTTGATTGACCCAGAAGTTTTCGCCGCCGAAGGGCAGAATCTGCAAGGCAGTTTCCTGCTCGAAGAATTGGATGAACGAGTCAGTTCGCACGATTATCCGGCCGACAAACAGACACGCGTGTCGTTTACGCTGCAAGGCGGTCGCGACCGGCTGCACCGTCTGTTTCTCGATTTAAACGTCAAAGCCGACATGCCCCTGATTTGCCAGCGTTGCATTACGCCCATGCCGTTTCTACTCGATGAAACCAGCCGTATCGTCCTGTTTGCCGATGAAGAGAGTTTGGACGAAGCCATGCTTGCCGATGAAGAATTGGAAGGCATGCTGCTCGAAAAAGAGCTTGACGTGCGGACTCTGGTTGAAGACCAAATCCTGATGTCGCTCCCTTTCTCCCCTCGACACGAAGACTGCGGCAACAATGGAACACTGGAAGAAGTCAATCGGGACAAACCAAACCCCTTCGCTGTTTTAGCAGGTTTGAAAAGCAGTTAATTAGGACACAGTTTATTTATCTAGGAGCTTGAAATGGCCGTTCAACAAAACAAAAAATCCCCTTCTAAACGCGGTATGCACCGTTCACACGACGCTCTGACTGCGCCTTCTCTGTCTGTTGACAGCGCAACCGGCGAAGTACATCGTCCACACCACATTTCTCCAAACGGTATGTACCGTGGCCGTAAAGTGGTAAAAGCTAAAGGCGAATAATCCGTTCGTCTGACTGAAAAAGCCAGAATATTGCCATGCAATGACTGGCTTTTTTGCATTGCACTCTGTATTTTCCTCTTCGGAAGCACACCATGAAACGTAAAATCTGGTACACCTACGACGACATCCACCGCGTAATCAAAGGATTGGCGGAAAAAATCCAAAACTCCGGCACCAAATATGATGCCATGATTGCCATTGGCGGCGGCGGTTTTATCCCTGCCCGCATGTTGCGCTGCTTCTTGGAAATTCCGATTTACGCCGTCACCACAGCCTACTACGACAGCGATAACGAAGGTCAAGTGACCGAGGAAGTAAAAAAAGTCCAATGGCTCGATCCCGTTCCCGATGTACTGAAAGGCAAAAACGTACTGGTTGTTGACGAAGTGGACGACAGCCGCGTTACCATGGAATTCTGCCTGAACGAATTGTTGAAAGAAGATTTCGGCACCGTCGGCGTGGCAGTATTGCATGAAAAAATCAAAGCCAAAGTCGGCAAGATTCCCGAAGGCATCCCTTATTTCAGCGGCATTACCGTGGAAGACTGGTGGATCAACTATCCTTGGGACGCGCTGGACATCGACGAACACAACAAATTGGCCGCGCAAAACCAATAAATTTGGTACGACCATCGCAACAAGCCTTTTCATCTGATTTTCAATTCAATCTCCTGAAAATCAGATGAATGTGCTTGTCCGATTGTCTGAGGCCGTCTGAAACACACAAACCGGAGAACAACATGATTACACTGGCCGTAGATGCCATGGGCGGAGATGCAGGCCTTGCGGTTACCGTCCCCGGTGCAGTGGATTTCCTGAAACAGCAATCCGACGTACATCTGATTATGGTCGGAGATGAAGCAGCAGTCCGCCAAGCATTAAGCTCGGCAGGCGCACCTATGGACCGCATTACCGTCTGCCATGCAGCGCAAGTCGTCGAAATGGATGAAGCGCCGCAATCCGCGCTGAAAAACAAAAAAGAATCATCCATGCGCATCGCCATCAACCAAGTCAAAGAAGGCAACGCGCAAGCCGCCGTATCGGCAGGCAATACCGGCGCACTGATGGCGACCGCCCGATTCGTCCTCAAAACCATTCCCGGCATTGAGCGTCCTGCCATCGCTAAATTCCTGCCTTCCGACAGCGAACACGTTACCCTGGCTTTGGATTTGGGAGCTAACGTCGACTGTACGCCCGAACAACTGGTTCAATTTGCCATCATCGGCAGCGAGCTGGTACACGCGTTGCACCCAGAAAAAGGCAGCCCGCGCGTCGCCCTTTTGAACGTCGGTACAGAAGACATCAAGGGTACGGATGCCGTCAAACAAACCTTTAAACTGTTGAGCAGCAGCAAACTCAACTTTATCGGCAATATCGAAAGCAACGGCGTTTTATATGGCGAAGCCGATGTCGTTGTCGCAGACGGGTTTGTCGGCAACGTTATGCTCAAAACCATCGAAGGCGCAGTTAAATTCATGAGCGGCGCCATCCGCCGTGAATTCCAAAGCACCCTGTTCAACAAACTTGCCGCCATTGCCGCCCTGCCCGCACTCAAAGGCTTGAAAGGCAAATTGGATCCGCGCAAATTTAACGGCGCCATCCTACTTGGTTTACGCGGTATTGTGATTAAGAGCCACGGTGGAACCGACGAAGTCGGCTTCCGTTATGCTTTGGAAGAGGCCTACCACGAAGCCAAATCTGCCGGCCTCGCTCAAATCGAACAAGGCGTAGCCACCCAGTTGGCCGCTTTGGAAGCCGCCAAAGCAGCAGCCGAACTGGAAGAAACCGCTGCTCTAACAACGGAAGCTTAAGGCTGATATACACAGGCCGTCTGAAACTTCAAAATGTTCAGACGGCCTGTTTTTATCTTTAATCACCGACTTCATTCTTAATATTGGGAATTTTCCCATTTTCGCTTACAATACCCGACTATCTGAATCAACTCTCTAAAAAGGCCGTTCTCATGCAATATGCCAAAATTTCCGGTACAGGCAGCTACCTTCCTGCCAACCGCGTCAGCAATGACGACCTTGCAAAAAAAGTGGACACTTCCGACGAGTGGATTACCACGCGTACAGGTATCAAATTTCGCCATATTGCAGACGACAGCGAAAAAACCAGCGACTTGGCCGCCGAGTCAGCGCGCCGCGCCTTGGCAGATGCCGATTTGCAGGCTGACGATATCGATCTGATTATCGTCGCCACAGCCACTCCCGATATGCAATTCCCTTCTACGGCAACCATCGTGCAGCAAAAATTGGGCATTGCCAACGGCTGCCCTGCCTTTGACGTACAAGCCGTGTGCGCCGGTTTTATGTATGCCCTGACCACTGCCAATGCCTACATCAAAAGCGGCATGGCGAAAAACGCTTTGGTCATCGGCGCGGAAACCTTCAGCCGCATCGTCGATTGGAACGACCGCACCACCTGCGTCCTCTTTGGTGATGGTGCTGGCGCGGTTGTCTTAAGCGCATCTGACGAACCGGGCATCATCCACGGCAAACTCAAAGCCGATGGCAACTACCTCGACCTTTTGAACGTCCCCGGACAAATCGCCAACGGCCAGGTTTGCGGTTCGCCCTACATCAGCATGGACGGCCCCGGCGTATTCAAGTTTGCCGTCAAAATGCTATCCAAAATCGCAGATGACGTTATCGAAGAAGCCGGTTACACCGCTGATCAAATCGATTGGATTGTGCCGCACCAAGCCAACAAGCGCATTATCGACTCTACCGCCAAACACTTGGGTTTGAGCATGGACAAAGTGATCTTGACCGTCCAAGACCACGGCAACACTTCCGCAGCCTCCATTCCGTTGGCACTGGATGTCGGCATTAAAAACGGCCAAATCAAACGCGGACAAAACCTCTTGCTCGAAGGCATCGGCGGCGGTTTTGCCTGGGGTGCGGTTTTAGTGAAATACTAACGATTGGGCCGTCTGAACACCTCTTTCAGACGGCCTATTCTGCTCAAACCCATGAAATCCCTAACGTTTGCACTCTGCATCAGCAGCCTGTTTTTAAGCATAACGGCTGTAATATTGCCCAAACTGGCAATTGCCTATCTCGCGCTAAGTGCATACGTTTTCCTGCTTTACTACCAAGACAAACAGCGCGCACGCAAGCACGGCAGGCGCATACCCGAAGCAAAATTGCACCTGCTCAACCTGCTTGGTGGCTGGCCGGGCGGTTATTGCGGCAGCCTCATATTCCGGCATAAAACCAGCAAACCCGGATTTGTCCGCACCTTCCGGCTGACCACCGCAACCAATACTGTCGCCACCCTCCTTCTGCTGGCAGACACCCTCAAACATTCAAACCAATAAGGAATTACCATGTCTTTCGCATTCTTCTTCCCCGGACAAGGCTCACAAAGCCTAGGCATGATGAACGGCTTTGCCGAGCAAGCCATCGTTAAAGCCACATTTGACGAAGCTTCCGCCGTATTGGGTCAAGACCTGTGGGCAATGATTAACGGCGAAGATGCCGAATTAATCGGACAAACCGTCAACACCCAGCCCATCATGCTGGCTGCCGGCATTGCCACCTACCGCGCCTACTTAAAAGCCGGCGGCAAAACCCCTTCCGTCGTTGCAGGCCACAGCCTCGGCGAATACACTGCCCTCGTCGCTGCCGGCGCATTGGATTTTGCAGATGCAGTCAAACTGGTCCGCCTGCGTGCCGAACTCATGCAATCCGCCGTACCGCAAGGCGTAGGCGCAATGGCCGCTATTTTGGGTTTGGAAGACGAACAAGTCAAAGCCATTTGCGCCGAAGCCGCACAAGGCGAAGTCGTTGAAGCCGTCAACTTCAACTCCCCGGGCCAAGTCGTGATTGCCGGCAATACCGCCGCAGTCGAACGCGCCATGGCCGCTGCCAAAGAAGCCGGAGCCAAACGCGCCCTGCCGCTGCCCGTTTCCGTTCCCTCACATTGCAGCCTCATGAAGCCCGCAGCGGAAAAACTTGCCGAAGCATTGAAAGACATCACCATCAAACAACCGCAAATCCGCGTCATCCATAACGCCGATGTTGCTTCTTATGATGATGCCGACAAAATCAAAGACGCCCTAGTACGCCAACTGTACAGCCCAGTGCGCTGGACAGAAACCGTCAACGCGCTTGTTTCCGAAGGCATCACCGAATCCGCCGAATGCGGCCCCGGCAAAGTCCTCGCAGGCCTCGCCAAACGCATCAACAAAGAAGCCGTATGCAGCGCATTGACCAATGCCGATCAAGTGGCTGCATTTATCGAAGCCCATTAAAACGTTTTCAGACGGCCTTATCCTGTCAGGCAAGGCCGTCTGAAAAATCAGCTCCACTCCAATCCGAATACATTATGAAAAAAACCATTATTCTTGCCGTTCCCTACATGTACGGACTGGATCAATGTATCGAAAAAAATCTGCGTTTTCTTGGTTTTGAGGTCATCAACCTGTGCTATGACGACCGGGATTCCTATTACCCGAACTTGGGCAGCAGACTCAAAAACCTCTATCACAAACACATCTCCAAAGACGGCAACTATAAAAAATACCTCAAATACAGTCGCCACCTCGACGACATTCAGCAAAAATTGGCCTTGCTAAACGGCAAAAAAGCCGATTATGCGCTCTGTATCCGCGCCAATATTTACCCCAAAGAAATTATCGCCACCATCCGCGAACACAGCAATGTTTGCGTGAATTATCAATGGGATGGCGTAGGCCGCTTCCCAGACATCATTGAATATTTGGATTATTTTGATCAATGCTGGGTTTTCGACCCCGACGATATTCAAAAATATCCGCAATGCCGTTTCAAAGCCACCACCAATTTTTACTTTGACTTTCCCGTGGCTGAATATGCACCCACTAACAAACTCTACTTTTTAGGCGGCTACGAACTTAGACGCGAAGAGCAAACCAAACGCTTTATCCAAGAAACCGAACGCCTCAGCCTACCCTTGGATTTTCATATCTACTGCAAAGACGACAGGGCTGAAAAAGCCTTCGGACACAACGGCATCCGCTATCTTGACCGCAGCAGCATCCTCAGCTTTGAAGAAAACCTCAGCCAAGTGCAAAGTTGCGGTGCAGTCGTCGATTTTGCACAATTCGAACATTACGGCTTATCATTCCGTATCTTTGATGCGTTGCGTTTCGATAAAAAACTGATTACCACCAACAAACATATCTTGGAAACCGACCTATACCACCCAGACCGCGTGTTCGTATGGGACGGCGGTAATTTAGACGCATTGCCTGAATTTTTGGCACGTCCGTATCAGCAACCTGCCCCTGAAATCAAAGCCTATTATTCGTTTACACAATGGCTAAACCGCCTGCTCGGCATTGATTAACTCTATTGCCTATGGCAAATATACCTGCCTGACAAAATATTATATTGAATACATTATGAGTAAGAAAAAAGTCATTCTCGCCATGCCGGAACTCTTCAAAATCCACGAACTCATTATTGAGAACTTGGAGAAATGCGGATTTGAAGTGCTGTCCCTGACCTATGAAGAAAAAGAGTTCAAATACAAAAATGTATTTCAACGGCTGAAAAAAATCTGGTATCGAAATATTCTTGGACAAAAAGACTTCAAAAAACGGACCATGTTCCGCGCCGTAGAAGAACGCCTCAATTCCCTGTTAAGCGAACATCCCGAACAAGCGGATTATTGCTTCATGATTTGGCTGGGTGCCTATCCGAAAGACTTCATCGCCAAGCTCAGAGCGCATTCAAAATTAATGGTGTATTACAACTGGGAAGCCCTGACCTTCTTAAAAGAAGACTTCGACAACATCGAATTTTTCGACAAATTTTACTTTTTCGATCCGTTTGACCAAGGCAAACATCCCGAATACACCGAAAAACTCTTTCCAACCACCAGCTTCTACTTTGACAGCTTCAGGCCGTCTGAAAACCCGCAAAACAAAATCTTGTTTATCGGTTCGTACGCTGCCGACCGCAACAATGACATCCGTGCATTTTGCGAAGCTGCGCGTTCAATCGGTTTAGAAATAGATTTTCGCTTGGCCAGTAAGAAAATCGAAGAAGAAAAAGCGGCTTTAGGCATTCCCGAAGTCGAATTCTTCTCATTTGAAAACGCCCTCTCCTATCGTCAAAACTTAGAAGAAGCGGCCAAATCCTCTGTATTGGTAGATTTCCTCAACCGCAAGCACTACGGCCTCTCTTTGCGGATTTTCGAAGCGATTGGATTGGACAAAAAACTGATTACGACCAATCCGACCATCGTACATTACGATTTTTATCACCCGAACAATATGTTCTACTGGGACGGAAGCAACCTTGAAGAACTCAAAGCCTTCCTGACCTTGCCGTACGTACCGCTTGCCCCCGGCCTGAAACACAAATACAGCTTCAGCAACTGGATCAGCTGCGCATTTGATATTGAACCGAATATCCCTATCAGATTACCTGAAATCAATAGAGAAGTTGTGGAGAATTTAAATGTTTGATAGAGAAAAATTGGTATTAGAAACTGTTCATATCCGCAAACGAGAATTCATTGAACAGCCGAAACATATTGTTTATGCAGCCGATCAAAACTATATCAAACACATCGGCACTGCGTTACTTTCTGTATTGCAAAACAATACCAGCCCAATACATTTTCATTTGTTAGTTAGTGGTTCAGAAGGTTATGATTTTAATATTTTCGATCAAATTGAAACATCAAATCAAAACTACGCAATAAGCGTTTACCATTTAAATACAGAATACTTTTCTACCCTGCAAACTACTCATTATTTTACTATCGCTATGTATTACCGTATGAGTATCCCTTGCTTATTAAAAGGTATTGCTCATACTGCACTTTATTTAGATACTGATGTACTGTGCTTGGGTAACATTGATGATTTATTTGAAATCGACATTTCAAATTCTTTGATTGCCGCCGTACCTGATGCAATCTTATACAGAGCATATATAAAACAACTCAATCAATTTGGTTTTACAGATACTGAGCCTTATTTCAACTCCGGGGTCATTCTATTCAATATTGACAAATGGAATGATATGGCAATAGATAAAATTTTGTCTGAAAAAATGCAAGCCGTAGAAAAACAAAATTTTAAACTCTCCTGCCCAGATCAAGATATTTTGAATTTAGCCTGTATAGGTCATGTACACTGGCTTTCAGAAAACTTTAACTGGATACATTGGCATCAAAAATACAGTGAATTGATCGATAATCCCAACAATATCCGCTTAGTCCATTTTGTTGGTCATATCAAACCGTGGCATCAATTAGGCTTCCACCCCGCATATGATCAATATTTTAAGAATTCCCCATGGAATAACGGATATCTAGAACAACCTCTATCAACTTGGTTGCCCTTTCCAAATCCTAAAAGGAAATTTAGACAAGCAGCCAAACGACTTTGGAAACAAGGACAAAAAAAGCAAGCATGGGCATACTACAAAGAATATTTATTACGAAGAATCAACAAACGACGGTATCAAGCACCCTCCCTAGGTAAATAAGGCCGTCTGAAACCATTTTTCCAATCGCAATTAAGGAATAAAACATGAGTACACAAGATTTGAGCGGCAAAATCGCTTTGGTAACCGGCGCTTCTCGCGGTATTGGTGCGGCGATTGCCGATACTTTGGCTGCGGCCGGTGCAAAAGTTATCGGTACAGCCACCAGTGAGAGCGGTGCGGCTGCAATCGGCGAACGCTTGGCACAATGGGGCGGCGAAGGCCGTGCATTGAATTCTGCCGAACCTGAAACCATCGAAAACCTGATTGCCGACATCGAAAAAGAATTCGGCAAACTGGATATTCTGGTCAACAACGCCGGCATTACCCGTGACAACCTCCTAATGCGCATGAAAGAGGAAGAGTGGGACGACATCATGCAGGTTAACCTCAAATCTGTGTTCCGTGCCTCCAAAGCCGTATTGCGCGGTATGATGAAACAGCGTGCCGGCCGCATCATTAACATTACATCTGTTGTCGGCGTGATGGGCAATGCCGGGCAAACCAACTATGCAGCGGCAAAAGCAGGCTTAATCGGCTTCTCCAAATCTATGGCGCGTGAAGTCGGCAGCCGCGGCATTACCGTCAACTGCGTTGCCCCGGGCTTTATCGACACCGATATGACCCGCGCCCTGCCGGAAGAAACCCGCAAAACCTTTGAAGCGCAAACTTCTTTGGGCAAATTCGGTGAAGCGCAAGATATTGCCGATGCAGTTTTGTTCTTGGCTTCTGAACAGGCAAAATACATTACCGGTCAGACACTTCATGTCAACGGCGGCATGTTGATGCCTTAAACCGTTTATTTAAAGGCCGTCTGAATATTTCAGACGGCCCTTTTTGTCAATCAAAACACTACTTTACATTCTATCTTGATATAATCTTAATAATCCGTTAGATAACGCTCGAAACAGTAAGTCCAAATAAGCATGATACGGGAAATCAAATCGCAGAAATGAAGTTCATTCTGTGCGTTTTTATTTGGATTTGCTGTCGGTTTTCGACGTGTTTCAGACGGCCTATATAACAATAGCTACTTTTAACGAAAGGCCGCCCACTCTATGCACGAATTCTCCCTCGGTCCCATTGTCATTGTCCTGTTGGTTTCCGTCATTACGGTTATCTGCTGTCGCAAGTTCAACATTCCTTCCATGCTCGGTTATCTTTTGGTCGGTTTTATTGCCGGTCCGGGTATGTTCAAACTGATTCCGCAAAGCTACGCCACCGACTATTTGGGCGAAATCGGCATTGTGTTCTTGATGTTCAGCATCGGTCTCGAATTCTCCCTACCCAAACTCAAAGCCATGCGCCGCCTCGTATTCGGCTTGGGTGGTTTACAAGTCATCATTACCATGCTCTCGATTATGGGCATTTTGATGGCAATGGGCACGCCGTTTAACTGGGCGTTTGCCACTGCGGGCGCACTGACCATGTCGTCCACCGCCATCGTCAGCCGCATTCTGTCGGAGAAAACCGAGCTGGGTCAGCCGCATGGTCAAATGGCCATGGGTGTTTTGCTGATGCAAGATATTGCCGTGGTACCGCTGATGATTCTGATTCCGGCGCTTGCTGGCGGCAGCGAAGGCAACTTGTGGGTAGTGCTGGGCTTGGCCGGTTTGAAAATGTTGCTGACCTTGGGCATTTTGTTTGTTGTCGGCAGCCGAGTGATGTCACGCTGGTTCAGACTGGTTGCCAAACGCAAATCGTCCGAACTCTTTATGATCAACGTTTTGCTGGTTACTTTGGGCGTGGCCTATCTGACAGAGCTTGAAGGCCTGTCTATGGCATTGGGCGCATTCGTCGCCGGTATGTTGCTTTCCGAAACCGAATACCGTATTCAGGTAGAAGACGACATCCGTCCATTCCGCGACATCCTGCTTGGCTTCTTCTTCATTACCGTCGGTATGAAGCTGAATATTCAGGCGCTGATCGGCAACTGGCAGCAAATCCTGATTTTGTTGGCAATCCTGTTGGTCTTGAAAGCACTGGTCGTCTTCATCATCGCTTTGCGCATGAAAAACCCTGTGGGCGACAGCCTCAAGAGTGCGCTTTATTTGGCGCAAGGCGGCGAGTTCGGCTTCGTGATGCTGGCCATTTCCAGCAAAATCAATATGGTTTCACCTGAATTGGAACAAGCGGCCACTGCAGCCGTCTTGCTCTCCATGATTGCCGCACCATTCATTTTGGGCAGCAGCGATGCCATCGTCAGCCGCTTCGTTAAATCCGACTGGGACATGAAAGCCTTGGACTTGCACTCTATGTTGGTGGAAACCATGAGCAAATCCGAACACGTCCTGATTATCGGTTTCGGACGCGGCGGTCAATCGGTTGCCCGTGTATTGGCGCAAGAAGGTATCCCCTACTTTGCCCTTGACTTGGATATTGCCCGCGTACAAGTGGCACGCAACGCAGGCGAACCGGTTTCCTTTGGCGATGCCAAACGCCGTGAAGTCTTGGAAGCCGCCGGCTTGGGGCGCGCCAAAATGGTGGTCATCACGCTGAACAATATGCATGAAACCCAACATGTTCTCGGCAACATCATGTCCATGCATCCGAGTATGCCGGTTTATGTTCGCGCCACCAATGACGATTACGTCAAAACCTTTACCGAAATGGGTGCGGAAGAAACCGTCTCCGATACCAAAGAAACCAGCCTGGTGCTGGCAAGCTATGCCATGTTGGGTCACGGTCTCTCTTACAACCATGTTTATCAAACCATAACCCACATCCGTCACAGCCGCTATGCATCGTTGCAAGACTTGTTTGTCGGCAGTGATGATGACAGCTTCTCCGATGAAGACAGCAAGGCCGTCTGCCGCCATGCCTTCCCATTGCAAGGCGAAGCGCACGCCATCGGTAAAACCATCCGTGAATTGCCATTGGCAGCGCATTATCTGAAACTATTGTTTATCCGCCGCAATACCGGAAAAATCCAAGACCTTGACCCTGATTTTGTTCTGGAAAACGGCGACATTTTGGTTGTCGCAGGCAAGCAGGAAGAAATTATTTCCTTTGAAAACTGGTGCTTGCAGGGAGATATCTAATTATCGACAAATAAATCTTGCGCGCATCAGGATTTTTTGGTTTAATAGCGTCTTCGCAATTTTGCGCATGGGTGATTAGCTCAGTTGGTAGAGCGTCTGCCTT